>NZ_JBJGED010000017.1:0-163069 GCF_045062745.1 Paenibacillus sp. HJGM_3
AGCTTGTTTGCGAACCGAAGTTCGCTATACTTGCACGCTCGTTGTTCAGTTTTCAAGGAACAATCCCGTCGTCGTCGGCAGCACTGCCGTCCGAACAGCGACTTTATGAATATAGCACATTCGCCTATTCGATTGCAACACCTTTTTTCTTCCACTTCCTTCGGTACCACTGCATGGTCTCGGAAGCAGACTCTTAATCTATCACAGACATGGCAGAGGGGTCAACCGCCACTATTATCCAGCCAACAGAGCTACAAAACGAACAGCTTCAGCCCTACAAGCATCGCCACGCCAGGGACGCCCAATACGACAACCGAAGCGACGGTCGGCATGTTGATCGGAATACGGAAGCCCGTATAGACGCTGGCCAAATTCAAAAAGTACAACAAAAAAGCGGCCACGACGATATGCAGCATCGTATAAGCCAGCCAGGAACGCGCCTGCCGATTGCGAAGCAGCAACACGATCAGCAGCAGCAAGGAAACGGCGAACAAGACCGTAACGACCAGATTCACCATTACCCTTCCACCACCTTAGCATGTCCAACTTGCAGCACATGAAGCTGCTGAGCCTTGGCTTTTCTCAATAGCATTTCATACCGTTTCTCCGCCGCCTCCAGGGCGAAAATCGCATAATCGATCTCATCGCGCTCGACCGCGTAATCGAGATGGCGATGCGCATTTTTCCAATCCTGCAGGGCCGCCTGCACCTCGACCAGCAGCTGCTGCTTGTCCGGCAAACGGTCGTCCTGTTCCTCCCGCGGCGGAAACCAGCTTTTCCAAAACGTGAACCAGCGCATACCGTCACTCCTTATCTATGAATGATCGCTCATTCTATAAATATGGCAACGGGCGCATTCTAGAACCAGCAACGCGAAAAGAACCCCGACCGAACCGCCATCCAAGCGGGCCAGCCGAAGTTCCTCAAAAAACTGCGCAGCTATTAAAAATCGATCGCGTTATAGCAGCTCCCGGCGGCCTTCCAGAGACTTGGAGAGCGTCACCTCATCGGCATACTCCAAGTCCCCGCCAACCGGCAACCCATGCGCGATCCGGGTCACCTTGAGCCCAAACGACTTGACGAGCCGGGACAAGTACATGGCGGTCGCTTCCCCCTCCAGATTCGGGTTCGTCGCGAGAATGAGCTCCTGCACCTGATCGTCGCCGAGGCGCCGAAGCAGCTCCGCCATACGAATATCGTCCGGCCCGATCCCTTCCATCGGCGAGATCGCCCCATGCAGCACATGGTAGTAGCCGTGGAATTCCTTGGTCCGCTCCAGGGCGACGAGATCCTTCGGCTCCTGCACGACACAGATGACCGAAGCGTCGCGGCTGCGGTCCGAGCAAATGCGGCACGGATCCACATCCGTAATGTTGCAGCACACCGAGCAGTAATGCAGATTGCGCTTAACGCTGACGAGCGCCTTGGCAAAATCAAGCACGTCCTCTTCCTTCATCCGCAGCACGTGAAAGGCGAGCCTGCCAGCCGTCTTCGGACCAACACCGGGCAAGCGGGAGAATGCATCTATGAGTTTCGCGATCGGTTCCGGGTAATACAATGCATAAACCCCATCTCGTAATTAGTCCATCATCCCGGCGATACGGGACTCCGGCTGGAACTTTAGAACAAGCCCGGCATCTTCATGCCGGCCGTGAATCGGCCCATATCCTTCTCGGCCAGCTCCTCGGCCTTCGTCAACGCGTCGTTGACCGCCGTCAGCACGAGGTCCTGCAGCATTTCCACATCGTCCGGATCGACGGCTTCCGGTTTGATGACGATGTTCGTAATTTTGCGATGACCCGTGGCTGTCACCGTAACGACGCCGCCGCCGGACGAACCTTCCACGAACTTCGTGGCGAGCTCCTCTTGCGCCTTCAGCATTTGCTCCTGCATCTTCTTCACTTGCTTCATCATTTGGTTCATGTTGTTCATGCGTATGCATCCTCCTTGGGGATCCTCCCGGATCCTTGGTATTAGTCTTTGATCACCACGAGATCCTCGCCGAACAGCTGAATCGCTTCATCGATCCACTCTTCCTTCGGCGCGCCGGCGGCGGCTCCCTCTTCGCCATCCAAGCGCAGCTCCTCTGCGGGCTCTTGGGCGCCGGACTGCGCGTCCTTCCATTCCTTCATCATGACGGTGGCGAGCTTCAGCTTCGCCCCGAGCAGCTCGCTCATCACCTGCTCGATGAGCTCCTTGTGCGCCGGCTTCTCCGTCGTGTCGCGGTGCATGCCGCTCTTGAAGGCGAGCAGCACGGTATCGCCGGAGGCGGCGACAGGCTCGCCGTCCACGAGCCAGGCGTGCACGGTAATCCGGCGCTCCTTCACCTGCTGCAGCACTTGGCTCCACTTGGCCAGCGCTTGCCGGTGCAGCTCGGCGTCCGCCTGGGTCAGGAACGCATCCAGCTTCACCGCCGACTTCCGCACCGCCGGCGCGGCACCCGCACCCCCGCGGGCTGCCATCGGCGACGGCCGGGCGGCCTCCGGCTCGCGCCCGCCCGCGGCCGCCGGCACGCCGGTCTGCATAAGCTTCGTCAGCTGCCGCTCCAGCAGCTCAACCTTCTGGCGAAGCGCGGCCAGCTCGCCCGCAGCGGACGCGCCGGCCGAACCGGCGCCAGACGCTCCAGCCGCCGCAGGTGTGGCTCCGCCCGCACCGGCTCCGACTGCCGAGCTTCCGCCGGTCGCCGTGCAAATTTTCATCAGCGCCACTTCCAGCATCGTCTGGGGCTGAGCGGAATATTTCATCTCCGTCTGGTACCGGTTCAGCACGTCGATCATCTCGAACAGCTGCTCGGCGGTGAACCGCTCGACCCAGGGCTGTGACTCCGAACCGGCCAGCACCCGCTCGGTCATCCCCTGCGCCTGCGCGCCGGGAACGAGCTTCAGCATGAGCACGTCGCGGAAGTAGTAGATCAAGTTCTCCATGCATTTCTCGGCGCTGCGCCCTTCCTGCATGAATCCTTCGACCATCGCCAGGCAAGCGGCGATGTCCTGTGCCGCTATCGCGCCCGCCAACCGGCCGAACTGTTCCGAGGAAATGCCTCCGGTAATGGCGAGCACCGCCTCGTACCGGATCTCGTTGCCGGTATAGGCGATGATCTGATCCAAGACGCTCAGGGCATCGCGCATCCCGCCGTCCGACAGCCGGGCGATATATTGAAGCGCCTCCGGCTCGGCCTGAACGCCCTCCTCGCGGCAGATGAGCTCCAGCCGGCCGACCTGCTCCTCGAGCGAGACCCGGCGGAAGTCGAAGCGCTGACAGCGCGAGATAATCGTGGCCGGCAGCTTGTGCGGCTCCGTCGTCGCCAGGATGAACATGACGTGGCGCGGAGGCTCCTCCAGCGTCTTCAGCAAGGCATTGAACGCCTCGTTCGTAAGCATATGCACTTCATCGATAATATACACTTTTTGCCGAACTTCCGTCGGAGCGTACTTGACCTTGTCGCGAACCTCGCGGATTTCCTCGACGCCCCGATTGGAAGCGGCATCAATCTCCACGACGTCCATAACGGCCCCGTCCGTAATTCTACGGCAAGCCGAGCAAGCGTTGCAGGGCTCCTCCGCGGGTCCGTTCTCGCAGTTGATCGCTTTGGCCAGCACCCGTGCCACGCTCGTCTTCCCGGTCCCCCGAGGTCCGTTGAACAAATACGCGTGCGACATGCGCCCTTCCCGCAGAGCGTTCTGCAGCGTTTGGGTGATGTGCTGTTGTCCGACGATATCCCGGAATGCCTGCGGTCTATAGGTGCGGTATAATGCAATGTGCGCCATAAGAATTCTCCCGATCATTCGCGTGATGGTAAGGCAGCCTGACCGGCAATGCCGCGTATTCCTGCGGCCCCCGCCCATTCAGGCATATCCATTCCATTATACTATATCCGTGAAACGTTGACCAACGCCGCCCCACACTTACGAGCGCACATATGGCATCGACACGGTGAACGTGGTTCCGAACCCTTTGGACGAGACGCGGATGTGGCCGCCGATATCGTGAATGATCCGTTGGCAGACCGACAGCCCGAGCCCCGTACCGTTCTCTTTGGTCGTAAAGAAAGGATCGAAAATCTTGTCGATGAGAAACGCAGGAATGCCCGGCCCCGCATCGTGAATATCGACATGCACCTTTTGCTCCGCGGGATCGACCCGTTCCGTTACCGTCAATGTCCCTCCTGTCACCATCGCTTCTATCCCATTTTTGCACAGGTTGATGAATACTTGCTTAAGCAGACTTTGATCGGCGATCACTTCGGGCATCTGGTACACGGACTGATACCGAATCGTCACATTGTGCAGAACCGCCTGGTTATTGATGATGGGGAGCACTTCGCGGATGACGGCTGACATATCGATGCGGTCATAGGATACGTCGCGGGGCTTGCTGAGCAGCAGAAACTCGTTAACCAATTCGTTGATCCGATCGATCTCCGATAGCATCAGTTCGGTGAACCCGAACTCCTTCTCCATCCCCGAGCTCTCGAACGTACGCTGGAGCACTTGGAGGAAGCCCTTGATCGAGGTGAGCGGATTGCGGATCTCATGGGCGGTACCCGCCGCGATCTGGCCGATCATCGCGAGCCGGTCGCTGCGCTGCACCTGCTGCTCGAGCGAACGCAAATTCGTCACATCCTTGAACATGACGTAGGCGCCTACAATGTGACCGCTCTCATCTCGGAGCAGGTTGGAATCGAGCAGCAATTCGTACCGCTCCGCGTTGTTCGTCCAGCTGACCGCATGATTGCGCACAACCACGCCGTCCAGCAGCGTCCGCTGGACCAGCCGATGCTCCTCGGGCACGACCTCGAACACTTCGTCCACCGGTCTATACAGCGCCCGAGCCTTGTCAACCCCAAGGATCCGGCACGCCATCTCGCTGATATCCACGAGGGTGAAGTGCTCATCGATCAGCAGCACGCCCATGTTCACATCCTTGATGAACATCCCGGCGAATTGCTGGAGCAAGCTCGGGCCGGCCGCGGCAAAATCATGCAGCACCACTAGCCGGTATTCCCGTTCATCGGTCTCCGCGAAGTACACCGTCCGGTACCCCTTCAGCAGAGCGCCGGATCCGGTGCGCAGCTCGATCGGGCGGGCCGACTCCGGACCGATGCAGCCGGATGCATCCACGGTCAGCGGATGCTCCGGGAACAAGTCGTCAAGCGTACATTCGGTGAGATCGTGCATCTCCGTGAGCGACGTCAGGCGGGCATTGCTGTCCAGAATCGTCCCGCAGGCGTCTGTCCATACCGCCGGGTGCGTCAACAGCTTATGCAGGTAGATGTGCAAATCGTCTTCAGACAAATGGAGTTTATGCAGCAAAGTATTGACCACCTTTACGTACAGGTTGCCTATCCATAAATCTATCCAGCAGATCTATCCATAAATATACAATTCGCTACAGTATAAGGTTTCCCTTTTTTACACGGTAAAACAAAAAAACACCGCAGGGAGCCCCTCCAGTGTGTCTGTATACTCTATGAAACCGTGCACCTGATGTTGATCGATGCGATCCAAGCGTTACCTCTACCGGTTAGCTCGAGTTAGGCTGCCCCCCGGCACATGAACGATCCTGCTTACGGCTGCTTCCTTCCGGACCTGACCGGGTTCACAGGTGCTCATTGCGGAGGACCCGACTGTCAACACTACGTATAGAGGGCAGGCCTTACATCGACAAGACCTTCAATCAGGAATTCAACCCCGCTACAGCGGATTGCGGGTTACAGGGCACCGCTACCTCCCCATCTAGCACGGTAAAACTAAGTATAGCGGATCAAGGTCCAAATAGCAACCTGAAGCATCTGTTAAGAAACCCAGGGATTTGGAGCAATCCGCCTCAATCAGCCATCTACCAACAACCGGATTCCGTCGAAGGGCGGCTATCGGACGGTGACATGAAACACATAGCGCGGCATCGCTTTGGTCAGCTCCGCGACCGCCCCTTGGCGAATGCGTTCCCGCTCCTCGTCCGAAGTGCCTGCCGGCACGTAGAGCTTGACTTTCGCCCGCGATCCATTGAGGTTGATCCGGGACCGGCTGATGCCCGGGACAAGGGCGAGCGCGCCCTTCATCATATCCGTATCGGATTGGTACGTATGCGCCGTAGGGCTGATGGGCAAGCTCGGGTTGCCGTTCGTTACGCCCAGGTAACCGTCGCCCGAATACGACTTAACTTGCCGAGTCTTGGCCGTACATCCCCCGGCCGCCACGAGAGTCGCTGCCAGCAAGCCGAACGCCGCCATCCGTGTATACCGCATGTTCTTGGCCATAAAAAAACAACCTCCCTTTGCCATTAGGATGGCCAAGAGAGGGTGCAGTATGCTTATGAAATCGCAGGAAACGGCATTCGATCTTATACGCCGTATTTCTTCTTGAATTTATCAACACGACCGCCGGCATCGATAAACTTCTGCTTGCCTGTGAAGTGCGGGTGGCAGGCCGAGCAAATTTCCACACGAAGGTTTTGCTTGATGGAACCCGTCTCGAACGTATTGCCGCAAGCGCAAGTCACCGTCGTAATGTTGTACTTAGGATGTGTGTTAGCTTTCATTGAACTTCACCTCTTTCCGCCCTGGATCAGTTTGTCGAACCAGAGTTATATAGACACATAACGCGATTATAGCACGCAGGAACAGCCTGCGCAACTGTTTTGTACGCTTCCCGGCTGCTTCCTAGCTGGGATTCGCTGGAGCATTGACCAAGCCCGGAGGCACATGCGTGTAGCTGCCGATGACGACATCCGGCAATTCGGAGCGATAGATGTCGAGCATCTGCTTCATGCCGTAGATCTCGCCCTGCGGCGGTGGAATAAGCGCCAGGTAACTCTCAGGGTCGATGTTCAGGTTCCGCATCTGTATGAGCCGCAGGCCCGTTCTCCGCACGAAGCCGAGCATCGCTTCGATCTCCTCCTCGCGGTCGGTAACTCCGGGGAAGATCAAGTAATTGATCGACGTGTATACCCCGCGGTCCGTAGCGTAGCGAAGCGACTTCTCCACATTGGCGAGCGTATACGCGCGCGGCTTGTAATACGCGTTGTAATGCGCATCGATCGCACTGATGGTGCTGACCCGCATCAGATTGAGCCCGGCGTCCACGATGCCGCGGATATGATCGGTCAGCCCGGCATTCGTGTTGATGTTGATGTACCCGAGCTTCGTCGCTTCGCGCACCCGCTTGATCGCCGGAATGATGAGCGCCGCCTGTGTAGACGGCTCGCCCTCGCAGCCCTGGCCGAAGCTGATAATGCTCTCCGGCGTCTTCAGGTGCTCGAGCATGATCTCCGCGATCTCGTCGACCGTAGGCTTGAAGTTCATGCGCGTCTGCGGCGCCGGGAACCCGCTGTCGTCCGGCTGCTCCGAGATGCAGCCGAAGCAGCCGGCGTTGCACGAGTACGACACCGGCACGGCTCCCTCCAGCCGGTTCAGGAACGTGTTCGACGCGGTCAAGCATTCATACCCGAGCGCGCAGTTAGACAGGTGGGCATACAGCCGGTTGTCCGGGTACTGCTCGGTGATCCGCTTCACCTGCCGCTCGAGCACGTCGACGTCGCAATTGCGCGGATTCCACGGCTCGGGGTCGTCGGTCGCATCCGCCGCCACGAAGAAGCCGCCCTCTTTCCACACGACGGCGGTATAGCCGAACAGCGGGAACTTCTTCTCCTTGTCCGTCTTCACATACCCCGGCAGGAGCAGGCGGGTGAATCCTTGCGGCAGCAGAGCACCTACCGCAGCATAGCCCTCGAGGGGCTCCATCCGCCCGGCGTCCTCGTTCCATCCGATCGGACGAGTATCCGGCAAGCTGACGAGCGTCGCCCCCTCCGGAAGGGGAATCAGCTCGTCCTCTAAAATCTCCGTAATCATGTCCCCGCTGCGGCCCAGTCCGAGCAGCTCGGGGTGGTCGTACACATTCCCTTCCGCATCGGCATACACGAGATACATACGCTTCCCCCTCTTCTACTGACTGTTGTGCGGCCTAGGAGGCGGAGTGCTTAACCCGCTTGGAATCCGGCTTCCCGTCCGGTCTCGCTTCCAATGTAGCCAGGAATTCGGCATTCGTCTTCGCTTCTGCGATTTTCTTGATGAGCGATTCCGTGAACTCATGGGATTCGTTCATATTTTTGCGGATCGCCCAGATTTTATCCAGCTCTTCCTTCGTCATGAGCATTTCCTCGCGCCGCGTACCGGAACGACGAATGTCGATGGCCGGGAAGATGCGGCGTTCGGCCAGCTTCCGGTCGAGATGCAGCTCCAGGTTGCCCGTTCCTTTGAATTCTTCATAGATCACATCGTCCATCCGCGAACCGGTCTCTACGAGCGCCGTCGCCAGAATGGTCAAGCTGCCGCCTTCCTCCACGTTGCGCGCCGCCCCGAAGAACCGTTTTGGCCGATGGAACGCCCCCGGATCGATCCCCCCGGTCAGCGTCCGTCCAGACGGCGGAATGACCAAATTGTAGGCCCGCGCCAAGCGCGTGATGCTATCGAGCAGAATAACTACGTCCTTCTTATGCTCCACAAGCCGCTGCGCCCGCTCCAACACCAGCTCCGCCACCTTGATATGGTTCTCCGGCAGCTCGTCGAATGTCGACGCGACCACTTCCGCCTTCACGGAACGCTGCATATCGGTGACTTCCTCCGGCCGCTCGTCGATGAGCAGCACGAACAGTTCCACTTCCGGGTAGTT
The DNA here is from genome assembly GCF_045062745.1 of Paenibacillus sp. HJGM_3. Taxonomy (NCBI): domain Bacteria; kingdom Bacillati; phylum Bacillota; class Bacilli; order Caryophanales; family Paenibacillaceae; genus Paenibacillus; species Paenibacillus sp. HJGM_3. The sequence goes on from NZ_JBJGED010000017.1 coordinate 8,670, forward strand.
GGTAGAAATGCTGTTGGCGATTTCCTTGAGCAAGAGCGTCTTCCCTGCCTTCGGCGGAGCTACGATCAAACCGCGCTGCCCCATCCCGACCGGGCTTAACAAATCCATAATTCTTGTGGAAAGATTCGTAGGGGTAGTCTCTAATACAAACTTCGTTTGAGGATAGAGAGGAGTAAGAGCTGGGAAATGAAGCCGTTCCGCCGCCGTTTCCGGCTTTTCGCCATTGACCGCTTCCACTTGGAGCAAGCCGAAGTACCGTTCGTTTTCCTTCGGAGGTCGGCACTTGCCGGATACGATGTCGCCGGATCGAAGATCGAACTTGCGGATTTGGGACTGGGAAATATAAATGTCCTCGGAGCTCGGCAAGTAGTTGATCGGCCGCAGGAATCCGTAGCCTTCCGACAAAATATCGAGCACGCCCTGCATGAACATGAGCCCGCCCTTTTCCGCTTGCGCCCGCAAGATCGCGAAGATCAGTTCCTTCTTCTTCATTTGGCTGTAATACTGAATCTGGTGCTCTTTCGCCAGCTTGTAAAGGTCGGTGAGCTTGAGCGTTTCCAGCTGCGATAATTGCATATCCATCGTCATTAACCACCACACTATTATATTTTCAAGTCCGGTCTATCTATCAAAACATCATTGCCGAATTGAGACGAATCTATTCTTCCTCCCCGACCCAGATCTCCGCGCCCAATCCGCGCAAATTCGGGACCAGGTTCTCGTAGCCCCTGTAAATGTACTCGGTACCGGTAATCTCCGTCACACCCTCCGGAACGGTCAGACCGGCGATGAACAGCGAGGCGCCGGCGCGAAGATCGGTCGCTTTCACCTTGGCCGCGTTCAGCACGCCGCCTTCGATGACGGCCGAGCGGCCCTCGACCTTGATCTTGGCCCCCATGCGCACGAGCTCGGGCACATGCTTGAACCGGTTGTTGTACACGAAGTCGGACAAGATGCTGACACCCTTCGCTTGCGTGAGCAAGCTCGTCATCGGCGACTGCAGGTCGGTGGCGAAGCCCGGATACACGAGCGCCTTCACGTCCACACTCTCGTACTCCGGCTGCCCTACGACGCGAATGGCCTCATCCATCTCATAAATATGGACGCCCATCTCTTGCAGCTTCGCCGTGAGCGCCTCCAAGTGCTTCGGGATGACGTTGTCTACCAGCACGTCCCCTCGCGTCGCAGCGGCGGCGATCATATAAGATCCGGCCTGGATGCGGTCCGGAATGATAGAATGGCGGCACCCGCGCATCGAATCGACGCCTTCGATCCGGATCGTCTCCGTGCCCGCCCCCTTGATTTTGGCGCCCATGGAGTTCAGCAGGGTAGCCACATCTATGATTTCAGGCTCTTTTGCCGCATTTTCGATCAAAGTAATGCCTTTGGCCCGCGAAGCGGCCAGCATAATATTAATCGTGGCCCCCACGCTCACCACGTCGAGGTAAATCTTCGCGCCCCGCAGTTCCCGGGCCCGAATCCGAATCGATCCGCCCTCATTGGACACTTCAGCACCCAATGCCTCGAAGCCTTTGATATGCTGGTCGATCGGCCGGGGCTCGAAATTGCAGCCGCCCGGAAGACCGATGGTCGCTTCTCCGAAGCGTCCCAGCATGGCGCCCATCAAATAATAGGAAGCTCGTAATTTTTTCACATTGCCGTTCGGCATTGGAATTGATTTCATAGAGGACGGATCGATTCGCATCGAATCTTCGTCCCACGTGACCACGGCTCCAAGCTCAGTCAAAATTTCCTCATAGATGCCAACGTCGCTGATCCTCGGCAAATTGTCGAGCACGACCGACGTTTCGGCCAATATCGCTGCCGGAATGAGCGCCACTGCGCTGTTCTTCGCTCCACTGATCGTGATGGTGCCCCTAAGCGGACGTCCTCCGGCGATCATCAATTTTCCCGTCATGCTTCCCTTTCCCCCTAGAAGACACAAGAAGAGAAAGGGAAATCCGCCCCCTCCCGGCGGCGAATTCCCCATTCCATCTCTAAGCTTGATTGTGGCTGCCGAATAAACGAATCTTGGCTTTGACGACTTCAACCATAGCTTTTCTAGCTGGGGTCAAGTATTTGCGCGGGTCATACACCTTCGCATCCTGGCTGAGCACTTGACGGATCGCGTCCGTGCAAGCCACCTGGTTCTCCGTGTTGACGTTGATCTTGCCTACGCCGGCTGCAATGGAGAGACGAATCGCCTCATCCGGCACGCCGGAACCGCCGTGCAGGACGATCGGTACCGGAACCGCCTTCGCGACTTTCTCGATGATATCGTAATGGATTTTCACTTCGCCCTTGTACATCCCGTGTGCCGTACCGACCGCAATCGCGAGGCAATCGACGCCGGTCTCTTCGTAAAACCGGATCGCTTCCTCCGGCTTCGCCAGGTTCGCATGCTCCTCGTCCACGCTGATGTCGTCCTCCACACCGCCGATGGTGCCGAGCTCGCCTTCTACGGATACGCCCATCGCGTGAGCGGCCTTCACGACTTCCTTCGTCAAGCGAATGTTCTCTTCGAGGGAGTAGTGGGAGCCGTCGAACATCACGGAGCTGAAGCCCGCGCGAATACACTTCATCGCAACCTCGAACGAGCTGCCGTGGTCCAGATGGAGGGCGATCGGCAGACCGGACTTCTTGGCCGCCGCTTCGGCAATCGCCACGGTATACTCCATCCCCATGTACTTCAATGCGCCTTCGCTAACGCCAAAAATAAAAGGCGATTTCTCTTCGATCGCCGCATCGGTAATGGCTTGAGCAAATTCCAGGTTATTCATGTTGAATTGACCGACGGCGAACTTGTTCGCTTTGGCCTTCGGCAAAAATTCGTTCATTGACACGAGTGGCATTGGGAATCCTCCTACAATTTATTGAAAGACTGGTTGCCGTGTAAAGCGCCGGGCTTGGACTGTCGCCATAACACGGAGAATATTATACCACAAACCGCATGAAGAAGAAAAAAGAAAATGGACCCTGAAAGCCAATTCAGGATCCAATAGCCAATTTGGGCGAATCCGGCGAAGGCCGAAGATGCTTGTTCACCGCGCCTCGGAGGTCATCAATGTCGAACGGCTTCGTGAAATGCATCAAGGCGCCGAGCTCCGTCGCTTCCTTGATCATGTCCAGCTCGCCGTAGGCCGTCATCATGATGACCTTGATCGAAGGGTTGATCTGCTTGATGTGCTTCAGTATGTCCAGCCCGTCCATCCCCGGGATCTTCATGTCAAGGAGCACCAGATCGGGCGGGTCCTTGCGCACGATATCCAAGGCGATCTTCCCGTTAGACGCCTGGGACGTGAGGTAACCTTCGGAGCTGAACACTTCCACTAGCAGCACGCGAATGCCGTTCTGATCGTCGACGATCAATACTTTTCTCTTCTCCAATACGATTAACCTCCCTGTTCAAAGCCGACTAAATGAAACGAACGAGATCTCTGCCACCTGTACTAGGAAGGTATTCGCTATGAAAGCCCGGTTTCCTGCCGTCCTTGAACAATCTTGAAAGGTTTTACAAAAAAAGTTATGGAATTTTTTAGAATCGGCGCCTTACCTCGATTGGCCGTAGTCCAGAGCAGCGCGTACGAAATGCTTGAACAACGGCTGCGGACGGTTCGGTCTCGAAGTAAACTCCGGATGGAATTGTACGGCCAGGAACCAAGGATGGCCCGGCATCTCGACGATCTCGACCAACCGGCCGTCCGGGGAAGTCCCGGAAATTTTCAAGCCCGCCGCCTCGATCAGATCGCGATACTCGTTGTTGAACTCGTACCGATGGCGATGGCGCTCGTAGACGAGCTCATCCTCGTAGCAGCGCATAGCCAGCGTGCCTTCGGCGATTTTGCAAGGGTACAGCCCGAGACGCATCGTCCCGCCCAGATCCTCGATCTCCTTTTGCTCCGGCAACAGGTCGATGACCGGATATGGGGTCGTCGGCTGAATCTCCGAGCTGTTCGCCCCGGCGAGACCCGCCACGGAACGCGCGAATTCGACAACGGCAACCTGCATGCCCAGGCAAATGCCGAAGAACGGAATGTTCCGCTCGCGGGCATAACGGATCGCCGAGATCTTGCCCTCGATCCCCCGATCGCCGAACCCGCCGGGGACGAGAATCCCGTGAACGCCGCCCAGCAGCTCGTCCACATTGTGGTCGTAGACTTCCTCCGCATTCACCCAACGGATGTTCACTTCCGAGTTGCAATCGATGCCGGCATGGCCAAGCGACTCCACAATGCTCAGGTAAGCGTCGTGCAAGGCGACATACTTGCCTACGATCGCGATCTCCGTCGTATGCTGCAGCTGCTTCACCCGCTCGACGAGCTGCTCCCATTCCCGCATATCCGGCGGGTGGTTGAAGCCCTCGAGCTTCAAGTGGTTGACCACGATGTCATCCAACCCTTGGGCACGCAGGATCATCGGCACTTCGTAGAGGGTCTCCGCGTCCTGGCATTCCACGACCGCGTTCGCGTCGATGTCGCAGAACAGCGCGAGCTTGCGCTTCATCTCTTCCGCGAGCGGATGCTCCGTCCGGCAGACGATGACATTCGGCTGAATGCCGATGCTGCGCAGCTCCTTCACGCTATGCTGGGTCGGCTTCGTCTTCACTTCTCCCGCTGCCTTGAGATACGGGATCAAGGTCACGTGAATATACATCACGTTGTCCCGCCCGATGTCGCTCTTGATCTGACGAATCGCTTCCAGGAACGGCAAGCTCTCGATGTCGCCCACGGTACCGCCGATCTCAGTGATGACGACGTCGGAATGCGTCTCGCGGCCGGCCCGGAACACCCGGTCCTTGATCTCGTTCGTAATGTGCGGGATGACCTGAACGGTCCCGCCTAAGTAATCGCCCCGGCGTTCCTTCGTAATGACGGAGGAATAAATTTTGCCGGTCGTCACGTTGCTGTTCTTGGACAAATTAATGTCGATGAAGCGCTCGTAATGGCCCAGGTCCAAGTCCGTCTCCGCGCCGTCGTCCGTCACGAACACTTCCCCGTGCTGATACGGACTCATCGTGCCCGGATCCACATTAATGTAGGGATCGAACTTCTGGATCGTAACTTTGAGCCCTCTATTCTTCAGCAATCTGCCGAGGGAGGCCGCGGTAATCCCTTTGCCCAAGGACGACACGACCCCGCCGGTTACAAAAATGTATTTGGTCACTGTGGTATACCCTCCGTTCGGTCTGTTCCAGCCTTGAGGACTTGCAAAGATCACCGTACAAAAAAATAAAAAGCACACCCGTTTCCACGGGGCACTTTCTAGTGACGTTCAATATTGAACGGAATGTAAATCTGTAGCCCAGAGAATAGTTTACCCATTTGAGTGAGGTGTGTCAAGCAAACCGCCCGACCCATTGTCCGGAATTATTTGTCGTCCTCGTCGTCGTCGTCCGAGCCTTCTCCATCTTCCTCGTCTTCATCCGAATCTTCGTAATCGCCGTCTTCCTCTTCGCCTTCTTCGATCTCGTCCATCTCTTCGTCCACGACTTCGTCGATGCCCTCGCCGTCGATCGCTTCCTCATCCACTTCGGCTTCGAAGAAGTCTTCCTCGTCACCCTCGAAGTCGCCGCGCTCGCCGTCTATGCGGCCGTACTCGCCTTCTTCCTCGGTGTACGTCTCTTCTTCCTCGGCGTAGTAGTCTTCCTCATCGTCGTCATCGTCGTTGATAATGCGTGGATGCTTGGAGTTGTTCACGCCGTCCTCGGATTTATCCACCGGATACCAGCGCTTCAAGCCCCACAGGTTCGTGCCCACGCAGGCGAAGCGGCCGTCGATATTAATTTCCGTATATAATTGCGCAATTACATTCATGACTCCGTCATCGGTCAATTCTTTCAGTTTCGCGATTTCTTGCATCAGGTCCCGGTAATAAAGCGGGGAATTGGACGCCTTCAGCACCTCGAACGCAAGGTCCACCATCGGCATTTCCCGGGCTTGTTCCGGAGTGATTTTGAGCGTATACGCGCTGCTCATTGGGCTACACACGTCCCTTCGACAATTCGTTTAATCTGCATAGCAATGCCTATCTTTCTAAAATACCCAATATCTTCATTAAGTAAAACCTATTTTATATAAAAATGCAACTGGGCTGCTGAAATTACCAATTGGCCGAATCGGCACGCAGAACGGGCGAAACGGAAGACAAAGAGAGACTGCCGGGAAGACAGCCTCAAGAGGGTTCTGTTTCTTCTATAAAAGCCGGACGGCGCGGCAGCCCTTATGCCCGCAGTACTTGACCGTCCAGGAGCAGCCGGTCGCGCAGCTCGCCATAGTCTACGTCCTGGAGCCCGCAGCTTCGCTCCAGAGCGATAGCCGCGGCGGTGGCGGCGGATTGGCCGAGCACCATGAACACCGGCTCCATCCGGATCGAGCCGTAAGCGATGTGGGAGGCCGACAGGCAGACCGGGACGAGCAGGTTGGCGCACTCGTCGGCCTTCGGCACGATGGAGCGGTACGAGATCGGGTAGGGGCCGGTCGGGTTGATCTCGACATTCCCTTCATTGATGCAGCGGCCGTCCAGCACAAGCCGTCGGCAATTGTGCGAATCCATCGTATAGGCGGCGAGCCCGATCGAATCGCCGGCGACCTCGAAGCGGCGGCAATGCCGCTCCGTCATCACATAATCGGAGACGAGACGCCGGCCCTCGCGCACGTAGAGCTGGTGCGGCCAGCCGCCCGTCGCCCGGAACTCGTCCGCCGGCAGCCCCCACTGGCGCACGGCCGCCCGGATCGCCGACGGAACGCGCTCGTCGTTCGCCAGGAAGTACAGCATGCCCATGTTGTAGTGCACATGGTCCTGGTAGATGCGCTCTCGTGTCACGTAATCCGCTTCCGGCCAAGCGTGGTTCGCTCCGATATGATCGGTCGACACTCCGCCCCAGTTGTTCAGGTCGCTCTTGCCTTGCGGCATGAGCTTGTTCAGCTGCATCGCGTCCCACACGCCGGCCCGTATGTAGCGAAGCAGCAGCTCGAACTGCGACGGTTCATAGTTCGGCGGCTCCGGGAACGGGATCCGATTCGAGACCACATTCGTCAGGCAGATCCGGAAGTTGTACGCTTGCACGGACCGGTCGCCTTCTCCCTGAACGCCAGGCTCTACGTCCATGATGCCCGGCAGCAGCCCGCTATCCGGCTTGCCCTCCGACATGTACGGATCGACCCAGGCGGTGAAGTTGTGCTTCGGATGCCCGAATTGAATGCCGTTTAGGATTTCGCGATACACGGAGTTGGACTCCCGGCCTACTGTATAGGAGACGCCGGCTTTGGCGAACAGGTCGCCCTCATAGGTGGCATCCAGGAACATGGCGCCCCGATAGACCGTTCCGTCCTCCATCGCCATCTCCACGATGCGGTTGCCTTGTTTGGCAACGCGAGCCAAATGCTGTTCGAAGCGAACCGGCACCTCGGCCCGCTCCATCCAGGCGGCGAAGATGCGCTCCGCCACGTGCGGCTCGAACGCCCACGCTGCGCCATCGGGCTCTTCGCCGCCGTAGATCGTGCCCAGCTCGCGATAGAACTCGCGGGCGATGCCGCCGATGGCGGTCTTGTTGCCGATGTCGGTGCGGCCGAGCCCGCTGGCCGTCATACCGCCGAGATGGCGGCCGAATTCGGCGATGACCGCGCGCAGCCCCATCCGCTTCGCCTGCACGGCGGCGGCGATACCGGCGGGCGTGCCGCCGTAGATCACCAGATCCGCTTGTATGAGCTCGGGCTGGCGGTTGTGGGGCGAAGCCGGCTTGTAATAGTAAAGTTGCGTGAAATCCGCCATCTTCTTATTCGCTCCTATCTGCGCGTGATTGCTATAAAGGCTAGAGCATCATCGTGATCGCTCAACCGGTCACTTCCGCCGTGCCGTGCAGCCGGGTGCCGTCGGCGAGCACGATCTCATACGGATACGGAGCGCCGGACTGAACATGGAAGTGCGCGGAATCCAAATCATACGTGATGCGCGCCAGCCGGTCGACATCGCCAAGCCAGACACGGAACGGCTTCGTCACCAGATAGCCGCCTACGACGAAGCTGCCCCGCCGCTCAATCTCGATGGGCACCCGGTGGCGCTCCTTGTTGACGCGCTTGTTCGTCTCGAGCCGGGTGCGCTGCTCCTCGGTTATGTTGTCCGCGTGCCCGAAGCCGCCGACGCCCTCCATGTCGTCATAGAGCACGAGATCGGCGCGTCCCAGCCGGTTCATCTGCTCGACGTACAGCCGGCTCTGGACGACCGGCACCCGATCGTCCCGGTCCCCGTGTGCGATATAGAGCGGGGTGCGCTGATTCTCCGCCAAGTGCAGGCCGCTGCGCGCCATATAGCGCTCCGGGTCCTGCTCCGGCGTACAGCCGATCCAGACGTCCATGTCGTCGCGGAATTCGCCAAGCTCGTCGTTCGCGTACCAAACGGCATAATCGGAGATGCCGTACAGCGCCGAGGCGGCGGCGAACAGGTCCGGGAACTTGTTGACCGCCGCCAGGACGTTGCCCCCTCCCCCGCTGCCGCCCTCCAAGTAGACGACGGCCGGGTCGAGCAGCCATTCCCGATAGGCTCCGCGCACGAATTGCACTGCGTCATAGATGTCCATCAGCTCCAACCCGTTGCAGTCGGCATCGCCCTGGGAGAACGCCCGTCCGCGCATATCGACCTGGACAAGAACGTAGTCGTTGTCCGTGACGGGCTCCTCGCGCCGCTGCGGCTTCGGCATGCTCATGTGCCAGCCATGCAGCTGCACGAGCATATACCCGGGCCGCAACGGCTTGATGACATTAAGCCCAAGCCGGATCCCCGGGGTGACCGAAGACGGATACGTGCGGTAATCCTGGTAAGGCGATGTGAATTCCGGCAGAAGCGTCTTCGCCTCGCGGATTCGATCTTCATAAATGTCGTACATGCCTGCCTCCGCCTTTTCGTGATGGTCTCTTCGGATTAAGCTCCGCTTCCGAGCCACGTACCGACGGCATTTGTGATCTCCCATCTCCCGTCGGCCCGGCCGAGCAAGCTGATCGCGCTGCCCGGTGCCGAAGCGGACAATTCCGCGCCGGAGCCCAGCGGGTTCAAGATCGTACCGCCTGCAGCCGGCTGCACCGTAACCGCAAAGGGAGCGTCCACCAGGAAGCTGTAGGTATAGCCGGCTTTCGCCACCGGCAGCTTCAGCACGATGCTTTGCGCTGCGCCGGCATTCGTAATTTTATGCCCCGTGTGGCTCGGACTGACGTCTCCGGATGCGATATAAGAGGCAACCGGCAGCACCCGGCTCTCCGTCTGGACTTGCTCGGCGATCGGGTCCACGTAGCAGAGGGAGTGATTCGTCCCTCCGGACACGCGGCAGTTCGTGAACGCCACGTCCTTGATCACTTCCGTCTTATTGCGCTTCAGCGAGAAGCCCCGGCGAATCAACCCAGCCGCGCGGCTATCGATAGACTCGCAATCGAGGAAGGCGACATTGCCGATCGACAGCCTCACTTGCTGCGGCACCGTCGTGACGATGAACGAAGACCCGTACCCATAAGGATCCTCCGGCTGGTTGACCGTGTTGCAATTGATCGCCCGGCATCGCACGTACAAGCGCCTCACGCTGTCGGCCGAGCACGACAAGTCGGAGAACCCGGCATACTGCTCGTTCTCGGCGATGCAGTCGATCAGCTTCACCTCGCCCTGCACGCCCTTCGTCCCGTCGCCGCCGTAATTGACGGAGTAGCCGAACGAGTTCGCTTTGGTCCGGCAGTTCTCGAAGGTGATGTCCACCCGCTCGCTAGTGGCCGTCGGCTTGAGCAGCGTTACGAGGAAGCCCCGGCCGGTGTTCCCTTCCGCCGCGCAATTCACGAAGCGGATGCCTCGGATGAGCTCCACCGCACTGTTCGGCTCGATATCGACCCCGCTCTGAGGCGCCGTCCCCTTCGTATTCGTGAAGCGGCAGCCTTCAACCAACAACCCGTCTACGGATATGATCGACATCCCTTGCCGGCGATTGTTGTTCGCGATGCAATTGCGGATGACGATGTTCCGGCTGTAAGGCGTTGCCGCCTCGTAAGCCCCGATATAGAAGCCGTCTCCGCCGCTGTCATTGGCGCTGACGTTCTCGATCGTCACATTCTCCGAGCCGCTGATGTCGAAAATATGGGCCTGTTCGCCGGACGTAAACGCAGCCTTGTTCATGCGGAACACCGCGCCGTTCCCGATCAGCGTCACATTCTTTGCATCCTTGATGCGAATCATCCGTTCATAAGGCGCCGTGCGCCGCAGCGTATCGACCGCCTGGAGCACGGTGCCCGGCTCCAGCTCGATCGCGATGTTGCTCGGGACGAAGAGCTGCCCCGTCAAGTAATAGGCCCCCTGCGGCCTGGCTATGTAGAGCTTGCGGCCGGCCGCCGCATACAGAGCGGCCTGAAGTGCCGCCGTATCCGGGGTTACCGCGTCGCCCTTCGGCCCGAACCAGGAAGCGAATATCGTATCCCCCAACACCCGCTTGAACCGTTTGCCGTTGGAGGAGACGAGCACGGTGCCGGTGTTGTCCGGCGTCGCCGTATCCGTCGCATCGTAGAGGAACAAGCCTTCCTGCCCCTGGTCGAGTACATAGTAGCCATAGTCTGCGAGCGGATCCGCCGTCAGGCGCAGCTCCGCAACCGTCGTCGTAAGGCAATAGTTCAGGCCGAGCAAGTCCTTCCAATGATCCGGCCCGTTATTCGCCGGACCATAGACCGAGCCCGTCACGGTCGTGTCAGCGTTGGCATAAGCCGCGCCCAGACCTACGCTCTGCATCAAGCCTGTAGCGGCAGCCGCCGCCCCCGCAATCCCGAGCGAGGCGAGCAGCTTCCTGCGGCTCAACTGTGGTCCCTTGCCTTCCGTCTCCACCGAATGCTGCGTGTCCAACTCATGCTTCATCCTAATCTCCCTCTCTCTTTTAAAATGAGTTCGCCTTACGAATCGCAGTCGAATGCACATCCTTGCTAGAATTAAAGCAGAGTAGTGGTCAACACGCCGGCATTGTCGACGGAGACCGCATACCGGGAACCGTTAGGCGCCCGCAGCGTCAGAGACGCTTCTCCGACGTTCCCGAACGGCTCCCATTCTCCCGGCGCCGTCGCTTCGCCTACGCAGAACCAGCCTGCCGGCGCCCCGGCCGCCGGCAGGGCGTTCAGCAGCACCGAGCCTCGCTTCCAGACGCCGGTCGTCGGCGGGGCCAATCCCCAGCCGGCGAAGGCGCCCTTCGCGTAGACGTCCGGAGCCGCCCATCGGCTCAGAGCGGCGGCGTTCGTGACGACCGTCCCGCTGCCGCTGAAGACGTTGTTCGCGGTGATGCGCAAGTCCGACCCGGCGGCGGCCGCGTCCAGCTGCACGTGCTTGCCCGAGCACTCCGTGCTGTTGCCGTCGAACAGCGCGTTCGTGACGACCGCGCCGATCCAGTACCCGACCGTGCCGTTCAGCAGCTGATTGCCGGCGATCAGGTGGCGGCTCGTGGCCGTCGTCCCGGCGAAGCGCACGGCGCCGTCAGTCGAACCGACATTGCGGATGCGATTGCCGATGAACTGAACCGCCTCGCAGCTCTGGAACGTGACGGCCACGGCACGGCTCGACTCGATCACGTTGTCCCGCACGACCGGCGCGAGCGTCGAGGAAATCGACCAACCGGCGGCCCCCGTCGCATAGTCGCGGTTCCCGCTGATCTCGAGACCGCTCACTACCTTCGAGGCCAGGATCATCCGAGCATCGGAGACGGAGCCGTAAAATTCGTTGTCCCGGATCGTGACGTTCTCGGTATCGCCGGGAGCCGAGTTGCAGCGAAAGAAGTAGCGGGAGCGTCCGCGATTGTTCGCGATCCCAATTCTTGTATTGCGGAAGCTCGTATTCGGGTTGTAGGAATTGATCCAGTAGATCTCGCTATAGAACTCGTTGCCCTCTATCCAGATATCCTCAACCACGTCCGAGCCCGTGGCGGAGGCGTTCGGCTCCAGATCGATGCAAGCCACGTAAGGGTACGGATCGGACATGTAATTGCCGCGAATCCACACCGCCTTCCCGGAGACGACCGCGACCGCGCACCGCCGCGGATTGCTCAGCACGTTGCCTTCGACATGGATATTCTCGCTCGGGGCGGCATAATCGGAACCGATGTAGACACAATCGCCATAGGGAGCGTCGAGCCAGTTGCCCTGAACATGGACGTTCTTGGAATTGGCAATGCGCACGAGATGGGACTGCTCGTCGAGCGAGCCGCCCGTGTACTTGCCGTTCAGATGCAGGCCCGTCACGGCCAATCCGCCGCCGGCATAGCCTTCGATCCGGAGCATGCGCTTAGCGGCCGACCCGTTAGCCCCGTCCATCCAGAGCTCGGGCATCCCCACTCCCACGATGGAGTTCGTCAGCGTGATAGAGCCGGTCAGCCGATACGACACGGCAGGCTTCGGCACGAGCATGGCCTTCCCCGTTGCCGCCGCGGCCTGGAACGCCGCGGTGTCATCCGTGACCCCGTCTCCGGCGACCCCATAATCGAACACATTGGCCCAACCGTCGTCGACGCCGCTCGCCGTGAGACTGGAGATCGAGACCGGGCCCGGCTGTTCCGTCGCCCCGCCTCTGCTTTCCATTAATGACAGTCCCGTCGCTGAGGCCGTCCTCGGCAATACGCCCAGCAGCAACCCGGCACAAGCCATGGAGCCTAAGGCGGTCAACATTTTCCTTCTACTTAGGTGCAGGTTCTGTGGAGTTGGATCGTTCACATCGTTTGGTCCCATGCGACACTCTCCTTCAACCGTTTTCCTTACCCTTTCAGCCCCGTCGAGGCTACGCCTTGCACGAAATATTTTTGCGCGAACAGAAACACCAGCAGCACCGGAATGATCGTAATGACCGCTCCCGCCATGATGAGCGTCATCCGGTTGTTCACTTCGTTCTTCAGGAATAGGAGGCCGAGAGGCAGCGTGTACAAGTCCTTGCTTTGCAAATAAATAAGCGGCTCCAAGGTGTTGTTCCAGGCACTAATGAACGTGAAGACGGCCAAGGCCGACAGCGCCGGCTTCGCGAGCGGCAAGTAGATTGTGCAGAAGATGCGCCACGGATTCGCTCCGTCCACCCAAGCGGCATCGTACAGCTCCTTGGGCAGTGTCCGGAAAAACTGATGCAGCAGGAAAATCCCGAACGCTCCGCCGAGAAAGCTTCTGAGAATCAAAGGATAGTAGGTGTCAAGCGCGCCGAGGTTTTTCCATATAAAATAAGTCGGAATCATCGTAATCTGCGAAGGCAGCATCATCGTCCCGAGCATCGCCAGGAAAATCAGGTTGCGCCCCCGGAACTGGAAAAACGCGAGTCCATACGCGACCAGCGCGCAGGAGAACACCATACCGACCAGATCGAGCACCGTGACGAACAGGCTGTTCAGCGTATACCGGAAAAAATTGACCTCCAGCCAGACGTTCTTGTAATTGCTCCAATGGAACGGATCCGGAATCAGCTCGGGCGGCAGCGTCAGCTCGTTGCCCGGCTTCATCAAGGACGTGGAGATCATGTACAGGAACGGGATGAGCATGAGCACCGCGCCGATCCCGAGGACGAGATAGGCGGTCCAGAGCAGGGCAGCGCTTGGTTTAGTCATAGTGCACCCACCTCTTCTCCGACCATTTTTGGATCAGCGTAATGACCAGGATAATGAGGAACAGTCCCCACGCCATCGCCGAGGCGCTGCCCATCTTGAAGTTCAGGAACGCATCCCGGTAGATCAGAATGTTCGGCACCATGTTCCGGTCGGCAACCGACATGACGTCGCCCAGCATGACGAGGAACACGTCGAACGCATGGAACGCCGAGATCGTAGACAGAATCATGACCATGTACACCATCGGCGAGACGATCGGCACCGTGATCTTGGTGAAGAGCGCCCAGCCGGAGGCGCCATCGATCCGGGCCGCTTCCATCATTTCTTTGGAAATGTTCTGCATGCCGGCCAGGATGAGAATCATGGAATACCCCGCGCCCTTCCAGACGTTGACGATGGCGATCGAGCCGATCACGAGCCACCAGTGCCCGCTGCGCACCCATTCGACCGGCTCGAGGCCGAACAGCCCGATGAACCAGTTCAGGATGCCGTAGTTGAAGTTATAGATCCACAGCCAGATCATCCCGCCGGCCACCCATGGCGTAATGACCGGGAGGAAGTACACCATGCGGAACAGCGACTTGCCCACGATTTGTTGATTGAGCAAATAAGCCAGTACAAGCGCCGCCAGCGTCTGGAGCGGAACGAACAGGACGGAGAAGTACCCGACATTGCGCAGGGAGAGCCAGAACGCCTTGTTATGCAGAAATTGGCTCCAGTTGCGCGTCCCGATCCATTGCGGCGCGTTGAATAAATCCCACTTCGTGAACGTCAAGTAAAACGAGAAAACGAACGGGAAGAGGAAGAAGATAAGCAGCTGCAGGACAAACGGTAAGGTGAAGGCGAACCCCCACCAGCCTTGTTTGCGCATTCGTACACCCCGTTTATGAAGACTAAACAATTATTTGTTATCGTCGAGAATTTGCTGAACCTTCTGCTGGATTTCCTTGACGCCGTCCTCCGGCTTGCGCTTGCCGTCCATGATGTCGTCCAGGATCGGACCGGCCGCCGCACGCCATTCGTTCCAGGAAGGGTTCTCGTCCAGCGTCTGGCCGGCTTCCTGGATCCCTTGGGTGTATGCCTTCTTGTTCACCGGCTTGAACGTCAGCTTCTCGACGGCTTCCAGGGCGGTCTTCTTCACCGGCAGACTCGCGCCGCTCTCGGACAAGTACGTCTGGGCTTCGTCGCTCAAGTAGTACTTCAGGAACGTCCAAGCGGCTTCCTTCACTTCCGGCTTCGCCTTCGAATAGACGACCCACTGGTTCACGACCATCGGCACGAACCGCTTGCCGTCCACGCCCTTCGGCATCTTGACCGTATCCCAATCGAGGTCGGGCTTGCTCTTGTTCAGAGACACTTGGCTGGAGTATTGGAAGAACACCATCGCGGCCTTGCTGTTCTCGAACAGCTTGCCGGTATTGGCGAGATCCCGGGTCGGGCTGATCTTCAGCTTGTTGATCGTATCCGACCAGGCGGTCAAGCCGGCGATCGACTTCGGATCGGTGAACATCGCCTTCGTCTGAGTCGCGTCGAGCGCGGAGCCGCCATACGACTTCATCCACGGCAACCAGCCGAGCGTAATGTTGTTGCCGGCCTGGAAGCCATAGATGTCAGTCTTGCCGTCGCCGTCCGTATCCTTCGTCAGCTTCTTGGCCGCCTCGATCATGTCCGTGTACGTCCAGTCGTCCGTAGGGAGCGGGACTCCGGCATCCTGGAACAGCTTCTTGTTGAACGCGAGGGCTCCGGCATTGATGCCATGCGGCACGCCGAACACTTTGCCGTCGCTCGTCTTGGCGGCGAGCAGCGCGCTCGCGTAGTCGTCCGTCTTCAGATCGCGCTTGATGTAAGGCTCGAGATTCTCGGCGACGCCCCGCTTGCCGTAGCCGGCGATGACGGCATTCTCCTGCAGCCACACATCGGGCGGATTGTTGCCGGCGATCCGGGTGACGATCTTCGCGACGAAGTCGCCCCATGGCGCCTCATCGACCTCCACCTTGATATGCGGGAACTTGGCCTGGAACCCGTCGATAATCTTCTTGCTCGTAATGTCATAGCCGCCGGGCAGGCCGATCTTAAGGGCCACTTCCTTCGGCGGAGCCGAGGCCGTAGCGGCAGGAGTGCCGCTCGACTGGGCACCGGGGGCGGGAGTGGCCGCATTCTCGGTCTTGGCCGAGCAGCCCGCCGCAGTAAGCGCTATCACAACGGACAGCACGGTTGCTTTCTTCTTCATTGATTTGACCTCCTGAGAATGAAATGGCATTAGGGACTATCGTACTTCGGACAAACGACTGGCAAAAGGTGCTAAATGCCTGGTTTCTGCGGCTCCCTCCCCCTTAATCCCTCTATTGCGCTGGTTGTTACACGTGTTCGTAAAAGTATGTAAAAAGGGGACCCAGCATTCCATTTGAAATATTAGAGTCCCGATATTAGTTTATTCGATTGATTTGGGCTTCGTCAATACTTTTTATTACACGTGTTCTTATATTTGTAGCACCTTCACGGATTCCCTGAGCGCCAGCTCGCAATTGACCTCTCGATTGTGCCACACGGTTTGGTCTTCTCCCGGCTGAGTCAGCATCTGCAGCGCCATGTCCGCCAGCTCGCGGATCGAGGGACCGACCGTCGTTAGCGGGATATCGAGCATCCCCATCTCCGGAATGTCATCGTATACGACCATCGAGAACTGCTCCGGGATGCTCACCCGGTGCTTGCGCAGCAGCTTCAGCAGGGCGAACGCGAACGACTGGCTGTCTACCACGAATGCGGTCGGGCGTTCCGGGAGGGCCAGGAGCGCCTCCACCTTGGACTCCTCGAACGGTTCGCCTTCCTCCGCGATAATCATATCGTCCGGCTCGTAGACGAGCCCGAGCTCCAGTACCCCTTGCATAAAGCCTTGCCACTTCTCATTGCGCTCTCCGACGAACGAAATGCGCTTATGCCCCTGGGCGGCCAAATGCTTGACGGCCTCCAGCGCTCCACCCCGCCGGTTCACGCTGATCCGGTGCGCTCCCTCCAGCTTGCCCCCGCCCATAAGCAGCATGCTGCCCTGAAACCGCTCCTTCTGCTTCATAAACTCCGCGGTCGGCGTCCAGTTCGGCGGACACCAGAACAGCACCCGGTTGATGAAATGCTCGTTGAACATCCTGAGCGCCTGCGGCGGCTCCGCCATCGAGAACATGACGTTCAACCCGAGCTCGAAGCCTTCCTTCTGAATTTCCCGGCACAAATGGTAGAAGAACAACCCTTCCGACTTGGGCCAGATGAGCCCGATCGAGTGGGTGTCGCGATCCGCCAGCCGCTTGGCCGCCAGGTTGGGCACGTAGTTCAGCCGCTCGGCGATATCTACGATTTTGCGACGGATCTCCTCGCTGACCCCTGGCGCTCCATTCAATGCCTTGGAAACCGTAGGATGCGTGACTCCCGCCATTCTCGCTATATCTTTAATCGTTACTTTCATCGGTTGCCGGTCCTTTCTTCGCTTCCTGAGGCGTCCTGCCCTTCTCTTATATTACACGTGTTCGTTATGTGCCCGCAACAAAAAAACGAGAGCCCCGTAAGGCTCCCGCAGTTGACTGTACCCGCATGGACAGTGAACGGACTCCCGTCCACTACCCTGCACCATACCAAGAGCCCGAAATGAACTCTCCATCCATATTATGAGGCGGAATACCCGATGACACTTGAAAATGCCCATTTCCGCGAAAAAAGGCACTTCGCTCAGTCGGGCTTTCGACCCTGTACATATGATAGCGCATGGAACCCATTTGCTCGCGTCCGGGAGGAATTCAAGTTGAACGATGCGGCCCTTTTGCGCTTGCTGCAGGAAACCCCGGTCCCTTCTACAGAACCGGCCAAAAAACATATCATTCACTTCAAAACCCCATCCGACTATCAGCGCTTCATCCGCAACTGGAATAGCTCCAAGCCTACGGCCAGCCCGTTCCCGGCCATCCAGCCGATTCAACTGATTCACGCGATTTCCTGTACCCTCCCCAGCTTGAACGAGGTCGCCTACCATCCCGGCATCCGGTATATCGAAGAAGATGTCATGATCCAGGTTCACGCTCCGCAAGCCCGGCTCGTCTCCCAGCAGTCGCCCGGCGGCTACCGGGAAGAGGCCCCCACCGTACCGTGGGGCGTTCGGCAGATTAAGGCACCCGAATCGTGGAACCACGCCCGCGGCAATCGAATCCGGATCGGCGTCATCGACACGGGTATCGATTATATGCACCCCGATCTGCGCGGCCGCATCGCTCGAGGCATCAACCTCGTGCAGAAGGGCTCCCTGCCCGTGGACGACAACGGCCACGGCACCCATATCTCGGGGACGATCGCCGCCTCGAACTCGTACACCGGGCTCGTCGGTGTCGCGCCCATGGCGATCGTGCACCCGGTGAAGGCGTTCGATCACAACGGCACGGCCTTCGTCTCGGACATCGTGCTAGGCATCGATTGGTGCGTGCGCAACGGCATGCACTTGATCAACATGAGCTTCGGCATGCGCAACCGCAGCAAGTCGCTGCACGACGCGGTACGCGGAGCCTATACGGCCGGCATCTCGATCGTCGCCTCCTCGGGCAACGACGGCAGGCGTTCGCACATCGACTACCCCGCCCGCTTCGTGCAGACGATCTCGGTCGGCGCGACGACCCGGAACAAACGAATAGCCCCGTTCAGTAACCGGGGCCGTTCTATCGATATTTATGCGCCGGGGGACAAGATCCACTCGACATGGCTCCAGCGCAAGTATATGGAGCTCAGCGGCACGTCGATGGCGACGTCGCATGTGAGCGGCGTGATCGCGCTTATGCTGACGCTCAAGCCCGACCTCAGCCCGAAGGACATCAAGGCCCTGCTCCGCAAGACGTCCAACCCCGTGATCGGGTTGAGGACGTCGAGGGAGTCCAGCAGCGCCACGGGCGAGATCGACGCGGTGCGCGTGCTCCGCGTGCTGAAGGGGCCGTCTGCGTAGCGCCTTGCCTACATGCTCGTCGGCGCCGAGACGCCCACCAGCTTCAGCACGTTGCGGATGACGATCGCGAGCGCCGCCAAGAGCGCGAGACGCGCTTGCGTCAGCTCGGCGTCTTCTGTAATAACCCGCTCCGCCTTGTAGTAGCTATGGAACTGGGAGGCGAGCTCGTAGACGTAGCGGATCAACCGGTGCGGCGCATGCTGCCCGGCCGCCTGCTCTACTTCCACGGGCAAGTCGCCCAGCTTGCGCAGCAGGTCGAACTCCGCTTCCGCCTGCAAGGTGGACAAGTCCACCTCATTCAGCGGCCGGAGGGTGATCCCCTGCTCCTCCGCCTGGCGGAAGATGCTGCATATGCGCGCATGCGCGTACTGGACGTAGAACACGGGATTCTCGTTCGACTTCGAGATGGCGAGATCCATATCGAAGTCCAGGTGCGAATCGGTGCTGCGCATCGTGAAGAAGTAGCGGATCGGGTCGACCCCGACCTCATCCATCAAGTCCTCCATCGTGACCGCTTTGCCGGTCCGCTTGGACATCTTCACCTTCTCCCCGTTCTGGAACAGGCTGACCATCTGGGCGATCAGCACCGTCAGCTTGTCCGGGTCGAAGCCGAGCGCCGCCATGGCCGCCTTCACGCGCGGAATGTAGCCGTGATGGTCCGCGCCCCAGATGTTGATCAGTTCGTCGAAGCCCCGCTCGTACTTTGTCCGGTGGTACGCGATGTCCGGCGTCAGGTACGTATAGCTGCCGTCATTCTTGATCAGGACGCGGTCCTTGTCGTCCCCGAACGGGGTCGTCCGCAGCCAGGTCGCGCCTTCTTCCTCGTAGATGTGACCGGCTTCCTTGAGCGTGCTGAGCACCGGATCGATCAAGCCGTTCTCGTACAGAGACGTCTCGCTGTACCAGACATCGAACGACACGCCGAAGCGAGCGAGGTCCCGCTTCAGCTTCGCCAGCTCCTTCTCGAGGCCGTACGACCGGAAGTAGCTGCGGCGTTCCGCTTCCGGCAGCGCCAATAGCCGATCGCCCTCCTGCGCGGCGAGCTCCTGGGCGAAGCCCTTGATGTCCTCGCCGTAGTAGCCGTCCTCCGGCATTTCGGCGTCTCGGCCGAGCGCCTGCAAGTAGCGGGCTTCAATCGACTTCGCCAAGTTGTCGACTTGGTTGCCCGCGTCGTTGATGTAATATTCCCGGCTCACGTCGTAGCCGGCGAAGTCCAGCACGTTGCACAGGGCGTCGCCCACCGCCGCGCCGCGAGCATGGCCCAAGTGTAGGCTGCCCGTCGGGTTGGCGCTGACGAACTCCACCTGCACCTTGCGTCCTTGACCCAGGTTTACGCGTCCGTAGTTCTCGTCCTTGGTCAGGACATCACCGATGATCGGGTATAAGTAGCTTTTGTCCATGAAGAAGTTAATGAATCCTGGGCCGGCGATCTCCATCCGGGACACGCCCGCCCGGGCCGATTGCAATTGTTCGACGATCGCCTCGGCGATCAGCTTCGGGTTCTTCTTGGCGAGCCGCGTCAGCTGCATCGCCACGTTCGTCGAGAAGTCGCCGTGCACCTTCTCCCTCGGCACCTCCAGCACGATCTCCGGCAAAGCGTCCCCCTCGACGAGTCCGGTTGCGCTTACGGCGGCGGCGATCGCTGCCTTCAATTGCTCTTTGATTTGTTCCACACTGCTGCTCATTGGTTACGTTCCTCCTGAATATCGACTAATCGAGTTCCTCTATGTCCAGCCGGAGCTTGTAGATCCCTGTGAATTGCCCGTCCACGTACAGCTCGTACTTCCACTTCACGGAGTGGCCCCGCTCCCGCCCGCGATGAGCGATCGTGCGGGTCACCGTCTCGAGCAGCAGCCGCTTGGGCTTGGGCCTGGTGGCACCCGCAGCGGCGACGCTGCGCGGTCTTGCCGGTGCGTTATGGCCCGCTTCGGGGTTGGACCCCTGCTCCGCCTCCGGCTCCAGCGCTTCGGGCGGCAGCTTATAACTGCCCGTCATCCGGACGCCGCTCACGAACGTCTGGTCGGACTCCACGTCTCCGTGGCGTAGGACGCGAATGTCCGTGGCGCTCCACTTCACGGTCGTCGTCGTCCGCCCGTACGCAGGATCGGGCTCGGGGTAGCGGACGTAGTTCGCGCCGGTGGGCGTCGTGTACCACTCCCCCTGCGCCTGCAGCGAGGAGGTCTGCCCGCCGCCCTGGCTCTCGATGCGGATGCGCACCGCTTTTTTACCGATGGTCATGCTTCCTTGTCTCCCGTTGATTGGCTAGTGATAAGTGTATAATATAGCGGGCGCAAATTCAATTGCGGCGGGCGCCGAAGGGTGATTCTATTGAACTCGCGGTCGAGACTATACTCTATTATTCGGTTGTTGGGAGGCGCTGTATACATAGAGTGATTGATACGAGGAGCATTGTTAAGGTTGAAATTGGGGTTAAAGCGAGCCGTAGTTCGATTTCACCTGCTTGCACGTCTGAATTGCAGGGAGCTCGAAACAATCCGGAGGCGCGGTAGTTCGATTTTGAAGACTGTCGATTAACTGTTAGATCGTATCATTTCCAGCTTAAGAAGCTCGATCCTGGATATAAGATGACGTGTAGTTCGATTTTGCCAAATTGGAGTTGGTGTTAAGGGAAGATCACGCTATGCAGTTCGATTTTGCCTATCAAAATGGCAGTATTCCAGGTTCCGTATTCTCAAGGTACGCTCCAATTCGGCAAAATCGAACTAGAGCTCGTCCAAATGAACTCTAGCCTGCTGTAAGTTGGTGAAATCAAACTAGAGCGCGTTTGTCTCGGCTAGATGAGCCATCCACAGCCTCTTTTGCCGAATGCAGGGAATCGGAAACCCTGTTGCTAATGTGTAAATCGATTTAATCTTATTAAAGAGTACCTTTCAAGCAGAGCTGCTGTATACCAGACCTGTAAGTATGCGAAATCGAATTGCACGGAGGGCAGGTCCAGCAGGGCATGCTTCGGTCTTTGGTTCAAGCCAAAACTCGCCGGAGTGCTCTTTTACAATTTTCACTCCCCGTGTCCAGGGGTAGAAGGAGAGGGAGCGCCGCAAAAAAAAGCCAAGGAAACCGAAGCTCCCCTGGCTCTACGCATATATTGAGATTTACTTGATCAGATCCTCCACGAACTTCGGCAGCGCGAACGCTGCTTTGTGCAGACGCGGAGAGTAGTATTTCGTGTCCAGCTCGGGAATTTGCTTCTCGTCCACCTCGAGCGGATCCGCCTTCTTGCTACCCATCGTGAACGTCCACAGCCCGCTCGGGTATGTAGGAATGTTCGCGCAGTAGACGCGGACGATCGGGAAAATCTCGCGCACGTCGCGGTTCACCGTCCGGATCAGATCCGCTTTGAACCAAGGATTGTCCGTCTGGGCCACGAAGATGCCGTCTTCCTTGAGCGATTCGAAGATCCCTTGGTAGAAGCCGCGGGTGAACAGCTCTACGGCCGGACCGACCGGTTCGGTCGAATCGACCATGATGACGTCGTACGTATTCTTATGGTCGTGGATGTGCATGAAGCCGTCGTTCACGATCACTTCCACGCGCGGATTGTCCAGCTCGGCCGCGATCGAGGGCAGGAATTTCTTCGAATACTCGATCACCTTGCCGTCGATGTCGACGAGGACCGCCTTCTCCACCGCCTTGTGCTTCATTACCTCGCGCACGACGCCGCCGTCTCCGCCGCCTACGATGAGGACATGCTTCGGATTCGGATGCGTGAAGAGCGCCGGATGCGCCACCATCTCGTGATACACCCATTCATCCTTCTCGGTCGTCATGACCATGCCGTCCAGCACGAGCATACGTCCGAATTCAATCGTATCAATGATGGCCAAATCTTGAAATTGCGTCTGCTCCCGCACAAGCGTTTCCGTAATTTGAGCCGTTATGCCGTAATGTTCCGTTTGTTTCTCCGTGTACCATAATTCCATGATCCTACCTTCTTTCCTCACCATATTCGCCGGGGCGTATCCAGGGCCGGAAGCTGCCGCTTGCCAAAGCCTCCCTTATTGTACCACAAGGCACAGATTGTATTATATTACAACCCGATGAAAATGCAACGAATCGCCGGGCCTCCACAAAAAATTCATAGAAGAAACTGCGCTCCCGATGATTAACCCCGCTTACCTTCGGCTACCCTGAATAATAAAACCTTTTATTGTCAATGGATGGCCAGGAAGGAAGTGTCCGACATGCCGAGCGACCGTCGTCCTCCTCATGAACCCGATTCCGAAGCGGAATCGAATACCCCGCGCCGCACGAGGCAAGAGAAGATGGCCTCCTCGAGAGCCGCTGCCCGTGCGAGCACCCGTAAAAAGCCACGTCGCTTGCTTCGCCGCATGTTCGGCCTTGCCCTGTCTTGCGGGATCGTCGGCTTGATCGGCCTCGGCGGTCTGCTGCTCTACTTGCGGTCGCAGGCGCTGCCGGTCAGCACCGCCCTGCAAAATCTGCAGCTGTACGATATCCGCGGAGAAGCGCTTGTCACGTCCGCCCCGGGGCAAAACCGGGAGTATGTGCCTCTGTCCCGCATCGCCCCTAATGTCATTAAAGCCACTTTGTCGATTGAGGACGAGCGCTTTTACGAGCATTTTGGGCTCGACCTGCGCGGCATCGCCCGGGCCACGCTCGTCAACATCGAGCACATGGACAAGGTGCAGGGCGCAAGCACCCTGACCCAGCAGCTGGCGCGCAACCTGTATTTGACCCACGACCGCACGTGGAGCCGGAAGCTGAAAGAAGCGATGTACGCGACACAGCTGGAAATGAAGCTCAGCAAGGATCAGATTCTCGAGCGGTATTTGAACCAAATCTATTACGGCCATTCGGCCTATGGGGTGCAGGCGGCGGCGCAAATGTATTTTCATAAGGACGCCAGCGACTTGAGCCTCGCCGAAAGCGCCCTGCTCGCCGGCATTCCGAAAGGACCGTCCTATTACTCGCCCTATCTCGATCCGGACAACGCCAAGCAGCGGCAAGAGCTGATCCTGGACACGATGGTCAAAAACGGCCATCTGAGCGAGGCTCAGGCCGAAGAGGCCAAGAGCGAGAAGCTCGTCTACCAGCCTCGGGAGAACAAAACGCCGCAGAACGCGGCTCCGTATTTCCAAGACTACATTCGTTATCTCGCAACGGAGAAGCTCGGCATCAGCGAGCAGGAATTCGACGAAGGCGGCCTTCGGTTCTACACGACGATCGATCTGAAAGCCCAGCAGGCCGCCGAGGATGCGGTTACGAAGCATATGGAAGGCAACGAGGAGCTGCAGAGCGCCCTTGTCGCCATCGATCCGCGCACCGGCTACATCAAAGCGATGGTCGGCGGCAAGTCGTACGGCGCCAACCAGTTCAACCGGGCGGTCTCGGGCACACGCCAGCCGGGATCGGCGTTCAAGCCGTTCGTCTACTTGACCGCGCTCCAGCAGGCCGGCTTCACACCTGTCAAGCGGTACAAAAGCGAGCCGACGGTGTTCACGTACGACGAAGGAAGGAAGACGTACACCCCGAGCAACTTCGGGAACAAGTACCCGAACGCGGAGATCGATCTGCGAGAGGCGATCGCGAAATCGGACAACATCTTCGCCGTGCACTCGATCATGGAGGTCGGGGCGGACAAGGTGATCGAGACGGCCCGCCGCTTGGGCGTGACGAGCCCGCTCTCGCCGCTGCCGTCGCTCGCGCTCGGCACGTATCCGGTCAGCCCGCTCGAGATGGCTTCCGCCTTCGGCGTGCTGGCCAATCAAGGGCTCCGGGTCGAGCCGACGGCGATTCTCCGGATCGAGACGCCGTCCGGCAAGGTCATCTATGAAGCGAAGCCGAAGAAGGAGCAGGTGGCGGATCCCGCCGCGACCTACGTGCTGACCGACCTGATGAAGAGCGTGTTCGAGGAGGGCGGCACGGCGAGCCGCGTCGCCTCGACCCTGAAGCGTCCGGTCGCCGGCAAGACCGGCACAACGAATACGGACGCGTGGATGGTCGGCTATACGCCGGAGCTCGCCACGGCGGTCTGGGTCGGCTACGATCGGGACAAGACGATCAACCCGATCGATTCCTACCAGGCGGCGCCGATCTTCGCGGAATTCACCGAGGAGGTGCTGGCGTCGATCCCGCCGAAGCTGTTCCCGATGCCGGACAATGTGGTCACCGCCTATATCGACACGCCGACCGGCAAGCTGGCCGGCAACTGCTCGAACCAGACGCGGCTGGAATCGTTCGTGAAGGGGACGGAACCGACCGAGTCTTGCTCCGGTCAGCCGGCCCAACCGGACGGCGGTACGCAGCCAAGCAAAACGAAGTCGTGGTGGAACGACTTCAAGCGCTGGTGGAACGATTAGAGATCCCCACAAGCACGCCACCCCATACAAATACGCAAAGAGGAAGACGCGAGCCGCGTCTTCCTCTTTGCTGTCCTAGTATATTGTGCGAAAATATACTTCACTTAGTTTATACGAGTTGCCGTTTTCCTTCAACGCATGACACATAATCGCCACAATTCTATTGCAGCGCCGACTTCAGCGCCTCGCTCGAGCGCTCCCACCATTCCGCGTTGTGCTCGATGAGCACGCCCCGCAGCGCCGCCTTCTCCGTCTCGTTCAACCCGTCCGCGATCACGCGGCGCTTCATGGCATAGTCCATCTTGTTCACATGATCGGCCAAGATCTTCCACCCACGGCGCGCTTCCGTGTCGACCAACATCTCGCAGGCGGTCAGCCCCGCATAGCTAGGCCCTTCCTCGTCGCGTCCCACGTACACCCAGACGATCCAGCACTTCCGCCCGTTCGGCACCTCGTCCTTGTTCATGCCGAACTTAATGCCCCGCTCCACCTTGCTCTTCGCATGGATCGCGCCCAAGTCGATATACGCCTCGTCTCCGTCAATAATGACGCTCGACAAATTATTCAAGTCGATCGAGCCCGCCCCGAATCCGCGATGCTCCTTATTGCTCACCACATTAAGCGCGAGCTTCTTCTTCTCCGGCGCTGGCGGCTGTTCCCCGCCTGGAGTGGTATTCGAATCCCGAACGTCCATCCCGGACACCTTCCTATCTATCAATTGTGGAATTGACATTTCTTTTTACTCATTTTAGCTAATATTTGTCCAAAAGCAAACATATAGATGGGGTAGTAAGCTTGTCAAGCTTGTCAACGGGGTGAAAATGTCTATGTCCATGATGTCTCGTCTATCCAAACATCCGGCGCTGTGGATGCTCGTCACGGCTCTGGCGATCGGCTCCATCTCCGCGGCTTATGTGAGCGGCACCTACTCCGACACCCGCTCCACCATCGCCCAAGAGCCGGTCGCCGGCAACCAACTGCAACCGCCCGCCCCGGTACGGATCGAGCCGGTCGCCCTCAGCCGGCGGCTCGTCGAATACCACATGACCGTGCAGCTCGAGCCGGAGCGCAAAACGCTGCAAGGCGCCCAAGCCGTCACATGGGAAAACCCCGGCAGCAAACCCGTAAGCGAGCTCTACTTCCACATGTACCCCAACGCCTTTCAATCCAAACGGACAACCTTCAACAAAGAATCCGGCGGCAAGCTCCGGGGCGACGAGATGACCAAGGACAGCTTCGGCCGCATAGACATTACGTCCATTCGTATGGAGGACGGGCTCGACTTGTCCTCGACCTTGCAGTTCGTACAGCCCGATGACGGCAACAAACAGGATCAGACGCTCGTCATGGTACGGTTGCCCAAACCGGTCAACCCGGGGGAGAGAACCACACTCAAGCTGAACTTCACCGTCCAGCTGCCTTCTGTGTACGCCCGGATGGGGTACAAGGACGATTTCGTCATGGCCGGCCAATGGTTCCCGAAGCTCGCCGTCTATGAGCCGAAGGGCACACGCGGCCGCGCCGAGGAAGGCTGGAACCTGCATCAGTATCACGGCAACTCCGAGTTTTACTCCGATTTCGGCATTTACAACGTGCGCATCCAGGTACCCTCGAAGTACACCGTGGCAGCCACCGGATTCCCCACCCGGCCGGCGACCGACGACGGCACGAAGAAGACGTACTCCTTCTACGCGGACGATGTGCATGACTTCGCCTGGGCCGCTTCGCCCAAGTTCGTCTACTACGAAGAGCCCTTCTCCACGCCGAATATTCCGGGCATGAAGATCAAGCTCTATCTCGATCCGTCGCACAAGGACCTCAAGGACCGCTACATCTACGCCGCGAAGCGGGCGCTGACCAAGTACAGCGAATGGTACGGCTCGTACCCGTACTCGACCCTCTCGATCGTCGTCCCGCCGGAGGGAGCGAACGGTGCAGGCGGCATGGAATACCCCACCTTGATCACGAGCTGGGATGCCTCCGTCGATCGAAGCGGATACGGATTGGAGCGCGTCATCGTCCACGAAATCGGCCACCAGTATTGGTACGGCATGGTTGCGAGCAATGAATTCGAGGAGGCGTGGCTCGACGAAGGATTCACGTCCTATGCCGAGGACCTCGTGATGGAGAACGAATTCGGCGAAAAACCGAACCTCCCGCTGGAATCGAGCTACATGACCTCTCCGGCTCCTCTGAAGCAAAATGCTTGGGCCTATCCGACGCACGGCAATTACGCCGACAACGTATACACCCGGGCCAAGCTCGTGCTTAAGGGCATTGAGGATCAAATCGGCCCGAAAACGATGCAGCGCGTCATGCGCACATATTTCGAAAGGTGGAGCTTCCGCCACCCGTCTACTGCGGATTTCCAGAAAACGCTGGAGGACGTCACCAAGTCTAGTTGGAGCGGGTTCTTCGATCAATTCGTCTACGGCGGCATGATGGCGGATTATACCGTCGATAAGGTGCTGTCGAAACGAACGAAAGTGGACGGCCAGAGCGTATACGAGAACAGCGTAGTCATACGGAAGCTCGGGGCTTCCTACAAGAACGTTCCGGTCCAGTTCCATTTTACGGACGGCTCTACCGTCGATCGCACATGGGAAGGCCACGACGCGCAAGTGCTGTTCACGCTTACGAGCAACGCCCCGCTGGAGTGGGTCGCCATCGATCCGCAGCACACGCTGATTTTGGAGAACAAACGCATGAACAACTTTTATCAAACCCAGGTGGATGAGCAATGGAAGGTCCGATGGAACATCGGGCTGGTAAAGCTGATCGAGACGTTAGTAGACGGGGTCGCCTGGTAAGCCCTGGCGGGGAAGGAGCAAAAAGCGATGCTGCATTATTTGAAGGACGGGTTCCGAACGACCGTTTCGCAATATTTTCTGCTGATCGTGCTATGGCTGTATCAATTCGTTTGGGGGCTGATGCTGCTCTTGTTCGTCAAGTCGATCGTCGTCCCGCTCATGCACCGCTATCCCGGCGGCCACTTGCCGAGTACTGCAACGCACCTGTTCCTCGCCGAAGGGGAATTCCAACTCGTGAAGACGAATATAAGCCATCCTTACCTATGGACTTTATGCGCACTAATTCTGATTCGAATGGCGCTTACCCCGATGATCAACGCCGGGATCTTCTACTCCATTCACAACACCCACCTGAACGCGGGCTACCGCTTCTTCCGAGGGGTGAAGGAACTGAGCGGTCCCTTCAGCCTGTACTACGTGCTGCAGATGGCTTTTACGGTCATTCCGCTATACTGGCTTATTCCTATCGCCAAGCGGGCGATTCACGCCTTCACCTCGTACGAGCAGCTGCTCTCGCAGCTCGCGCCCTGGATCGTCGGCATGTTCGCCTACGGCTACATGATCCATTTGATCTTCCTGTACATCATGATCGGCCGTACGACGCAAGCGCCAACGCTCGACACAATCGGCGTCCTCATTCGGCGGTTCCCCGTAGCACTCGTGCTCGCTTCCCTGCTTCTCCTGTTCTCGGGGCTCTTGACCGCTTTGACTTTAACCGCAACGCTATGGTGGGCCGGCATCTCCGCCCTGATCCTGCATCAAGCGTTCCATGTGCTGAAAATGCTGTTCAAGCTGTGGGCCGTTTCGACGCAATACCACCATTTTACAGAAAATCACGGCACATAGTTCGGTTTTTACCCTTAAAAGCCCGAAATCCGCTAAGGATCTCGGGCTTTTTTTGCATTTCGGCGATTTTTTTTGCTGAGAGAGGAGGATTTTGGCAGACCAAGGCGAATATATACTGCCGGAACGAAAAAACAATCGATATTTGCCGAATTCCCGGTTATCGGGAAACGGGGGAACCAATCCGGGTGAATTGATCTCGCTTCAAAGTGATCATAGGGAACCTTCAACCGAACCCTCAGCTAACCTCGTAGGCTCTGGAAGGAGTTTGTTGTTTGAAAAAGGTTTCTTTGTTGTTCGTCAGTCTTGCGATGCTGCTCTGCTTTCAACTTGGGAGCGCTTCCGCAGAAACGGTCCTCGAACACACCGTGGACGAGCTGGTAGGCACGAAGTACAAGTATGCAGGCATGTCGCCTGAGACCGGCTTCGACTGCTCCGGCTTCACCAAGTACGTGTTCGCCAAGTTCGGCTACGAGCTCACCCATCAATCCAAGGCCCAGAACAAGGAAGGGTATTGGATTCCGAAAGAGGACCTGAGACAAGGAGACCTCGTGTTCTTCAACACCGACGGCTCCGGCATCTCCCATGTGGGCATTTACTTGGGCGATGGCGTGTTCATCCACTCTGCCACGGACAAGGGCATTGTGAAGAACAACCTGAGCGAGAAGTACTACGTGAAGACGTACGTATCCGCTCGCCGTATTCTGTGGGACGACCTCTACAATCAGTTAACCGCAGACTACACCAATTGAAACACCCTCTGAGCAAAAGTTTTGGAGTGACCCCACAAGCCCTGCACGCTGCGGAACTACCCGCCGTGCCGGGCTTGTATTCTGTCCGGGGCTAACGGGCGAGCTGCTCTCGAACCCAAGCTGCGAAATGGCGTGCCGTCGGCGTGAGCGTCTCCCCCTTGCGCCGGCACATGTGGATCGGGTTCGTAAGCGACACCCCCCGCACCCGGACGGTGGCCACCTCGCCGTCCGACAGGGCGGACTGAACCTCGAGCCGCGACACGAACATCGCTCCATAGCCGGCGGCGACGGCCCGGATCATCTCGGATATCCCGTTGAACGTCAGGCCGATCCTGAGCCTCAGCCCCCGTTCCCGGCACAGCCGCTCCAGCCTGTCGCGAGCGGAGCTGCCCGCTTCCCGCACGAGAAAAAACTCCCGCATCATCGTCTCCAGGTCCGCTTCCTTATTCGCCAAAGAATGGCCGCTCGGCACGACGAACACCATCTCGTCTTCCAATAGGAGTTCCCGATCAATCTGCTCCGGCCAAGCTTCGCCGCTGCCGATGAATGCCAGGTCGGCCTCATAGCCGAGCAGCCGCTCCCCCGCCTCCTGGCTGTTGCAGGAGCTCAGGACGAGCTCTACGTCCGGATAGCGCATCTTGTAGCCGGCGGCCCATTGTGGCAGCAGGCGGTGGGCAGGCAGGCTCGTGGCCGCAATCCGAAGCTTACCCCGTTTGCCTTCGCGGTGGAGCGCAACATTCGTCTCGATCTCTTCCTCGAGCGCGAACAGCCGCCGGGCTTGCTCAGCCAGCATCGCCCCCGCTTCCGTCAGGGCAATCCCCCTGCCCTTCGGCTCGAACAGCGGGAGGTCCAGCTCCCGCTCCAGATTGCGCAGTTGAATCGTGACCGCCGGCTGGCTGATGCGCCACACTTCGGCCGCTCGGGTCACACTGCCTTCGCGGGCTACGGTGTGGAAGAGCTTCAGCGCATGCAAATTCATCCGAGTCCCTCCTGTTTCTCATAAATTATATTTATATATAGAGTATTATTATATATTAGTTTTATGAATCGTGCTGATGTATTGTGGAGCTAAACACCACCACCAATACACAGGAGGGCTGCAAGATGACGATAACCTGGATTTGCTGGGATTGCGGACAGCCGCGGGCGCAAGGGCAAGGGCGAGGGCAGGGTCATGGGCATAGTCAAATGCAAGTGCAGGAGCAAGGGCAATCCCATCCTCTGCAATGCTCTTGCGGGGGTTTGTACGACGTCGAGCTCGATGTCCGGGGCCTCGATGCCGAGCGGCTGAAGCGGCTGTTCGACGCACGTCTGGCTGAGCGTATGACCCCCTACGCCAGCGGGGTGTGGAGGTACAAGGAGCTGATCGACCCCGAACTGCCGCTCGAGTCGATCGTGACGAAGTACGAAGGCAACACCGGGCTGTATGCCCCGGAGAGCGTCGCGAAATATGCCGGCGTGCGCCGGCTGCTGCTGAAGGCGCAGAGCGAGAACCCGAGCGGCTCGTTCAAGGACAACGGCATGACGGCTGCCGTCTCGCGCGGGATGGCCGAAGGCCATCGCCGCTTCGTCTGCACGTCGACGGGCAACACGTCGGCGTCGCTCGCGATGTACGCCGCAATGGCGGGCGCCGAGGCGGTCGTGCTGCTGCCGGACGCGCACGTCGCCGCCGGCAAGCTGTATCAGACGCGAGCCTACGGGGCGCGCGTCGTGTCACTGACCGGCGCCGGCTACGACGCCGGGATCGCCTCCCTCCTGCGGGGGGAGGCGGGGGGCGGCGCCACGGGCGCCTGCGCCACGGGCGCCTGCGTGGTGAACTCGATCAACCCTTGGCGGATCGAGGGCCAGAAGAGCATCGTGTACGAGCTCGCGCACACGCTGGGATGGACGCTGCCGGATTGGATCGTCGTCCCCGGCGGCGCACTCAGCAACGCAACCGCCTTGGGCAAAGGCTTGCGCGATCTGTATGCCCTCGGCTTCATCGACCGGCTGCCTCGGGTGGCAGTCGTGCAGGCGGAAGGCGCCGCGCCGTTCCACAGGCTCGTCGCCGCACTCGGTGCACAGGCCGATCGCGAAGAGTTCGCACCCGCTGCACCGGCACCCGTGCCTGTGCCGGAGCTCGGGCTCGAGCCGGAGCTTCACCCGCACACGGTCGCCTCCGCGTTGAACATCGGCTATCCGCCCAGCTGGAAAAAGGCGCTGCACTACGCGATTCGCGGCACGAACGGCGTGACCGCGTGTGTCAGCGATGCCGACATCCTCGCGGCCAAGGCGGTGATCGACCGCAGCGGCATTGGCTGCGAGCCGGCCTCGGCCGCGACCGTCGCCGGCTTGCGCCAGTTGGTCGCGTCGGGAACGATCCACCCAGACGAGACGGCCGCCTGTATCTTGACCGGCCATCTGTTGAAGGACCATTCGGCATCCTAAAGGAGCACACAAAAAAGCCGACCACGGCAGGTCGGCTTTCACAATTTTAACAGCGAACTAATCCCTCGTAAAAAAGGTTTGGTCTTTGCTGGACTTCTTCCGGTTCAGCTCATGCTTGATCTCCCCTTGGATGCGGACGGTGCAATCCAAGCAAAGCTTCCCTTGGCGAATCGGGGCCGAACACAGGTCGCACTCATCCACCAGATTTGGGTAATCGAACAGCTTCAGCTTCCCTTTCCGGATCAGAGCGCGGATTTTGCCCGCAGGAACGGCGCTCATCTCAGCCAGTTGCTCGTTGGTCAGGTGGCGGTTGCGCTTTAACTGGCTTTCCACCGCTTGAATCGTTTTGTCTTCCTCGCTTGCGCAATTCACGCACATGTTGCGAAAGTTCTTTTGGTACACATTCCCGCAGCCCGGGCAATGAGCCACACGTAGTTCTCCGGACACAACAAGCCCCCCGCCACACATAGTTCCAGCGAACTAATTTTACCATGCGACGCCAGGAAATTCATCAGGATTTTTGCCCGTTCCGACCACTTTTCTTGACCGCCTCTTCCTCCCGCTCCACATCGCACCACAAGCCGCTCGGATCGCTTGTGCTGTCCCCGCAGCAGCCGTTCCACTGCCCGCAGTTGAAGCATTTCCACTTCGCAAACCACCATTTCATCGGAAAGCCGCATACCGGGCATGGGGGAATTTCCGTCGCTCTTCTAGGTTCCACTGATATCCCCTCCTATCGCATTGCTTGAACGTATTCGACAGGGAGGCGCAATCTCCTATCTGGTGTAGGAGCCGCTGTCCAGGTTATGGTAATCTATGAACTAGATCGAGATGCAAAACTACTGAATCCTAAAAGGGGGAGCCGCCGTGCAGCCATTATTACAAACGCTTTCTCAATCGGTCCCGTTCACCGATGACCTGAGGCAAACTGTCCATACGTTCCTGACCGTCAATGGGTGCCCCGTCACCGCGAATCATTGCATAGATGTAGGCGCCGAAGCCCGCCGAGTCGCCCTCCGGTTCGAAGCCGACCCGGACAAGGCCGAGATCGCCGGTTGGCTGCACGATATTAGCGCGGTGTTCCCGAATCGGGATCGCCTCGCGGCGGCCCGGGAGCTCGGAGTTGAGATCCTGCCGGAAGAAGCGCAGTTCCCCATGATCATCCATCAAAAGCTGTCCAAGGTGATGGCTCGAGAAATTTTTCATGTCCACGATGCAGAAATTCTGGATTCGGTCGGCTGTCACACTACTCTACGCGCCGGCTCTACCCGCATGGATCAAGTGCTGTTCGTAGCGGACAAAATCGCCTGGGATCAACCCGGCACCCCGCCTTATATCGAGGAGCTGAGGGCCGCTCTCGAGATTTCACTCACACATGGGGCGTTCGCGTACATCGCGTATTTGTGGCGGCAGCGGGACTCGCTGAAGGTCGTCCACCCTTGGCTCCGCGAAGCTTATGAAGAGCTGAAAGGAATCGAGCGCCTATGATCTTCTTCGACATTGACGGCACACTGATCGACTTCAAACAGGCGGAAGCCGCCGGCATCCGCACGTTCTATCAAACGTACGGCCACCATTTCACCTTGACGGAAGAAGCGTTCCATGTGGAATGGAGGGTGGTGGGGGCCCGTCATTTCCCCCGTTTCCTGCGAGGGGAGCTGTCGTTCGAGCAGCAGCAGGCGGAGCGGGTGAAATCGCTGTTCGAGCTGGCTGCGATCCGGCTCACGGACCGTGAGGCCGGCGCATACTTCGGAACTTACCTCCAGGCGTTCGAATCGAGCTTGGCAGCCTATGACGATGTGGTCCCCTGTCTGCAGCAGCTTCGAGCGATGGGTCACCGGCTGGGCATTATCAGCAACGGGAACGGCGCGCAGCAGCGGAGCAAGCTGGAGCGGGCAGGGCTGCTAGCTTACTTTGATGCGATTGTGGTGTCCAGCGAGGCGGGCGCGGCCAAGCCGGACCCGCGCATATTCGAGGCGGCCTGTCTCCAGGCGCGGCGTGACCCTGGTGCTTGCCTATATATCGGGGACGATGTGGAGACGGACATTGTCGCCTGCCGACAATACGGCTTGTCCGGAATCTGGCTCAATCGGACAGGGACACGTACGGAGCATAAGGTCCCGGCAATCGCCCGCTTATCGGAATTGGATCCGGGGCTTGCCTTTTTATAATCAATCTAATTAGTGGTATAATGTAGAAGTTGGTCAATCGTATCATATCATGACTCGTGAAGGAGGAACGTACATGTACGACATTGCAATTATCGGAGCAGGACCGGCAGGAGCCAGCGCGGCGATCTTCGCGGCGAAGGCAGGCAAGAAGACACTGGTGATCGACAGCGATCAGAGTGTCACGAAACGAGCCTGGATCGTGAATCATTACGGCGTGAAGGAAACGACCGGTCCGGATCTCGTGGAAACCGGCAAGCAGCAAGCCGCTCAATTCGGCGCGGAGCTGGTGACGGGGAAAGTGTCGAATGTGACGAAGGGGGCCGATGGGTTCACCCTGCAGACCGACGACGCGTCCTACGAGGCGAAGCATGTGGTGATCGCGACGGGCATGTTCGCGGACTTGGCGGAGGCAATCGGGGTCACGACCGTGCCGGGAACGGAGCCTCGCATCAAGACAATCGTGCAGGTCGACGCTGCGGGCAAGACGAGCGTCGAAGGGATCTGGGCGGCCGGTACGATCGCCGGCGTGAGCATGCACACGATTATTACCGCTGGAGACGGAGCGAAGGTCGCCATCAACATCATCAGTGAGTTGAACGGCTCCCGCTACGTCGATCACGACGTCTTGAAAGCGTAAGCTCGCCTTTCGTGCACTAACGACGCTAGCGACTTAACCAAGCAGTCCCTCCGGCTCACGAGCTGATCGCGGGACTGCTTTTTTGCGCTCGCTTTCGGCTAATTGGCACCTTTTCCGGACGTAAAAAAACCTTCTCCGGTTCCCAGGAAGGGATAGGAGAAGGTGTAGATGTCTATGACAACTGGCCTCCCGGTATATGCTGCAGCTTGTCGGGGTTGAGGACAAGGTAGATGCCGGCAATGGAATCGGCCTCCAGCTGGAACGAGATGACGTTAATCGGTTCTGAACCGTCGTATCCCACGATGCCCATATACCCGTTCACCTCGGTCAATTGAATGCGGAAGTCCGTCGGCACCTTCTCTATAACTCCGAGCAGGAAGCGGGCGATCCGATCCGCGCCCAGGATCGGACGAATCGCGGCAGTGACCTTGCCGCCTCCGTCGGATTGCAGGACGGCATCCTGTGTCAGCAGCTCCATCAGAGCCGTCAGGTTGCCGGTATGCAGCGCCTGGACGAATCTCTCTACGATCGAGGAGCCGACCGGCTCCGAGGGCGGGCCGGAGCTCGGCCTGGTAGTCCGTTTCCCCATGTCGGTCTCCGCGACGGCGTCAACCTCTACCTCCGCATCTGCTCCCGCACGACTCGTTCCGCTGATCGACCGTTTAGCCCGGTGAAAAATTTGCCGGCAATTCGCAGGGCTCTTGTCCACGATCTCGGCTATTTCCTCATACTCGTATTGCAGCACCTCGCGCAAAATGAACACCGCCCGCTCCACCCAAGAGAGCTGCTGCAGGAGCAGCAAATAGGCGGTCGAGACCGACTCCTTCAGCATGAAGCTCGCCGCCGGCTCGCTCGTTAGCGCCGTCTCCTCGCCCACAAGCGGCTCGGGCAGCCACGGACCGACATACACCTCACGTTGCTTGCTCGCCGACCGAAGCCTGTCGATCGCGCGGTTCGTGACGACGCGGCACAAGTACGCCTTCACATTGCGCACCGGCTCCGGCTGCGGCTCGTTGTAGTGGAGGAACGCCTCCTGCACGGCGTCCTCGGCATCCATGACACTGCCGAGCATCCGATAAGCGAGTGCAAACAGCAACGGCTTATAGGTCGTGTACACTTGGTCGAACGGTAGGTTCTGTTCCATGCGGGTGCCCTCCTGGTTCGTTGAAGTTCAGTCACATCACCGCGATGCGACCGCCTGCTGAACTTTCGCCTATATGCAGCT
The DNA here is from genome assembly GCF_045062745.1 of Paenibacillus sp. HJGM_3. Classification (NCBI taxonomy): domain Bacteria; kingdom Bacillati; phylum Bacillota; class Bacilli; order Caryophanales; family Paenibacillaceae; genus Paenibacillus; species Paenibacillus sp. HJGM_3. The sequence goes on from NZ_JBJGED010000017.1 coordinate 44,424, forward strand.
CATGCACCGCCTGCCGGGCGGCTCTTCTCGCGCTGGCCGCGGCGGCATCGACGAGCAGCTCGCCGTGGCTCGCCCAGTCGCCGGCGACATACAAGCCGGCAATGCCCGGCACGCTCGGGCCGACATTGGCTTGGCTGCCGCCCATGTGCGGATAGTCCTGGACGACGGTTAGATTCGGCAGGAACTGCCGCGCCACGACTCCCCGCTCCCAACCGGGATGCAGGAGGGTCATGGCCGCTTCCAGCTGGCTCAGATCGGCGCGGGCATCCTTCTCGCCGCTGCCGTTGTACTTGATCAAATGCACCACTACGGTCCCGTCATCACTCAGTCTAGAGGCCGCCGAGTGGTTGCTGAAGAAGATCGGGCAATCGAGCCCGATGGCGACATTGCGGCCCGTGACCGGCAGCCGCTTCAGGCACAAGTCGAGGCAAGCCGCCATCACCGGACGCGCCTCTTCCTTCCATCTCCGCAGCAGCGTGTGTTCGGCTCCCTCCGTCATGCGGTACGTATCCGCAGGCGTTGCCGTACTTATGACAGAGGCGGTCTGCAGCACGCGGCCATCCGCTAATTCAATTCGGCGCACGGCGCCTTGTTCCTGCTCGATGCGGCTGACTCCGGTGCTCTCCAGGAGCTGCACGCCCGCTTGCACCGCTTTCTCGCGGAGCTGGTCGACGATGCTCTGCCAGCCTCCGTCCACATAGCGCACGCCGCTCTTCAGGGAGCGCCCTACTTGCTTCAAGGCCGGGCCGGCGACCTGGGAATCCGGGTCGAACGTGTATGTCGCCGTTCGCGTCAGCGCGTAGAAAATATGCCGGACCAGCGGATCGCGAACTTCCTGCTCCGCCCACTCCCGGACCGACATGACGGGAAGCCGGGAGGTGTCGAGCGACTTAAGCCGCATGAACAGCCGCCCGAGCTCCAGCTTGCCCGCCCACGACAGGAAGGAGGAAAACATCAGCTTGGCCGGATCCCCAAGGGGGACAACCTGCCCATCCCAGATACCTGCCACCTTGTACGAAGGGCTGCCGCCTGTCATCCGCACCCCGAGCTCCTGCAGGATGGAATACGCTTCTCCGCCTTGGTAGACCGCGTGTCCCCCCAGGTTGAATATAGCGCCGCCCTTCTTCACCGAGATCGCCCGTCCCCCGACTTTATCGGACTTCTCCACAAGCACGCAGGACCGGCCCGCCCGGACCACCTCCAGTGCCGCTATTAATCCAGCCATGCCTCCACCAATGACAACTACATCCGTTTCACGCATGTCGAACACCCTCCATTCGTCTTTTGTACTTATAAGGCGAAGGAAGGGTGCGGTTTGTGACAAAAAGATATAAATTATTTTCTCAGGCCAACCGTTCCGCGCAGATCCGCCTGATCTCATCGTGTACCGAAGCCCACGCGTCCCAGACATCCTGCATCCACTCACGCTGCATCGAATCCCTCGGCGCGCCGGGCTCGGCTTGCAGCACATCGAGCACGGTTCGACGGTACAGCTGGTCAGGCGCATTCCACTTGGGCCAATTCGTCTTCCGCTTCCCCAGCTCCATATGTGCCAGCTGTACTTGGCGACCGGTACGGCCCTGCTCCAGGGCGAGGTAGAGGCCGATCAAGGAAAACACGGTCGTTATCGCAGCCGTAGCATCGCCGGTATGCTGAGCGCCATAAGCATCCACGGAGTGCTGATGCTTGAACGTGATATCGCCGTAGGTCATATAATAGGCCGACAACTCCCCATACAGCCCCCAGCAGGCCTCCGTAGCGTTATACCGGTCATGAAGCGAATGCTTCTCCCCTGGATGCTCCATCCCGCAGCCCGGACAAACCTCCCTTTGCGTCATCCAGTCAACCTCACCTTCTTGGCACAGTGCCCTCCCCGATTACAGACCTTTGCCCCCCAGAGTCCGCAGCTTCGTCCCCTCCATGCCGGCGATCATCGGCCTGGCGCGCGCGATCGTCGCCTTGACCGATTCGAGCTGCAGCGAAGCCGCATGCGCCGCTGCATCCGTCCACACTTCCGTGATCCAGATCGAATCGGGATCCTCCTCCGGAACACTGATCACATACAGCAGGCAGCCTTCGAACGAGCCCAGCTCCGCTGCGCTTTCCAGCAGCATGGCGGCCAAGGCGTCCCGCTGCCCGGGATGAGCGATCAATTTGCCGCTATAGCCGAATTTGGTGGAATCCATCGTCAACATTCCTCCTTGTATTTGAACACCCTTCCTTCAGTATACACCACTCCCCTGACAGATTCGGTCAGGGAAGCGCACACATGTCCACTTCTTTATCTGCGAGCAGATGAAGCAACAGAGCCTTTTGCACGTGCATCCGATTCTCCGCCTGCTCATAGATGCGGGACCGCTTGGACTCGACTAGCTCCGCCTCGATCTCGAATCCGGGGTGGATCGGCATGTCGTGCAGCAGATAGGCTGTGGACTGGCCCAATGTAGTCCGGTTCACTTGAAACGGCAGCATCGTCTTCATCCGCCGTTCCCTCTCTCCCTGGTACTCCGGGTCGTGGTAGAACTCCATATCGATCCACGTATCGGTATACACATAATCCGACTGAGCGGCTGCGTCCTCCAGACGATCCATCCGCTCGACCCATCCGCTCGCGAAGGCGCGCTGCATGAGCGCTTCGTCCCAGGAAGCTTCATTGACGATAGGCGTCACCAGGATGAGGCGGATGCCCAATGTCATGCAGCCCGCCACCAGCGAGTTCGCCACATTGTTATGGATCCCTACATACGTCAAAGTGATGGAGTCGAACGTACCCGATACCTCGTAGACCGTCATCAGGTCGGCGAGCGCTTGGCAAGGGTGGTACTTGTCGCAGCACCCGTTGATCACGGGGACGCGGGAGTAGCGAGCCAGCTCCAGCACGTCCTCGTGCTTCTTCAGCCGGGCCATGATGGCGTCGCAGTTGCGCGAGGCGTATCGGACTTCGTATTGGATCGGGGAGAGGCTGAAGTTGCTCTTGTCCCAATCCATCACTACCGGATAGCCGCCCATTTGCCCAATCCCAGCCTGGAAGGAGAGCAGGGTGCGCGTCGATGTTTTTTGAAACAGCATAAGAAGTCCCTTGCGCTCGCAGGCGTTGTAGTAGTCCTGGGGATGGCGCTTAATCTCGAGGCCTAGGCGAAGAATGGCGAGCAGTTCGTCACGGTTTAACTCTTGCAGCGATAGCAGGTGTTTCATACGGATGCACCTCATTCTTGTATAAATATAATAATAATCGTATATTTATACATATTATTCGGCTTGCACCCTCCTGTCAACATCCACGATCCACGCTCCACGCACTTGCTATTTTTCCCGGCTGTTCCGCATGGCGGGCAGCACGCGTACTCCCTCGGCCCCTTCGGCATAAGCCTCATATTGCTCCGACCCTACGGGGACGAGCGCTACTTTGCCTTCCGCGTTGAAGTGCAGGCCCCAGCCGAATTTCTTCGGCAGCATCGAGGCACGCATGCACGCCTTAGGCACTTGGAAGAACTCATCCCGGATCTGCGTACCGCGTGCTTCGAGCTCCTCAGGGGTGATGCCCTTATGGCGCACATGGGTCTCGAACATCACTTCCTCTTGGGTGTAGCCGTAAGGGTGGTTAGCAATCAAATCATATTCGATGCCAGCCTTTGTCTTGGTCTCCTTCTTGTCCGGCGGGACGGTGGCTTCCGAGGCGGGGCAGTCCGCCGCTACCTTAATGAACGTGTTGTAGTAATTCCATTCCATGGCAATGAACCTCCTTCAGCATCAGGCCGTTTCTATGCTACACTAGTAAAACCTTCTCCTATTATGTTAAACCAATTCTAGTCTTTATAAAAGCGAGGTTGGCGATTCAATGAAACTGGTATCTTGGAACGTAAATGGCTTGCGGGCCTGTGTGAACAAAGGCTTCAACGACTATTTCGAGCTTGTGGACGCCGATATCTTCTGCGTACAGGAGACGAAGCTGCAGGACGGCCAACTCTGCCTCGAGCATGAGCCCTATGCGCAATATTGGAATTACGCGGTGAAAAAAGGCTATTCCGGCACCGCCGTCTTCACGAAGATCCGCCCCCTCTCCGTCCGCTATGGCATCGAGGAGGATGAGGAGGCCGAAGGCCGCATTCTGACCCTAGAGTTCCGTGACTTCTACCTCGTCAATGTCTACACGCCGAATGCGAAGCGCGATCTCTCCCGGCTCCCGTACCGGATGGAATGGGAAGACCGATTTCGCGCCTATGTGCTAGATCTGGACAGCCGGAAGCCGGTCGTGATCTGCGGCGACCTGAATGTCGCCCACCAAGAGTTCGATATCAAGAACGCGAAGTCCAACCGCGGCAACTCCGGGTTCACCCAGGAGGAGCGGGACAAGATGACCGCGCTGCTGGGAGCCGGATTCCTGGATACGTTCCGGCATTTTTACCCCGATCGCGAGGATGCTTATTCCTGGTGGTCGAACATGCCTAAGGTCCGTGAACGCAATGTCGGCTGGCGCATCGACTACTTCCTCGCCTCCGCTCGGCTAGCCCCGCATCTGGTGGACGCTCAGATCGACGCTCACGTACTCGGCAGCGATCATTGCCCGGTCGTGCTGCTTATGCAAGGGCTGGAAGAGTCGCCTTAACCTGTGCCGTTATGAGAAAAGGCCGGAAGCGGCCTCGACGCGATGTCGAGCCGGCTCCCGGCCTTTGCCTTATGTGCTTCCTGTTACCAACCGAAGTTGAGCGTCTTCCCGGTCTCGGCAAGCGTCTTGATGTTGCTCAAGAGCATCGGCCAGCTCTCTTGCGTGCTGACGTAGGACGGATGGTTGTCCGGCCACTGATCGTTCACGAGCGTCAGCTTCGTGGTCTCCCCAACTTCCTCCAAGGTCATCGTCACGCGGGTCTCGAGCTCGGCATGATTGTCCCGGTAGGAGGGACCGGCATGCTCGGTGAAGCTCATGAGCTTGTTCGGCTCGAAAGCCAGAACCGTTCCGTATACGTGCACCGTTCGGTCGCCGTCGTTCCCTGGACCCACGTACGCATAAGGCGCGCCTACCTCGAAGGTCGATTCGAGCGTACTGCCGAAGAAGATCGCTCTCGTCCCTTCCGGCGAGACGAGGATATTCCAGATCACCTCCGGTTTCGCTCCAACATAAATCACATACTTGAGATCGTTCATTTTAGCTGCCTCCTTCAAGGAATAGGATCAAAGGATATTTATTCTACCACACTAGCCGCCGACTGCGGCACTTTGCGCCCGAACGTCGCGTAATACACGAGTGCGCTGGCGATGACGACGAAGCTGAGCAGCAGAATGAGATTCCCGTACATGTACCCCATCGAATCGGTAATTAGCGGATGGAAGCGGAAGGCGAACAGCTCCTGCTCCATCACCTTGGCGACCAGGGCGGTCACGACCGCTCCCGAGAGCGTCGAGGTCATGTTGAAGAATCCCATGCCGACCCCGATCTGATGAGGCGGCAAAATCTGGGTCACACTCTCCGTCAGAGCGGTCTGCAGGAACGAGAAGCCGATGTACATCATGATGAGCGCGATCCCGATGTACCAGACCCAGAGCCCGATCGCCGATGATTGGAGCAGCAGGCTGATCGCGATCAAGGTCAGACCGAGGTAGACGACATAGTGACTCCCCCGGCTGACGGTCAGGTTGCCGGCAACCTTCCCGAACACAACCGCACTGATGGCGCCCGGAAACATGAGCAGCCCGATCTTCTCCGTATTCAGGCCGTACATCTTGCTCAGCATGAGCGGGAGCACGAACATGACGGACATGACCGTGCCGAAGATGAGGAAGCCGATCAGCAAGCCGTTGCGGTACAGGGGATTCGCGAACAATGCCGGGTCCACGAACGGCTCCTTCGCCCGGCGAATCCGCACGATGAACAGAACCAGCCCGAGCAGCGCAAGGAGCACATACACCGCGTTGCCGCTAGTCGTGAACAATACGATCATAGACACCACGAGACCGAGCAGCACCGCGCCGATCAGATCGAGGTGGCCGGGGCGGCGTTCTTCGCTCGGCAGCAGCTTGCGGAAGAAGGGCGTCGCGACGATGACGGGCAGCGGCACCAGGAACAGATAAGCCCAATGGAACGTGCCGGCGATGTAGCCGCCCAGTACGGGTCCGATGCCGACCGCGAACGAGACGGTCGACGTGATAATGCCGAACAGCTTGCCCCGTTCTTCCGCTGTGAAGAAACGGGCCACCATGACGAAGATGAGCGCCGGGATGGCGGATCCGCCCGCGCCTTGAATCGCCCTCGCGAGAATGATCGCCGGGTACCACGATTGTCCGACGAAGCCTAGCACCGAACCGCCGGCATACAGGAGGATTCCGATCGTAATCAGCGTCTTGATACTGTACATGTCGGACAGCTTCCCGAAGATGACCATCCCCATTCCGAAGACGATGAAGAAGATCGTCACGACCCAACTGACGCCCGATGCATCCAGGCCGAACTGCTCGGCGATGCTAGGAGTCGACACATTGAACACCGATTCGTTCAGCACGGCGAAGAAAATCAAATAATAGATCCAAGGGACACACTTTCTAATTTCTGACGTGACCGCGACAGGGGCGGCCGACGTCTCTATCGGTTTCATCTCTCTTTATTTCCTTCCTCTCCTATTGGGATTCCAATCTCCTTACACAATACCACACGCCGGACCTCGCCGTTTCTTATCGATTGCTAAGCTTGCAGCACCCGATTCAGGAAATGATTCATCAGCAGCGGAAGGGAAATCAAGATCGGCGGGTCGTCGAGCCGCGGCCGGTGAAGCATGACTTGCTGGTGCGGTACGGGGGACCAGGGCTCTACCACGATCGGTTCTCTCGACCGGGTCCGCAGCGTCGTCTGCGGCAGTAGAATATCCAAGGTCTCCGAGCCCCAGGACACGGATGTGGCCATGAGATAATACGTACCCGGCTTCACATTGGCGAAGCTGAAGCTGCCGAGCGATGACAGCAGCGTCCCGTGGATCGGCATGCCTTCCGGAATCGGCTTGGCGAACAGGCCGATCAGGATGACCCCCTGGAACGGCATCTCCGCCTGTACCGTCCCTTCCACTGTGGCGTATTCGGGCAGGCTGATCTGCGGCTCCCTCCAATGACTCAGCTCCCTCAGAGAACGGAAGTGGTTGTCCGCGACCAACGGGGAGTTGCGGAATTCCGATGGGGTCATCCCCACTCGCTCGGTGAACCGGGTCGTGAACGTGCCGAGGCTCTGCTGGCCGATCTCGAGTCCGACATCGCGAACGCTGAGGTTCGTACGAAGCAGCAGTTCCTTGGCCCGTTGCAGACGCAAGGCCGAGATGTAATACACGGGGGACAGGCCTACCTTTTCCTTGAAAATCCGGACGAAATGATACGGGCTGTAGGAGACGTAGGCGGCCAGTTGGCCTAGCGAGAGCGGCTCGTCGATATGTCTATGAATGTAAGCCACGGCTTCATCAATCTCAGGATATCGATCCGTCACTATAGCTGTACCTCCTTCCTTCCCGGCACCACACCAGATGACTTCGGAGAATCGAACGTTTGTTCCCGTATAGGTTACCACATTTCCCAGGTGTTTGGGAAGAGCGAGTTTCATCGTTTACGTAAAGTAAACAAAAGGCCGCCGATAGCGGCAGCCAGGCTGCGAAATTCGCTTGTTAGCCGACCAATTGGTCCAACAGCGCTTCCAGACGATCCAGCGTCTCTTTGTTGCCTTCCACCGCGTACTTGCTGATTTCTTTGCACTCTTCCGCCGAATCGAACTCCATACGGAAATGAATTTTCGTCTCTTTGCCCAAGTCCTCGAACAAGACCGTAGTCACGAAATGCGGCGATGCCGTATGCTCGAATACGATACGCTCCGGCTTCACGATATCCTTGAACACATTGTGGTTCTGATAATCCGTGCCGTCAGGACCGTGCATGATGAAGCGCCAATGGCCGCCCGGTCGGAAATCAAACTCCTGGAACGTATTCTTAAACCCGTTCGGCCCCCACCATTTGTCCAAATGCTCCGGCTTGGTCCATACCTCGTACACAAGCTCCCGCGGGGCTTTGAACACCCGTGTCGTCAAGATCTGATTGTCCTTCACCATCGTCTCGTTCATTCTCGCTCACTCCTTCAATTGGATAGGGTTCCTTACATAATCGATCATGACCTCAAACGCATCATAACGGTATTGATGGTCGTTGCGTTCCCCCGACAGCATCAGGGGTAGAAACTGCTGGACATTGCCCGAGATGCCTCGATTATTCTTGTCCAGCACCCACTCGATGTCTTTCCAGTCCAAAATGCCTTCCGTCACACGGACCGGAGTCGGGTAGTGGTAAGTATCCGGAACGTCCGCCAAATACACGACCATGCCCGAAGTTCCGGCCGGGGTAATCCAAGTGACGGTTCCGGCCAGTTCCGGGTGTTCGATCGGGATGCCGGACTCCTCCAGCACCTCCCGGATAACGGAATGGCGCGGAGTTTCACCCGCTTCGATCTTGCCGCCGATCCCGTTCCATGTGCCCATGTTGGGCCCGTACTGCCGGTTCAACATCAGCATCTGCCCGCCTCTGCGGATGAAGCAAAGCGTATACTTGTACAAGCGCTACAGCCGTCCTTCCCTCAGCTGGCTGACCTTCTTCTCGATGCGCTGCCGGGTCGCGTCGGCCTTGGCTTCCTCGATTACAGATCGAAACTTCATAGGTTCAACTGCCTCACTTTTTATGAAGTTATAACTCACAACCAAAATATACCCTTACAGGAATATTCTTGTCAAGGAATATTTAGCGGAAATCACTTGTTTTCCTCTGCTAAATTTTACCTTGTTAAGACGGCCGATGCAAAACATGCTTCTTGCACGTCCGTATCCATTCAACATCTGCTATTTTGCCTATCCGGATCCGTCTTGTCCAATTCAGCAGATTAAACGCAATGCTGGCCGCTTTTCCTCCGGTAGCATAAGGAGCCATATAGCCGGACGTGAGCACAACAGCAAGGACCGCGACCAAGTAGACGTACCCGTTAACCCAATGAAACATGCGGTTGCGGACCCGCAGCTTGTCTGAGAAATTGATCGCTCACGCCGCGAAGGCCACACAAGCGAACGCCACGTGCAAGTCCGAGGACGAAGGAAGCGGAATACGTCCGCATCTCTTACCGGGTGTTCCCCGCCTCCTCCGAGTGGACGCTTCACGGCCCTCTGCGAACCTTGAGTGAAGTGAAAATCAAATATATGCTGGACGAGCTGTTCCGTACAATCGATGAAATCGATACCCATAGCACGGAAGAGGAAAACGTACAGCACGTCCGCAAGCGACTCATCCTGGAACGGCCGTATTTCGTCTACCTGCTGCGACGGGAACGGTTGCGGCAGGTGCACGGGAACGGTTGACCTCGTGCAAACACAACGGGACGGAACTGAGATCCCTCATGCTCCGTCCCGTTTATGTTATTCACTAATCCTCGAGCTCCCACAGTGGGTTCCATACGACTTCCCAAAGATGGCCGTCCGGGTCTTGGAAGTGGCCCGAGTATCCACCCCAGAACGCCTCATGCGCGGGGTCCGTAATGACTGCACCCGCCCGGCGCGCCTGCTCCATCACCTGGTCAACTTCTGCCTTGCTGCCTACATTGTGGCCCAGGGTGAATTCGGCCACACTAGGCGCGGTCAGCGGAACCTTCGCCTCATGGGCGAGATCCCTGCGGTTCCAGATCGCCAGCTTCACCCCGGCCTGCAGGTCGAAGAAAGCCACCGCGCCATGCTCAAATTCCCGGCCGACGATCCCTTCTGTCGGCAGCCCCAGTCCGTCGCGATAGAAGGTCAGCGCCCTCTCCAAATCATCAACGCCCAAAGTAATAACCGTAATTCGGGGTTTCATCGTGATTAAGCCCCTCCTTTTCCAATAAGGTACAATCAGTGTACCATAGGATCCCCGGATTCTTTAATCCGGTTAAAGAACTTGCCGCACCAAATGCATCTGAACGGTCGACGCCTCAATCAGCTCCATCGCCTGGACCATACAAGGCTGCTCATCGCGTGAGTTTACCATTGCTTTGCTTCTTCTCCTTTTTTATGAATCCAAGATAGGGGCAACAATACAAACAAGTGCTTGTAGAACGGGTGCAGCTGGCAAGCTAGACTTAGACTTGTAAGAGAAAAAGTCCAAAGAGAGGGGTTTACCCATGGGTGTGAAGGCACACGCAGCAAAACTCAGCTTAGTCGCCGTCCTGGCTACCACGGTCGCGGCTTGCGGGAAGGAGGAGGCCAAAGAGCCGGCCAAGGCGTCGGACTCGTCCAAGAACGCGCCGGTTACATTGAAAATGATGACCGCGCAGCATCCGTCCTGGCCGTACAGGGAAGATTGGCCGATCTACAAGTTCATTAAGGAAAAGACGAACATCGACTTCAAAGTGACGGTACCGGCGAGCGACTACACGACCGCGATGAATCTGGCCATCTCCTCCGGAGACATGCCGGATCTGCTGATCGTTCCCAGCTTGACCGCGGCCAACCAAAATGGAGCCAGCGGTGCGTTCCTCAATTTCTTCGATAATATGGACAAAATGCCGAACTACAAAAAATTCCTGGAGCAGCATCCCGATGTGAAGGCGGCTACCCTGTCCCCGGACGGCAAGAGCTACTACCTTCCACACTACGGCCTGGAGCAATGGTCTCGACGGTCTTGGCTGTACCGGGACGACATCTTCAAGAAGAATAATTTAACCCCTCCGACGGACTGGGACCAGATGTATACGGTGGCCAAGAAGCTGAAGGAGCTCTACCCTTCGAGCTACCCGGTCGTCATCTATGACGCCCTCACCTCGCTGACTAACATTGCGCCTGCCTTCAACACTTGGCATGGCTCGTATGTGGATTACGAGAAGAATGAGTGGCGGTACGGACCTATTGAAGATTCGTACAAGCAAATGCTCATGACCCTGAACAAGTTCTATAAGGATGGGTTGATTCCTCCAGACTTCATGGCGATGAAGCGCGATCAGTTCAACGACCTTCTGGCGCAGAATAAAGGGTTTATGGCAAGCGATTATATCGGGGCGATGGATGAGATTCCGGTCATCATCAAGAAATCCCCGGCCGAATTCAGTCTCGATTACATGGTGCCGCCTAAAGGCGGGGCGAACGGCAAGCCGTATAACGCCTATGGCGGCCTGCTGTCGAATGGCTTCGCGGTAGCTTCGAATTCCAAGAACAAGGACGCGGCGCTCCGTTACCTCGATTTCCTGTACTCGCCGGAAGGCATCGATATGGCTACGTGGGGTAAAGAAGGCGAAACGTATACGGTCGAGAACGGAAAGCGGAAGTTCAAGTCGGATTTCGCCATTCTGGGCGATCTTCGCACCAAGACGGGAATCGCCACGTATGGGGCCCATCTCGTCGTGGATATGAACGCCTATGCCTACATGAATTCCGATAAAATGAACAAAGCGCTGAAGCAGATCCAATCAGGGAACGAAGCGAAGGTGCAGCCTCGCCTCGCTCTCACCGATCAGGAGAATGAGATCATGAATCAGACCAGTCCGGCGGTTGTCAAGTACCGGGATGAGCAAATCGCCAAGTTTATCGTCGGGCAAAAGAGCTTCGATGAATGGCCGGCCTACGTCGCGGAGATGAAGCGTCTCGGCGTCGACAAGGTGGTGGATGTGAACAAAGCCGCCTATGAGCGGAACCAGAAGGCCATGAACGCTAAGTAAGTCGAATCAATTAAGCAATAGGAGGAGCTGCCTTCGAGCCGGGGACGAATCTTCCCGGCTCGAAGGAGCCTTCAATCAATCGGAATGACAGGTTCCGCCAACCGGGGGTATGAAATGTCGACACCTAGGTCAACTTCGTGGGTTCGTAACCTGAAACGCGATAAATATTTATTGCTGTTGTTTCTGCCGTGCCTGCTCTACTATCTGATTTTCAAATACGCTCCGATCTTCGGCATTGTCATCGCGTTCAAGGACTACAACTTGTACAGGGGCATTCTGGAGAGCAAGTGGGTGGGGTTCAAATGGTTTGAGCTCTTCTTCCAGAGCCCGGACTTCTTCTCGATTCTGAAAAACACGTTCCTGCTGGGGTTCTATAAGCTCATTTTCGGTTTTCCGGCGCCGATCATCCTGGCCTTGCTCCTCAATGAGGTACGGAATTCTTTCCTCAAGCGGTTCGTCCAGACGGTGAGCTATTTGCCGCATTTTATATCCAACGTGATCGTAGCGGGCATCATCACGATGTTCCTGTCGCCCCGCATCGGATTGGTCAATAATCTGTTGGACCTCATCGGCCTGGAGCGTATCAATTTCATGGTGGAATCTTCCTGGTTCCGGACGATCTATGTGTCGAGCGATATCTGGCAGCATCTCGGCTGGGGGACGATCATCTATCTGGCTGCGCTGAGTGCAGTTGATCCCCAGCAGTATGAGGCGGCGCGCATCGATGGTGCGAATCGCTGGAAGCAGACGCTTCACATTACGCTTCCCGGGATTGCTCCTGCGATCATGGTGATTCTGATTTTGGATATTGGCAGGGTCCTAGAGATCGGATTTGAGAAAGTCTTTTTGCTGGCTACTCCAGTCGTATACAGCAAGGCGGATATCATCAGCACATATGTCTATCGGGTGGGATTGTCAGAAGGAAGATTCAGCTACGCCACGGCCATCGATCTATTCATGGGCATCATCAGCTTTATCTTCATCCTGAGTGCGAATGGGATCAGCAGGAGAGTCAGCGGCAACAGTCTTTGGTAGGAGGTAAGCTAATGCGTCAACGAAGTAATTGGTTCGATTACGTGAACGGGGCAATTCTGCTAGGCGTTGTCGTCGCCTGTCTGTATCCGTTCCTCTATATGTTGGGCGTCTCCTTCAGCGGCAGCGGACCGATCGCCCAAGGGGAAGTCTGGTTGTTGCCGAAGGAATTCAATACAGACATGTACCGGTACGTATTCCGGGACGGCCGAATCATGACCGGGTACAAGAATACGCTCATCTACGTTACTCTCGGCACGGCGGTGAGCCTGATCGTGACCTCGTTCGGGGCTTACGCCCTGTCCAAGAAGATGATGGTACTGCATAAAACGTTCATCATATTGATCGTCTTCACGATGTTCTTCAGCGGGGGCATGATCCCAACCTTCCTCGTCGTGAAATCATTGGGCTTGTTAGATACCATGTGGGCGATGGTGCTGCCGGGGGCTGTGGCGACGTGGAACCTGCTCATCATGCGCACCTTCTTCATGGGGCTGCCGAATGAGCTGGAGGAATCCGGGAAGATCGACGGACTGTCCGAGCTCGGCATCCTGTTCCGTATCGTGCTGCCGCTGTCCAAGCCGGTGCTGGCCACAATCGGGCTGTTCTATGCGGTCGGGATCTGGAACGGGTTCATGGGGGCGCTGATGTACTTGCGTGATCATCACCTGTTCCCGCTGCAGCTGATTCTGCGCAACATCGTCCTGAGCGGCGAGATGACGAGCGCCCAGGGGCCGATCGGGGGCGAGTTCACCATCAATGAGAACGCGTTGAAATATGCGGCCATCATGGTCTCTACCCTCCCGATTCTGCTTATCTACCCGTTTATTCAGAAGTATTTCGCCAAGGGAGCGCTGATCGGCTCGGTCAAAGGCTGACGGAATGCAGGTTCATACGGGTTACGGATGCTCTAGGCGACGAAATACGGTTTTGCGGTAATCGCCGGGCGGCATCCCCGTCTCCTTCTTGAACATGCGGATGAAGGAAGTGACATTGCGATACCCGATGCTCATCCCGACATCCTGGATGGACAGCGAGGACCCCTCCAGCAACTCCTTGGCCTTGTTCAGACGAATGCCGTTCAGATGGTCGATGAAGTTCTTGCCGGTGTTCTCTTTGATATACACCGATAAGTAGCTGGCCGACATGTTCAGCTTGTGGGCGAGCATATCGAGCGAGATGTCCTCCTGGTAATGGCTCTCCAGGAGTCCCATGACGTATTGAATGAGGTCATAGCTCTCTTCCCTCTTCAGGATGACGGCTCGGGTCGCTTCCGTCAGGGCCTCCTTCAGCAGACGGTTGTAATGCCCGGGTGTCACACATTCCCGGAGGAGCTCAGGATAGTTCAAGAGTGCAGGCGGCAAGGCGATCTTCAGGAGCCCCATCGTCCTCTTCGTACGCACAAGCACGCTCTCGGAGAAGCTCAGCAGTTGGCTGGCGGTTGCCGAGTGCTGCAAGCGGTCGTCCAGCACCCGATCGATCAACAGATGGCATGCGACTTCATTCCCCGCTTGCAGATGGACGTAGAATTCTTGATCCTGATCGGTCGAGAACCCGACGAATTCTTCTGTAGGGGCCAGATCCCACAGAATCTGGGTCTCTTCCACCGGCCTGGATTGATAGACGAGGCGAAGCGCCTCCATATAAGCTTGGTCGAATTGCTCCGATGAAGCAATCAGGGAGCTGACGGCGACCGTAATGAGGTAGTAAGCGACGTCTTGATCGAAGATGAGCTTCAGCTGCCGCATTCCATCCTCGAGAGCCTCCGCCTGGTCGCTGGTCTTGTAAATGACCGACAGCAGCTGATCTGGCTCCATCTGGAACGTATGCGAGTCCGGGAACGGCTGGCGAATGGTCAGATCGATGACTTCCCGAATGCGCTTGGTTGGGTTGCGGTATGCGGCCGGCGCATGCTCCATCCCTCGGCGGAACCGGAGCTGGTACACGATGATCGTAAAGGAGCCTTCGCCGATCGGCAATTCCTGGACCTCGTGACTATCCAGCGCCAAGTTCTTCAGGCGAACCATGTAGCTATAGTTGGTAAGCAGGGAGGCGCTGTTCTGCAGCTTCAGAAGGATCCGATTCCGCTCCTGCAGCAAGTCCTTCATATGGTTCTGGATGGCATTGAATTCCTTGATCGGACTATGGAATGTAGCCGGTTCCGTATGCTGCATCCCCTTCATGATCATCTTGAGCGGCTGATGAATGTTCCGGCTGAACCGCCAGGAAGCGAGCAGCGCCAGAATGAGCGTACTCGCGAACAGGATCAGGATGATCCAATTTAACTTCAGCAGTTTGGCTTTCATCAGGGAGAACGGAATGGCAGTGATGTAGGTAAACCCGGATTCCCGACCTTTCTCGAAGAAGTAGTACGTCCCCTGCTTCATCACCCAAGGGGAGTGACCGTCCCAGGCAGGCACCTTATCAGGATCCATCGGTTTGGCGGACTCGAAGATCGTGTTCTCCTTGGCATCGAGGATCAGCTGCTGGGAGCCGGGAAGGGTTAAGTTCGCCTTGTTCCACTTCTCCATGTCGACGAACGCGATGAGACTGAACGGTTCATTCGGTAAATTCAGCTCGATTGGCATCAGCAGCTTTGTCGCAGCACCGGCCCGGAGGGAGAATACGCGGCTCGGAGAAGCGGTCAGGTCGGAAGACAGCCCGTCGCTGCGCAGCCAATAGGACAAGGGGTAGTTCTTGTTCTCATAGTACTGCGTGAACATACGATCCGCATCAATCAGGGCTTCTTTCTCCAATAGAAACCCGTACGCCTTGTAATGGATCATCACGTTGTCGAAGTAATAGGAGGGGTGCGAGGTCATGGAGCTGAGCTGCTGGATGACACTCGCTACCATGGTGTAATCGAGCGAGGCTTTGCAGGCCTTGGCGCCTTGGCGGGCGATCGCCTGGACGCGTTCATCGAACTGCTGGCTGAGCAACAGGCCGCGCCAAATATTGTATTGCGACTCGAAGCTGTCTACGTATTTTTGGGTAATGGTGCGATTGTACGTGATGATTTCTTGGTCCACATTCCGGCTGAAGTACGTGTACGACCACAGATTGAAGGAAGCCAGCAAAAGCATGACCGCCAGGAAATAGATCAGCATTTTCATAAACAAGGAATTTGTTCTGAACTTGTGCAAGGACGCGAGCATGTGGAAACCCCTTTGTTTGACAGCTTATCTCCATAGTAGCGCATAGGGCGCGATCTTGAAAATTAACAATCTTTTGGAATGTTGCCCTTTGTTTGTTCTGCTTGGGCTATTTTATTGGAATCGGCGAGACTATTTCAATCAGAGAGCAGGGATACGATGACGGTCTTTATCAATTTACTGCCGTATATGAAACGGATTGACGATTGCAAGGAGCTCTTGGCTGCTTGGTCGGGGGGACTGGAGCTCCCGATGGACGGACCGAATTGGGACGAACCCGTGAATTGGCATGCGGAATTCGAGCGATTCCGGGGCCACAAGGGCCCGATTAGCGTGCACTCCCCGATCTGGGAGCTGAATCTGGCTTCAGCCCGGTTCGAGATGATCAGTCAGTATTCCTACGAGGTGTACAAAGAGTGCCTGGAATGGTCGGCCCATATCGGAGCGGAACAGATGGTCGTTCATCCGAGCCTGTATTCCACCCGGCTGTTCATGCGCGAGCAATCCCAACAGCGATCGATCGACAACCTGAAGCGGCTGGGCGAAGTGGCTCAGAAGCTCCGCATCGACTTGGCTGTGGAGAATGTAGGCTTCCATGAATTCGCCTTGTTCGATGAGGACGAATTCGTCCGGCTCTTCGAAGAAATCCCGACGATCTCCGCGCTGGTCGACGTCGGTCATGCCCACATCAACGGTTGGAATACCCCGGAGCTCATTCGTCGGTTGGGAGAACGATTAAGCGCGGTCCATCTGCATGACAATGACGGAATCGACGATCTGCATCAGCCGATCGGAGACGGTACGATCGAATGGGCACCGATCTGGCAGGCGCTGAGAAGTCAGAAGCATGCGTATCGGTCCATTCTGGAATACGATTTCGATACTCCGCTCGAAACCGTCTTGGAGCACGCTGCTCTCGTCGAGCGGGAGCTTCGGAAGTAGCTTAACGGCGCGGGACGCCTGGAATAGAACGAGGGCTGCGAGCAGCCCGCCTCGTCGGCGGTCCGTCACAGCCCTCGTTTGGAATTACAAGGTTAATGTGTACAAATAATATCCATAGTCAGTGGGAGTCCCGGCATGGCCCAGTTGGCGGAGCATGGCCGTTACGTTCCCGCGATGATACGTCCCGTGGTTCACCATGTGTTGAATGAAATCGACATACCGGGCTTGAAACGCTCCGGACGGACACAACGCTTCGAGATTCTCGTGCTGCTCGATGAACTGCAGAAAGCGTTCGCTCAGATCCACCATCAGCTGATGGAGCTCCTCGATGCTCTTCTCCGTAGTGCTCGCTACGACGCGATCCGTGGACGCCTTCAATTCCTCGAAGTACTCGGGCGACATCTCGATGACGCCGCCGTGCTCCAGGAACGCGAGCCAATTGTAATCGATGACGTAGATATGCGTCATGGCGTCGTAGATCGTCGGGAACACGCTGACGAGCTCCTGGCGATAGACCGCTTCGGTCAGCTTTTGCAGATGATCGCACACCTGTTTGTTGGCCCAGACATGGTACTGGTATTGCTGCAAAGCATGATACTTCAAATCGGAATTCCCCTCTCGGCGGGGAATCATGCAGTTTATCGGGCCGCTATGCGCTAATCCCCTTAAGAGTTTGCCCGTTATTGTTATAAGTTTTCATGCCGAACGCCTCCCTATTCAAGACCTACCGCTATTTTAGCATAAAAGGCCGGAGAAGCGCGCACCCTTAATTCGAGTTCAGCGCCGATAGAGAGGATAATCCACCGTGGTGGGCACCTCGATGAGAATGAGGCGCAGCGTTTCTCCGCCCGTCGTGCGCAAGACGACTTCCGAATCGGCATCCACCGCACCCAGAATGAAGTCCTTGTGCTCGAACGGTTTCGGGTCTCCGCCTTCGTCCGACTTCGCCCAGGTGCCGTGACCGCGAATTGCCAGCGCCGTCAGGGTATGTCCGGCTGCGATCGGATGGGTGTAGTTGGCCCCCGCCCCCATCTCGACATCCCACATCCGGGCTTCGGCGACGAGCTCGATAGGTGCCCCCGCCCCGATAACCGTCTTCACCCGCACGCCCGGCAGCTCTTGTACGGGGAACGAGTCCGGTTCATGCTGCCGATAGGTGGGCTGCCTGCGGACAGCCTCGTCCAGATAAGGCTCGAACCAAATCTGGAACAGCTCCGATTGCGCCGCAACCTGCTCCTGATGGCTCACGCCCGAGCCCGTCTGCATGACTTGCACGCCGCCTGCGCCGACTTCGCTCTTCGTACCGAGCGTGTCGCCGTGCGCCGCCTTGCCCTCGACCACGTAGGTCATGATCTCGAAGCCTTGATGGGGGTGCAGGCCGATCATCGCATCCTCGCTGGCCGTAGCCCAGGCCCAATAAAAGAGCGGCCCCACCCGTTTCACAACCGAGCCTTCTCTCGGGAACCCGATAGGCTTCTGCTCCTTGATCTTGCCTCCGTCGAACGCGCCTACCGCTTGCATGGAAGGGGTATATATTCTGGTTTGCATAATCGAAACGCCTCCTAAATAGAGTGTGGTATTCCTATCGTCCCCCGGCTCAAGCGAACCGGTTGTAGCTCACGAACTCCCCGACCGGCTTCCGATATCCTCTCGGACGCTGGTTGGTCGTATCCTCCTTGCCGATCGCGATCAGCATGACCGGGACATAGCGATCCGGGATCGCAAGCACCTCGGACACATGGGCGGGATCGAACCCGATCATCGGGCACGTGTCCCAGCCCTTCTCCTTGGCCGCGAGCATGAACAGCTGGGCGGACAAGCTGGCGTTGCGGATCGCTTCTTCCCGGAGGAAGGCCTCGCCCCGCGATTCGTAGAAGGCGGTCACGGACTCTACCTCCCGATCGTATTCTTGCTTGCTGATTACGTTCAAATGCAGCAGTCCCTCATTAATATTCGCTACATTCCGGTAAGCATCCCCGAAGCGGAATGTTAGGGATGAATTTGCCGGCCGACCGGCGTTCCTTAACCACTTGAACAAAATCGCTCATCAATAAGCCCTCCAATCATTTATATTTCACAATCTTTAATTTAAGATATCAAACAAAAAAATAAAGCTCTTATCTACTCGTTCCATTGCTGTCGAATCATTTCTTTTTCTTGAATATCTTAACTTAAAGATAATTCATCCGGATCGTTTTGTCAATCGATTATTTTGCATACTGCAGGAACTTTCGCTCCCCTTCCCCCGTCTATAGACTGTAAAAGAATGGAGATGAGACGTGTGATCAAGAAGCTAATCTTGTTCATGTTGTGCTGTTCGCTCCTGGCCGGCGTCGCCCTTGTGTCAAAGCCCGAAAAAGCCCTTGCCTGCTCTTGTGTCGCCCAGCCTTCCGTCGAGCGGCAGGTCAAATTCGAGCTCGATCGCCGGAGCGCCGTCTTCGCCGGCGTGGTAACGAAAGTAACGCCGCCCCGCCAGAAGTTCATCCGCTCCTCGGCCGATCAAGTCGGAGTCGATTTTATCGTCACCCAAGTCTGGAAGGGCGAATTGGCGCAGAAGGCCACCGTCTATACGGCCATGAGCTCCGCAAGTTGCGGCTACGATACGTTCCAGGCAGGCCAGGAATACATCGTAGCGGCCAGCCTGGATTCGGGACGCCTCGTAACGAGTATTTGCTCACTTACCCAACCCCTAAAATCGGGGAATGAGGCCTTGCAGTACCTGGGCACGGGAACATCCCCCTCCCAGGTTAATCCCGGGAACGCTCCCGACTCGAAACGGTCGACCGCCGCCGTTCTCATTCCTGCCATCATGGTCATTGTGGCCGGCTGCGCGTTCGGTTGGTTGCAAATCCGGAGGCGTCGACCCGGGAGATGACGTCTTTCCCTCCAAGGCACTTTAAGCTTAACGAGAGAAGGAAACACTGACGGACGACGTCATCGGACAATATCGAAGTTTGTTAGCGGAAGCCCAAGGAACATAGAGGCGAACCGTCCGATGCCGATTTGGACGGTTCTTGTCTTATTTCGATGACTCTATACAAGTCACTTCGAACAAAATCCCTCCCAGCGCCCTGAAATACAGCGTGTACCCGCCCCTCATGGGCTTAGGCGCGTTTCCCGGTTGCAGCCGGAACGTCTCCAATGACGAAAGACGGCTATGGAATCGATCTACCTCGTCGCGCGTGTCTACGTAGAACCCGATATGGAAGTCTTGCGGGTAAGCAGGGGCTTCTCCGCCGAACGCCTCGGGGTTGCTCAGCACAAGCGTGAATCCCTCCTCATCGGTCATCACTGCGATCGCCGCCCCCTTCCGATCCAACAGCCTAAACTGGAATAAGGCTTGAAAAAATTCCGCAGCTTCTGATAAATCATCCACGCACAAATTCAAATGGTTTAATTTCATGGGCACGCTCCACTCCTGATCAATCTAACGATTTTATGATCCTTATTATTAATTTAATGATGTTAGATTAATCTAATATGATATAATTGTCAACATAAAGGAGCGATGCAGAAGATGGCGCGCAAACGAACGCGGCTGCACCCCGATCTGATCGGGTTTGAACAAGAGGACACCCTCCATATCCCGTTAACCCGACAGCGTATCACGGAATCGGCCCTTAAACTGCTGAACGAATACGGGCTGAAGGAGCTGAGCATGCGCAAGGTGGCGGAAGATCTTCACGTCCAGCCCGCCTCCCTGTACTATCATGTGAAGGGCAAGGAGCAGCTGCTCCAACTGCTGGCCGATCATATGAGCTCGGAGATGCTGTGGCCCGATTCATCTCTGCCTTGGCAGTCCCAGATAAGCTCGTGGGGCGAGCAGTTCCGGGAGCTCCTGCACAAGTACCGGGATGCAGCAGAGCTATTCCAGGCTACGATTGCCGTGAGCTACAATCGGTTGCGTCAGATCGAGCGATTGTTCGGTATATTCGCCACCGCCGGGTTTCCCGATCCTCAGATTCCCTGGATGGCGTCCATCCTGAAAAATTATGTGGTTGGTTATGTAGGGGAAGAGGTACGGCTGCGGACGTTCGCCGATGACGGCGACCACACGCAGGAGCAGCTCAGCGAGCAGTATATGAAGGTCTATGGGCAGCTTCCGAAGGATCAGTTCCCGCATGTAATCCGGCTTGCTCCTTATACGACAAGCACCGATTGGCAGCAGGAATTCCGCTTCGGCCTGGGGGTCCTGATCGACGGCTTCACCGCCAAGCTGACTTCCGGGCAGCCCGAATAACAACAGGCTGCAACGGCAACCCCGGAGGGGTCCGTTACAGCCTGTTGTGACGTGCGCGTCAGTTCGTTTTGTTCCGAGGCAGCTGGCGGTGGGTGTCCCAAGCCCGCGGGTACACGTCATTGGCGCTTCCGTCGAGCGAGGACGGCAGCTCGGGAGACTCCAACGTCTCCTCATGCCGATGCCCCTCCCGCTCCTTCTTCATCATCGCGTAGGCGGCCTGGGCTTCGGTCAGCTGCGCCTGCAGCGACTCATTCGCCGCTCGCAGCGCCCGGTTCGACGCCTCGAGCTTGTCCCGGTCCTTCTGCAGCCGGTACGGCCGCACTGTGCCGAACATCGCGACGATCCATCCGCCGATCAGGACCGCGGCGGAGATCACGACGATGAGCGGCACTTGCAGCTCGCCGGCTCCGTAGTTCAGCGGCACGTCTTCCGTATTGAAGACGGCGAAGATCGCGGTGAGCAGCGCCAAGCCTAATCCGCAAACGATCATCCATTGCGCTTTCATAAGCTCTCCTCCTCGTTAGGGTTGTCTATTGTCTCTTTTTACCAATCAGTACCCTAGGAGGAAGCCGATGAATCACACAGGCCCCCCGATCCTACACCCATTCTCCATCTTCGGGAATGAGGGTCCGATCCAGCAATCCCTTGCCCGCTAACCGGCGACGCAGCTCTTCTCTTGTGACCAGACAATGATTGATCGTATCCATATGGACAGCAATGACTTGCGTATATGGCGCGTAGGTGCGGACGCTAGCCACATCTTCCGCATCCATCGTGATCGGATCGCCGGCGACGAATCGGGCACCTCCCGCATTGACGACCGCCACATCCGGCCGATGTGTATCGAGCGCCGCCTTTACGTCATCGCACCAGATCGTATCTCCCGCGACATATAGTGTAGGTTCCCCTTCCGCCTGAAGCACGAATCCGGACACGTTGCCCATTTTGCGTCCGATCTCCCCCGTCCCGTGTTGGCCGCCCGTGCGGGTGATGCTAATCTTTTCCCACTTGTGGGTGTGATGAATCGGCAGTACGCTGGCGAATTCCGTGGAAGCGATCTTCTCCTCATCGCCCGGCTGGCACAGCACCGGAAGGTCCTTCGACAGCGCGGCGCTGGCGACACGATCCCAATGATCCTGATGCAGATGGGTCACGAGGATGACGTCCGGCTGCAGCCAGTTCTCCACCGGAGCCGGCAAGGGTACAAGCGGGTTTCTGCGTTCGTTGCCAGAATTCGCAATCGGCGGGTTGGCTCCCGCCTCACTGAACATCGGATCGATCAATAGGGTTACCCCGGCATATTCCAACCATAACGTGGCGTGACGAACCAATTGAAGTCTCATTCTGCAGCACCTCTTTTTCTTAGGATGGGCTCTCGACTAAGGATAACCCACTCCACGATCCCCATATTGAGGACAAGCCCGACCCAAATGTTCACGTTCAGCACTTCCTGCACCATCGATTCTCTCCCTCCCGGGAGCGTGAACCGGTGGAATGCGGCATAGATCAGCAGCAAGAGGGGCACTAGCAGACGAGCGCTTACCGCGACCAATGTGAAGCCGAAGCTGCGAATCATCCAGATCCGGTGCGCCCGGTAATCTCCGCGTACCGCGGACCGGTATCCTCGCCAGCTCGTAGCGAGCCACAGCAAAGTCAGAGTGAGAAAAGACACCGCCTTGGCAAAATGCTCGACATAGCCCACCAACACCAAGGCGAGAATGCTGCTCGCCCCGACACAGCAGACATACACCTTCCCGACATACCGGTGCAGCCGAGGATGGTTAAGACGTATGCGATCCACAAATTGTAGAAATCCCGCGACCAAAGCTACAAAAGCGAAGCCAATATGCGCCACCAAAACCGGATATTGCAAAGCCGGCGTAGCGAGCACTACACGGCTGTCGGCTGGATCCAATGTCATATAGGGCACCATAAACGGGATCATTACGCCGATCGATACGACGGCCAGAATCCACCAGCTTATCTTCGGTTTCATAGCCTCACCCCCCGCGTTTTTACTAATCACACCCCTTATCTTAAGTTCTCAGTCTTGATAAACCGTTAACGCTTTCTAAAAAAAGTATAAATTCCTTAGGCCCGGTGAGCCTGGACCAAAGCAAGCGCCGCATCGGACATCGGGGCGGTCGGTCCGGTGCCTCCGAGCATCCGAGAGGTGATGCACATCCCTTCGAGCATGACGAACAGCTGGAGCGCGAGCTGCCGGGGCTCCGACAAGGAGGCTTCGCGGCACATTGTTTCGAGCCGATCTACGATCGACTGCTTATGGCGGACCGCCTTCTGATGCGCCATATGCTCGGGGAAGGGAAACTCGACCGCAACGGCTTGATACAGGCAAAAGACCGATTCCGGGGACTGGGCCCGCCTGCTCTCGACCGCCCGGACGAGGGCCAGCAGCTGATCCTCCGGCTTCTCGATCCCGCGGATCGTTGACTCGAACCAAGTCCAATACAGCTCGTCCGATCGTTCCAGGATGGCCACGATCAGATGGTCCTTGGAAGGAAAGTGCTTATACATCGTCATCTTGGTAACGCCGGATTGCTCGACGATCGTATCGACCCCCACGGCATGGAACCCTCTCTGAAAAAACAACGTGCTCGCCGCAACGAGCAATTTCTCGCGAGCCTCTGACTTCCGTCCATTCGGTTCACTCACTGAATGTTCACCTCATTTCTATTGACAGTATACAGATCGGTATATATACTGTCAATGTAAGTATACAGACCTGTATGTATATGGAGGGATGCGAAATGAGAATAGGTATTATCGGTTCCGGCAATGCGGCCCAGACGTTGGGGAGCGCCCTTGTTCGCCGGGGGCATGAAGTGAAGCTGGGCACCCGCAGCCCTGGCAAGCTGACACATTGGCTGGAGCAGCAAAATTCGGATGACGCCAGCGTCGGCAGTTTTCGGGATGCGGCGGCTTTCGGACAGCTGGTGATCAACGCTACGGCGGGGGACGGTTCCCTGGAAGCCCTTCGCGCCGCAGGCAGCGAGCATTTGAATGGCAAAATCGTGCTCGACATCTCCCTTCCGCTCGACTTCTCGACCGGCATCCTCACCTTGTCCGTCGCGAACACCGACTCACTCGGCGAACAAATCCAACGCGAATTCCCGCGGGCGAAAGTCGTGAAGACCTTGAACACGGTGACCTCCGCGATCATGGTCAACCCGCTCGGCTTGGCCGACGGCGAGCACCATCTCTTCCTCAGCGGGAACGATGCCGCGGCCAAGCGGGAGGTTCAGGGCTACTTGGCCGATTGGTTCGGCTGGAAGCTGATTCTGGACATCGGGGACATCTCCTCCGCCCGAGGGACCGAGATGCTGCTCGCCCTCTCCTCGCGGATTTATGGCGCATTGGGACATATGAATTTCAGCTTTCGCGTTGTGCAATGAAGTCCGGTGTTACACCGGATGAGCTACAAGAGACGGCACCGCAGCAGCCTTGTATTGGCTGTGCGGTGCCGTTTCGATCATGCATGTGCAGTCCCAATCGAGGAACAAACGCCCCGAACACACGATACCTCTCCTCATTGCCCGATTCCGCCGCCTGTCCTGAATCCCTTCATCGTCCGCCCCCACTCCCGAACAAGGACCTGACGACATGCTCGTGATAAGTACACCTATCCAGCGGAAGATTGTCCAGCATATCCCACAAAATGCGCTCCGCCACGGCTGCATCCGGACAGTCGCCTCCCTCCAGAGCTTGCACCAGCACGTGCCAATCGTCAGGCTTGTTGATCGAGCAGGGCGAATTGCCGGTGTCCATCTTCTTCCACGGCCAGAAGTTCCAAGAGATGTTGTGCGCCTCGAACAATTGAAATGCAGCCTCATACCATTCGGTATTGTTCTCCCCGCCTTCTCCCATGAAGATCGGCACGTCCCACTGTTCCCTCTTGTCCAGATAAGGACGAAGGCTGTCGGTATCGGGCGTGCTCCAGTATTTGTGGAATTGGAGCATCAGGTTATCGTCGATCTTCTCGGTAAAAATGGACCAGTCCGTCGCCCAATGAACGCCTTCGAGAATGATCAGATGGCGTGTGTCTACTTCCCGGATAGCGCCCGCAATCTCTTGGTAGAGCGGCAGCATCTGGTCGTTGTAGGCCGCGAACCAATCCGGCAGCGGTTCGTTAAGCAGATCGTACCCGGCGACGATCCATTCGTCCTTGTATCGGTCAGCGAGCATCCGCCACAACCCGACGGTAAGCCGCTTGTTCTTCTCGTCCGTGAACAAATCGGGATGGTCCCGCTCCGAATCGTCGATATTCGTCCCCGTCTGCCCGCCCGGCGCGCCGTGCAAATCGAGGATGACATACAGACGGTGTACGCTGCACCAGCCGATCAGCCTGTCGAGATAGTCGAGACGATGCGGCTTGATCGTCAGCGGCTCTCCATCCTCGATCAGGAAGCGCGCGTTGATCGGTACGCGGATGGAATTGAACCCTTCAGCCGCCATCCGCTCGATGTCCGCTTCCATAATGTACCGCTCGTAGTACAGCTCCCAGAATTGGGCCGCCTTCTCGGAGCCGACCAATCTCTCGACGAACCCTTCGATGCGTCGGGGCCGATCCCCTTGCTCAGGGAACTTCCACATGTACCCTTCCGGCAGCAGCCAGTTGCCCAAGCCCACTCCCCGGAGCAGGATCTCCCGGCCCTCCCCGTTCACCAGCTTGCGTCCTTCCGCTCTAACAAATCCGATCACTTCCAGTTCATTCCCACGCAGTTCCGTCATGCTAGCTGCCCCTTTCGCAACAATCGGCCCGCAAGGAGCGCGGGCCGATTCCATTTTATTTTTTCATTTTCTGATACCAATCGTTCACTTCTTTGCCGATGTCGTCCCCGCCCAGGCTCTTCCACTCTTTGACGAAGTTGTCGAAGTCCTCGACCGGCTTTTTGCCGTACACGATGTTGATGAACGTATCGCCTTCCAGCTTCACCAGGATGCCGCCCTTGGACTGCATCGTCGGCGTGTTCGCTCCGGTGTACGCTTGTGGAATATACATCCCCGCCTTCCAGCCGTCATCGACGATCTCCGCCGCTTTGAGCCCGTCCTTGTTGCCGGCCGCGGCCTTGATCTCGCTTGGCGTGACCGGCTTCGCCCCCCGGCTGATATTGGCCCGCATCACCGTTCCGACGAACGGGTCCTTCGGCTCGATGAGGAAATACTTCAGCGGCGATACCTTCCCGCCCGGAATATCCTTGTCTTCCGTGGAGATCGTTCCATCCGCCTTCACCGTATAATCGTAATCCTTCGCGATCCCGTTCTCGAACTCGCTTCCTGCTTCCGGATTGACCATGCCGAAGATCCGGTTCAGGTACAGGAACAAGGCGTCGACATGTTTGAAATCTTTCTTGACCAGCATGCCGCCCCTCAGGTAGGTGGTGTCCTTGGCCGTAATTTTGCCGTTCAGCGTAGGAAGCGGATAAGGCTTCATGATCGACCCGGGGATATTTTTCTGCATATCCGTCTGCGGCCAGCCGGACATCCAGGAAGGCGCCACCACGACACCTACGCGCCCTTGCGCGATCAATTCGCCCAGCTTATTCTCGTCGTGCAGGCCGGCTTCCGGCGAGAGGTAGCCTTTCTTGTACCAGTCTCTCAGCTTGGCCAAGCCGTCCTTCATCGCCGGGAGCGTCGAGCCGTGTATCAGCTTGCCGTCCCGCTCCAGCCACTGGTAAGGGATCGTGCCGTAAGCCCCGAACACCCAGGAGGTTTCGCCCAGCCAGCTGGTAAAAGGATTCGGAGAAGATCCGCCGGAGCCAAGACTCGCCCCTAGCGGGATGACGTTGTCGGAGCCTCCCGGCTTCTTGTCCTTGATCGCTTGCAGGAGCGCTTCCAGCTCTTCGAACGTCTTGGGCGCCTTCATGCCCAATTTGTCCAGCCAGTCCTGCCGAATCCACATGACGGCGTTGTCGTTCCCGGCATTGGCGAAGTTCGGTATGGCCATCTTCTTCCCGCCGTAGGTGACCTGGCTCCAGTTGAGCGGGTTCGAGTTGTAAACCTTCTTCATTTTGTCGGAGGCGTACTTCTCGAAATCCGGGCCGATATCCCGATACTTGCCCGATTGGATCAACTCGTCCAGCAGGGTCATATCCTGCGTCGTAATGACGTCCGGCAACGATTCGTTCGCGGTCAGCATCAGTCTCAGCTTCGTATTGAACTGTTCGCCGGGCACCTGCCACAGCATCTTCAGATCGATCCCCAACTGATCGTGCGCCCATTTGGTATGGATGTTATTCTCGAAGTTCTCCCCGTTCTTGAATTTCATCGTGGAGTCGGTCGCTTTGACCGTCGTGATCGTCACGGGCGTATCGAATTTGTAAGTCCCCTTCCGAATCGCATCGACGGCGGCATTGTTATTCGTGTCTGTAGCCGCCGGCGTTGCGCCCGTTCCCTTGTTATCCGAATCTTTGGAGCAAGCCGTGATGACGGTCGAGAACGCCATGATCGCCGCGAGCGCCAGCATCGAAGTTTTTTTCCCCATTTTCAACCCAAGTTCCTCCCCTAAGGTCTTTTGTCAGCTGCACATTCATCTTATTACAGCGCTTACACCCGGGTAAGAGATAATGTTTTAAGATGATATACGAAATATTTAAGATTCCGCGAGGTGCCGATCCCGGTACTCTTGAGGGGTTGCGCCGTAATATTGCTTGAACAATTTGCTGAAATAAGGGGGATTCTGGAACCCTAGCTGACCGGACAGCTCATAGATTTTGATGTCCGTCGTACGGAGCAGCACGCCCGCTTTTTCCATCCGGAATCGCATGATGAAGTCGCTGATATTCTCTTTCATCTCCTGTTTATACAGGGCGGACAAGTACACGGGATGAAGACCCACGTGATCGGCAATCGTCTGCAGCGACACGTCGTCGGAGATTCGGGCCTCGATGAATCTATGAATTTTGGAGAAGAGCTGGGACTTGCCGTCCTTGAATTCACGCGCGCTGCCGGCTTCCATATGGTCGAGCACCTTGTTCGCCCACTCCAGCACCCGACCCGGCGTGCTGAAGGCCCTCGGATCCGCCGCCATGTCGGCCTCGCCTCCGGACAGCTCCAGCAGCGTCTTGCCTTGCAAGTGGGCGAGATAGAGGAACACATTCATGAGCGTGTAGACGACTTCCATCAGGTGTTCTTCGGTATCCAATTTTTTGGCATTCATTTCTTCCATCACGTCGTCCAGCTTGGCTCGCGCATCCGTCCAGCGCCCGGCCTCGAGCAGTTGCCCGAAGCCCGGCGGGCTGTATAAAGCGTACAGGGATCTCGACTGGGGGCGGGATTCGCCCGTCCGTACCATGATCCCCCGGTCGCTCCGGGGGACCTTCCGGAATTCGTTCAACCCCTTGCGGTATAAGTCGACCAGGCCCTCCGGGAAAGCACCTGGCCCGCTGATCAGCACGGAGATTCGCCCTTTCAAGAGTGCGGACACTTTCAGCTGCAGATTTTGGGCGGCTTTGTCCAAAACGTTTATCATGCGGGCCGCCTCGCCCTTCCCCCTCGGCTGCAGCGCAAAACACAAGTACCCGAACGAATCTTTGCATGCCCACACTTCATAATCCGCTTGCAAGATTTCACTCGCGATATTGTGTACGGCAAATTCATAGAGCAGCGAACCCTCCGCGCTATCCCTGAACCCGCCGTCCAACCGGACGAGCATCACCGAACAGCCGGCACCCGTCACGAACGGAATCTCGTATTCTTGCATTTTCCCTGCCAGGCCGGAAGCGGGAATACTCACCCCGGACAGCAGGTCGTTCAATAGATTAGCCCGCAGTAACGGCAGATGGACGTGCAGGGTTTGCTTGGCCCGTTCGAAGGAACCGACCTGTTCCCATTCCTGCAGGAGCAGCGTGCGTACGCGGGAGACTTCCTCCATCAGCGCTTCGTCCTTGATCGGCTTGAGCAAATAGTTGACCGTCCCGTGCATAATCGCTTGCCGCGCATACTCGAACTCGCCATAGCCCGACAGCAGGATGGAGCGGGTGCGGGGGTAATGGTCTTGGATATGCTTGCATAACTGCAGCCCGTCCATCCCCGGCATCCGGATATCCGTGACGACGATATCGATTGGCGTTTTCTTCAGAATCTCGACCGCTTCCAGCCCCGATGCCGCCTGGAATACGTATTCCATGCCGATCTTGGCCCAGTCGTTGGCGACCAAGCTCGCTAACAGTACCGGCTCGTCATCCACTAGCAATAGTTGAGTCATGTCGGTTGCTCCCCCCCTGTCTCTCTTTTCCAACGAAGCGATACGCATAGCCCGGACAGCTCTGCCGAAGGCTCGATATAGACGCCCGCTCCTTCCCCGAACCGGTGCTTCAACCGTTGATGGACGTTCCACAGTCCGCAGCCCATCCGCTCATCCATCGGCTGTTCCAGACGGAGCCGATACTGCTCGATGTCGGGCTCCGTCATTCCCCGGCCGCTGTCTTCAATGCGCAGAATATTCCAGTCGGACTCCCAGCGTCCTGTGATTCGTATAAAGCCGCGTCCGGGCACGGGCTCAATGCCATGAACGATCGCATTCTCCACTACAGGCTGTAGGATCAGTCTCATGACCGGTTCATCCAGCATCTGCTTCGGGATCTCCAGGAGATAGTCCAGCCGCTCCAGCCGCAAGGAATAGATTTGCAGATAGTGTTCGACCAGATCGACCTCCTCTTTTAGCAAGGGCATTTGATTCTCCACCCGGGTCGTATACCGGTAATAGCCGCCCAGATGGTAGGCCATCTCCTTGATCGTCTCCGTATGGCCCAGCTTGGCGCAGCCGGCGATGAAGGACAGGCAGTTGTACAGAAAATGGGGATTGATCTGAGATTGCAGCTGCTTGAGCGTGACCAGCCGGGAGCGGTTCTGCTCCTCGTAGACGTTCTGGATCAAATGCTGAATCTCGCTGCCCATATCGTTGAACCGCTGCATCATGTAGTCGAATTCGTTGTGGAACCGCCGGTTGATCCGGAACGAGTAGTCTCCCATCTCGAGATGCTTGAGCCCCTTGATGATATACGAAATCGGCTTTTGCACATGCAGGTAGAGCAGCCAGGAAGCCGCGAATGCCAGAATGATCAAGCCGAGCATACTCAGATAGAATAGATTCCGGCTCTGGATGATCGGCGCGTGAAACACGTTCGTCGGGACGTAATCGATCAACCAGGCGTCGAGTCCCGGGACATACACATAGCTCAGATATGTATTCTGCCCCTCCATGCTCCGGTGCCCCACGTCTCCGCTTAGCCCTTCCCTGAGAAGAGAAGCCCCCAATTGCTTCAATTCGGCGTCGCCGGACTCAGAGACCGAAAACGCCTCGCCCGAGCCGGTGAGCCAGAAAATTTGACCCGGACTTTCCCGCTTGTAATTTTGCAGCATTTTCCTAATATTCTCCACGCCGAACCGGACTTCGTAGACCGCATTGACCGCCAAGGAGTTGTCTCTCGGAATGTACGGATCCCAGATCAACAGCTGGTAGGCCGGAGGGTCGTTGGCCGTTCCCGGCTGGTAGCGCCACTTCCCGTTGTAGTCCCGGTTCAGGACGCTTCGGTCGAAGCTATCGCTCGGGTTCGTCGATATTCTACGCTCTATATCGGGCAGGAACACGGACAACACATTGGTCCAAGTGCTGGAGAAGCTTTGCAGGTAGAGCTTCTCTTTCACTTGCGTCTGGTTGGCGATCATCCGGTAATAGTCTTTGGTGAACACGCTGAGTTGCAGGTCCAAGATGGACGAGTCGCGCGCCAGCACGCTGGAGGACAAGGACAACCGCTCCGCACTGGATTCGATCTGGCTCTTCAGGAACAGCAGCTGGCTCTCGTTGTAAGCCGTCATCTGCTGGTCGATCACCTGAAGGCTCGTTCGGCTGAAGTAAGTATAGAGAATCACAATAGGAATCAACAACAGGAGGATGACCCCGTTGATTTTCTGGAAAATCGGCCTGTTACGCTTCACTCGCGCCATCCCCCTTAAGATATTGACAGCCACCTTGAATATGTATTCTATACAATCGCAACGCTTCCCCCCTAGAATCGAGGTATACACTAGACGCGATATCAGGAGGAATCTGCATGAAGAACACCGCCATTATACCATCTTCCGCCATATCTGGAAGAGTTAAATTAAAAAAGAGCCGTCCGTTCCGTAAAACGTGGAGGCTCCATCTCATGCTGCTGCCTGCGGTGTTGGTCGCGCTCGTTTTCAAATACGCTCCGATGCCGGGGATCATCATGGCGTTCCAGAACTTTAAGCCGTGGCTGGGCATTGCCGACTCTCCCTGGGTCGGGTTGGACAATTTCCAGCTCATCTTCACCATGCACGGCTCGGTGCAAGTGATCTGGAATACCTTGCTCATCTCGGTGATGAAAATCATCTTCGGCTTGATCGTGCCGGTCACCTTCGCTTTGCTGCTTAATGAAATTCGCCAAATGTCGCTCAAGCGGTCGATCCAAACGATGGTGTATTTGCCCCATTTCATGTCGTGGGTCATCTTGGCCGGTATCCTGCTCGATGTCTTGTCGCTGGAAGGGATCGTGAACCGGTTTCTCGGCCTGCTTCACTTGCAGCCCGTCATGTTCCTGGGGGATGGCACTTGGTTCCGGATTACCGTTATCGTCAGCGATCTCTGGAAGGAGTTCGGCTTCTCCGCTATCGTGTTCCTCGCCGCCCTGTCCGGCATCAATCCGGATCTCTACGAAGCGGCCGAGATCGACGGAGCGGGTCGCCTGCAGCAGACGATCCATATTACGCTGCCTTCGCTGCTGCCGATCATGGCCGTCGTGTTCACCCTTTCCCTGGGGAGCATGCTGAGCGCCAACTTCGATCAGATCTACAACCTGATCAATCCGCTCGTCCTGCAGCAGGGCGATATTATCGATACTTATGTGTTCCGTAATTTCCAAGGCGGGCAATACAGCCTGGCCGCTGCCGTAGGGTTGTTCAAATCGGTCGTCGGCTTCCTCCTCATCAGCGGGGGTTACTATTGCGCCTACAAGTGGACGAATTATCGCGTGTTTTAAACCCTTGGAACAAACACAACAAGCGGAGGTACTGGCATGTATTATAAAAACCCGTCGTATAAAACGTTTTATTATATCAATGTCTCCCTGCTCCTTCTCGTGTCGATCCTTTGTATCTTGCCGATGCTCCATATCCTGTCCGTCTCCCTGAGCGGCAAATCGGCCACCGAAGCGAACCTGGTGACGTTCCTCCCCATCGACTTCAATCTGGACAACTATGCGAAAACGTTCGAGAACAGCAACTTTATTAACGCGCTCCAAATCTCGGTCCTGCGAAGCGCCATCGGTACGGTGCTGGCTATGGCGGTCACGGTTTTGGCTGCTTTTCCCTTGTCGAGGAGCGGCGCGGAATTTAAGGCCCGCACCTTTTACGTCTGGTTTTTCCTGATCGTGCTGATCTTCGACGCGGGGCTGATTCCGCACTACCTGCTGAATCAGAAACTCGGGCTCGTCGGCTCGTTCTGGGTGTATATTTTGCCGCATCTGCTCAGCATCTGGAACATCATTCTTATGATGAATTTTTACCGGTCCCTCCCCAAAGAATTGGACGAGGCGGCCATTATGGACGGAGCGACTTCGTTCCGGATTCTGACATCCGTATACTTGCCGATCTCCATGCCGGCGATCGCCACCCTCTCCCTGTTCACCTTGGTCGGCCATTGGAACAACTGGTTCGACGGCGTGCTGTACATGCGCTCTCCGGATCAATGGCCGATGGCCACGCTCCTGCAGACGATCGTCGTCGCGAAGGATCTGAGCAAGACCGGCATCGATTTCGAGGATCTGGAGATGTTGTCTAACCGCGGCGTCAAGGCGGCGCAAATCTTCATCGCCATGCTTCCGATTCTGGCCGTCTACCCGCTCCTGCAGCGCTTCTTCGTCAAGGGCATCGTGCTCGGCGCGGTGAAGGAGTAACTGTAAAAAGCACCGCCAGCGCAGCCGTTAGGTGCGTATGGCGGTGCTTTGATTTACTGGCGGGCATGGTTTCCCTTCAAGCAGAGGATTCGAATAAAGTTTCTTCGGAAGCTTTGTAGGAGGTGGGGCCATGGAAGTAAAAAAGATGCAATCCTCATCATTGAGTGAACACGGATTTGAGCTTGAGGGGCATGGTTTTAGTGTTTTTCTAGTCCCGCTTATGCTGCGACCGTACAAATAACAATATCGTGTAATGCTATTCGTCGAAATCCAACCCATTGCGGAAAAATAAAGCTTTGGGATCACGCTATAGCCCCATTGACCTGCCCCTTTTTGGCCCACACGTACGAATAACACGGCCGCAGAACGCTATTTTTCCGGATTTGGTCGTATCGGGACGAATAGCGTTGTTCCATCACCTTATCCATATCACTCCGCCAAGTTTACACTGAACGGAGATAGGCGAACCGTGTTGCTTAAGGACAATCACCTGCCATACAACTTCAGATACGACGAATAAGCCCGAAGATGAATTTCTTTAGCCCGTTGCTGCGTCTTCTCTTTGATCTCCGGCATAGTCTCTGCCTCAACATAATCGGCGAGGAGGTCGATTACGTCATCCAACAGCTTCGCCCGAAAATAAAGCTCAAGCCGATCCAGAATCTCAGGGCCCGCCAGCCCGACGACCCGCTCTCTCCAATAGGGCCAATTGCCCGATTGATACAACGGCCAGAGGAGCACGGAGAAATCCATCGCCGCATCGCCATTCACGGTTAAGCCATCCCAGTCAATGATCCAGAAGGAAGAGGCATCCACCGCCAGAACATTATCCCAATGCATATCGTTGTGGACGACATCGGTTGCCGGGCTCTGGAATGAGGGGTGCTGCCTTACCAATTGCTTCAAGGCCTCTACCTCCGTACCAAACCACACTATGGAAGCTTCCGTCACGAAAGGAAGATGATGCTTGCCTGCTCGCACGATCTCCATATCGTCTTCGTATCGGCTGATGTATTCTTCGAAAAAAGCGTCGGCATAAGTGAGGGCAGACGTCTGATTTGCGAGCTCTTGCTGGATCTCCCTGTCCCTATGCAATCCGTTCAGCGTATCCATCACTTGCTCCAGCACGGGCTGAGGACCGTCCATCTGGCTGACCGGCTTTCCCTGAACGAATTCAAACACCAGCCCGTAAGTATACCCGGGTACAAGCTCTTGAGTCACCTCTCCGATCAGCCGCGGCGCATGATAATGGTCCGTCAATCGGTCACTGATCCGGGCCCATTGTCGCAGACGAGGTGCATTCCGGTCAGGAGCCAGCTTCAAGTGGCAGACCAGCTCACCGTCCGATAGACGGTAAGATTGGTTCACCAAGCCCCCCGGATTCCAGATATAATCGACTTCGATCTGCGATCGGCGAAATCCAAGTGCCTTTGAATTAGCGGCAGCCCACTCCCTCACCCGATCTTCCGCCAGTCGAATATTCATGCTCCTACCTCCACGTTAGCAAGTATGACCTGGTAATACTATGACGTACCTTGTATTACCTCGCGTTGCATCCAAGCATCAACCTTCTTTAGACATTCGTTCATAGTTGGACCGCAGCAGTTCAATCGCATGGACAACCGCTTCTTCAGATCTGAGATAAACGGACACCCACCCCGAGTCCGGATAAATATGATGCGGTTCGGCTTTTCCGTCGGCGATAGCGGCATCCCGCCTAGATTTCGGCAATAGCAGGTCGACGAGGTAATCGCCGTGCAGGTGTCCGATTTCTTTCCCTCCGACTGCGAATTCAATTCCGCCGAACCGATGGGGCTGGACCTGTACGCCCGGCCATGACAGCAGTTCGTCCGTAATGATTTCTTTTCGATTCGTCCGCATTGCATCTTCCTCCTCTATAGGGGCTTCTCCCCGCTCCGGACCTCGACACTGACATTACGGAGCACTTTCTTCAGCAGACTCAGCATAAGCCCATACTCTTCTTCGCTGATCCCGTTAAGGCTTGTGTGTCTAACCCGATCCAATGCCTCCTGAACCTTAGGGACTACCGCTTGACCCGCCTCCGTCAAATAGAGCAGCTGGTACCGGTTGTCCGCCGGATCCGCCTCCCTCCGCACATACCCCTCCGCCTCGAGCTTGGCGATCGCCTTCGCAGTCGTCGTCTTGTCGATGAGCAGCGCCTCGCTTAAAGCCTTCTGCGTCATTCGATCCCGGCCCGCGATCGCCATCAGAAAAATATATTGTCCGCTTCCGATCCGATAAGGGGCCAGCTCAGCGGAGATCAGGATCTGGAGGTGGCGGTAAATGGCGGAGATATATTTGCCGTAGGATTCCTCCACTATATTCACTTCCTTGAATAGGGTGTTATTGCAACTAATTATAGTGTATGCTAAATGGACTGTTATTGCAACTATCTGAAAATACGCTCGATACGGGAGGCCCTGGGAGGAAATATCATCAGGAAGTAGGATTCATAATGTAAGGAGAGAAAATATTCTCACTTTATTATACGCTCTATACCTACTATACTAGAGACAACTAACTTCTTAGGGAGGAGAATGCTTCATGGGAGCGAGCAACTATGTTCCGAAAATGCCGGAGCACATCGAATGCAATATCGAAAGAACCCTCGATGTGCTTGGGGGCAAATGGGCTTTTCTCGTGCTGCGGGAGTTGTTCTGCGGGACCAAACGATTCGGCGAGCTGCAGCGGTTGATCCCGTCGGTCAGTCCTCGGGCGCTGACCAGCACATTGCGGCATTTGGAGGAAAAAGGCGTCCTGGAGCGCCACGTCTTCCCTACCGTGCCGGTCACGGTGGAGTACACGCTGACCCCCAAGGGCCAGGACCTTCACCAAATCCTGAAGGAAATGAAGCTTTGGTCGGCCAAGTGGACTTGATGAATCGGAGTTGGATACGAAAAGCCGGAATTCCCGATCTGGGAGCTCCGGCTTGTTTCATTTCAATCCGCATACGCAGGACCGGCTTGATCTCCAGTTAACTCGTGCAGGAGATGAACGAGGAATTGCTGTTCGCTCTCAATAAGGTTCATGGGCTGAATGAAGAGAGCCCTGACATGCAGCGGCAAGTTCGGACCCCCTTGGGATTCATAGGCTTGCCGGATCCGGCTGCTTGCCTCCTCGAGGAAGTGCTGCCTTCCCTGCAGGGCTGCCACCGCTTCCTCTCGTCCTATGAAGGGCAAAGCCGCCAAGCCGAGTGCGAAGCGGGTATCCCGTTCCCGTGTGGCCGACAAACTGTGGAGAATCTCTCTCCTGAGCGTCTCCATGCCGACCTCGGTCGTGACGTATCTGGACGGCGAAGGCCCTTTGCCGGATTTTTTGCCGGCCTGCTCCGATCGGATCAGCCCCTTCTCATGCAGCTTCTGCAATCCTATATAGATCGAAGTCGTGCCGATGTTCGCCCACTCCCGGTATCCGCGCTGCTCGATGACTTTATTCACCTCATACCCCGAAGCTTGGCTAAACTCCGTGATGAGCTGCAGCAGTAAAAATTCCGCGTTGGATAGCTGATTCATAAGCATCCCTCATGAGTAATATTACATGTGTGTAATATATCATAGACGTAGTATTGGATCAACGGGATAAGCCAATTTGAAGCATAATGTAGCTTAATGAGGCGGGATATCCGCTGACAATGAAATTGAGGTATATCAACCGAGCGACCCTATTCCTTCCGTCCAAAGGCACCAATGGCAGTATGAAACAGGCCCATGAGCAAGACGCCCAACCCTCCGAAGACGATGGCCCCCGTAGGATGTTGATCCACATCCGCCCAGTGCACGAACAATGCCGCTAACACCAGCATGCCCCAGCCGGCGACGAAATTCAGGACAGCCGACGGACCGAACGGGGTGGGAAACGGTTCTTTGGTGATCCCCTTCACGAAGTGAGGTACCGCATTCGCCCCGAATACACAAAACTTATCAAGGAAAAATCATGACTGCCGTAGAAAACTACCATCGCATCGATCATGGGCCGGTTGGAATCGAATCCTACATTAACGACTTAAAAGAGAATATGAATAAGGCTTTAAAGGAAGCCGGCTGCGCAGTTCAATAAACCGGGAGTCGCCGTTATACTTCCGCTATTGATATTTCTTCTTCAGCTTCCTAAGCGCCATTTCTTTCTTAAGCACGACTTCCACCGACTCGGCCAAAAGATCGAATTTTTCCGCCACGGTGAACTCCAGGGTTTCCCCGCAATGGGAACAGTTTTGCTTTTGAAGCTCAGTCATCTTCGCGCACTTGGGACACTTAATCATGGAATCCACCTCAGCCGTTATGGATTAGTTGCATCAGTATTCGACTCGGTGAGACCAAACTCCTTTAAAGGGTTCAACACGAAGAAGGCTAGGACAGCGTGCCTGCCGGCAACCTGTCATAGCCTTAACGCGCGAGTCGTCAATCAGTGGGCGGCACCCGGTTGGTAATGAAGCTGGATGCACCCGGATTGAAGCGTCCTCGTTCTTAGGAGCTTCATGTTGATTCGATCCTGAACGTCCCGGAATAAAGGCTTCCCCTCTCCTAAAACAACGGGTGCGACCGTAAGCTGATATTCGTCAATCAAATCGGCATACAACAATGTTGAGGCGAGGCTGGCGCTACCGAAGATCGCCATGTCTTTAGCCGATTGTTGCTTCAGGCGCGTAATTTCTTCAACCACATTTTCTTTCACCAGCCGGGTATTTTGCCACTCCGCATTTTCTAAGCTGGTGGAAACGACAACTTTGGAAATCGAATTCATAAAGTCGGCAATACCATGATGGGCCGTAGGCCAATAGCTCGCCATCATCTGATAAGTGACTTTTCCGAATAGCAGCATGTCCACCGAGTGGAGGAACCGGTTCGCGTACTCGTCATATTCCTCATCCACAATGTGCCAATCGATTTCACCGTTAGGACCTGCGAAGAAGCCGTCGAGCGTAACAAATTCTTGCACAATCAGCTTTCTCATTCCTTCACCTCTACTCCAGATTCATAACTAAGTATAGAGCACAAGGCCGCCTATCGTTTCTTTTCGATTGCTAAAAGAAAAGGCTGTAGCTTACGCAACAGCCTGTGATCCTATTTCGCCGGTCGATACGTCAGTTCCACCGCGCCTGAACGGAGAGTCTTCGTGGCGATGTGCTGGAGCGTCTTCAGTTGGTCCTGATCCTTAAAAAGATGCCTGCCGCTCCCGAGCACAACCGGAAATACCATGATCCGATACTCGTCCACAAGATCCTCTTGCATGAGCGTGTTCACCAATTCGCGGCTCCCGAGGGCCAAAATGTCCTGACCGGGCCGCTGTTTCAGCTTCAACACTTCTTCCGCGAGATTCCCTTGGATGAGGCTGGCGTTCCATTTCATCTGCTCGGGAGTTTTGGTCCTGGATGCCACGTACTTCGGAATCGTGTTCATTCGCTCGGCAAACCCTTCCGGAATCGAGAAATCCCGGACCGGATTGACGACCGTGTTCGTTTCTCCCGTTTTGGGCCAGGCGGCCGCAAACCCTTCGTAAGTGACCCGGCCCAACAACAGAGCGTCGCACCCCAGGAGTTCTTCAAACTTATGCTGATTCTGCTCATCGGTATTGAACGGGACCGTCCAGATCGGATCCTCCATAACTCCATCCAGGGTGACGAACTCGGATACGATGACCTTTCTCACTCTCCCCCACCTCCGCCTGAATTAATGGGTGCGCTTCAGTTCCGCATCCAAGCTGTCCAGAAACTCCTTCGCCCCGTGCATATGATCCTCCAGCGAATCCAG
Organism: Paenibacillus sp. HJGM_3; assembly: GCF_045062745.1. NCBI lineage: Bacteria > Bacillati > Bacillota > Bacilli > Caryophanales > Paenibacillaceae > Paenibacillus > Paenibacillus sp. HJGM_3. The sequence goes on from NZ_JBJGED010000017.1 coordinate 83,174, forward strand.
ACGGTCGAGGAAGGCGCATTGTTCGGTATAGATGAGCTTCGTGCCTGCACCTTCGGCTTTAAATTCAACCGTTGTCACCGACACCGAGATCCGCGTCTCGCCCATGTCGATGCTAATCGTGTAGACGATACGCTTGTCCGGTACAATCTCCTGATAGGTCGCTACGGACGTATAGATCGGACCTTCCGGTGGAGCGCCTCTTACGATCTCCCGCCCGCCTACACGGAAGTCGAACTCATCTGATTTCGGGAACCAATTGGCTTTGATCGCCGGGTCCGCCCATGCGGCGAACACCCCAGCAGGCAAGACATTATAATTACGCTCTATGCTGAACGTGTCGTGTTTGACGGAATATTCCTTCATTGTTTGATCCTCCATTTCTGTTATGGCTCCGGATGCTTGTCCAGAATAGCTCCCAGCCGGTCGAGATGGACGTTCCAATTCTCCCGTTTCTCGGCAAAAAACTTCTCATGACTCATCCGCATCGTCCCGAGCAGCTTGGTAAAATCTTCGACCGTTAAAGGCTGCTTCCTTACCATCAGGCTGGACACATGCTCTAGTTCCTGTAACAGCTTCTGCTGAGCGAACAGATTTTTCTTAATTCGGGCGATTTGAAGGGACACGATGTCGAACAAGCTTATGTGGTCCCCCGCCAGGACGGATTTGATCTCCTCCAGAGACAGGCCAAGCTCCTTCAAGGACAAAATTTGCTGCAGACGGGTAATGTCCGATTCGGTATACAGCCTATGGCCCGAGTCTGAATACCCCGATGGCGAGAACAAGCCGATCTGATCGTAGTACCGCAGCGTTCGAATCGTGAGTCCCGCTAATTCGGCCAACTCTCCAACCTTCCACCTTTGTTTCATGATCATCCCCTTTTTTCTGCGCCAGCTGTGTACCGGTAACCCCAGTATAAAAGATTACGTCACGTCATGTTCAAGTGTATTTTTCTCGCACCATCGACTAGGCAGCTAACTAAGGCTTATTCTCCTCCCGCCGCCTGGCGGTTGATCTGGTACAGCACGTGGGGTTTGAGCGGACTTTGGTCCATCACTCGGGGATGGTTAAATCTTTTCACAAAGCTCATCCCGATTTTGATCATAACGTTTTGCGACGGTTGATTCACTTCCGCTGTGAAGCTATACACATCCTGAAACCCCAAATCGCTGAATCCATATTTCAAACAGGCCCTGGCCCCTTCCGTTGCATAGCCTTTTCCCCAGGCCTCTTTTTTCAAGCGCCAGCCGATCTCTATACACGGGGTAAAATCCGACGGAAAAGTAGCTCTATGAAATCCTATAAAGCCTATGAACTCGTTGCTCTCCTTGACCTCCACTGCATAAAACCCATAACCGCATTCTTGGAATTCGGACAGAATCGCCTCATAGAATACGTCGGTTCCCTCACTCGATAACACGGAAGGAAAATACCTCATTACCTCAACATCGGCATTCAGACGACGGAAAGGCTCCAAGTCTGTCTCCATCCAGTCTCGCAATCTTAATCTTGGGGTTCCCATGTAAATCATGCTACACCTCCTTCTCCATTTTGCCCGTTTTGACACGCTATTGCAAAAGATTAGGAGCCTGTCATAAAGAAAAAGGATGAGACCGTTCGTCCCACCCTTCAAACGTATTAGGAATCCTATTCTTGATTCTCAACTGCATTAGCGCGTGTATTGGCAGAGGCTTGATTTTGTTCGAAGACTTCCGCCGCTTCTTCTGCGGAAAATTCCGTATCCGTTTTGCCCGGCACAGGCATCTGGTTCAACTTGGTCGACTGCACGTCCGCTTTCGCCGACTCGTTTTGCGGGTTGGCCACAATGGACACCTCCTTGTTAGGAATCACAACAAGCAGTAGGATGCCCCTTGTATGGAAACGGTATACATTTGCTTAGTCTCTATTTCCCATTACCAAAGACGAAATTCTTGGACTCCATCGCGATGGAGAGCCACTCCACCTGATGCTCAGGCCCGATGACCACCCACTCCCGCATCGTGCGCCGCCCCATCACACAAGGTTGGCCCTGCCCTTCTGCGATGAGTGCGGCCACCTTCGATTGTGGCAGCTTGACGATCAACCTTCCTTTGGAGGAAAAAGCGAACATCTTGCCCCCGACCCTCAACTCCCCTGAAGCACCGAACCGCCTCATCCCGCCCTCAACAGTAGTACTAACCTCCGGATCTTCGCACAATATCTGCACGATCTCCTCATATGTAATCGATCCGCTCATCGTTTACAGGACCGGCCGCAATTCAACCGTTCCCCGCACGACCGCCGGAGCGAGAGATGCCCACCGTACAGCTTCGTCAAGATCCGGTACATCTATGATGAAGTAGCCGCTAAACGAAAGTAAGGCATCGGACGCATAAGCGCCTTCACTTGCTTGAACATTACCATCGACCGCACTCACGGTTGTAGCGGTGTGATTAGGCTGCAGAACGTTGCCCGGATAGAAGAGAACACCCGCGTCTTTCATCGATTGGATGAAGGACCTCCACCCCGACCAATACTGCTCCTTCCGGGCCTCGTCTGTCCTCGCTGCGAAGTCTTCCTTGGATTCGTAGGTCATCATCATGTACTTCAATTTCTTTCCCCCTTGGGATCTGTAGTTGGGCTTGCAAAGGTATCGGGACCCGGCTCAACGCCCAGCAATACAAGCTCCAATCGCGAGATGTAGTAATTCCATCCGGCGAGGTGGGTGGGCCTGCGAGCCGCCGGCAAACCGGAATGCTTCAAGATGAGCAGCGTACCGTTGTCTTGCTCGTGTAATGTAATCTCCACCGTGCTAGAACCCGGCGGGAACGTATCCGAGCCGATCCACCCCCAGGTGAACACGACTCTCTCATTGGGCTCCACTTCTACATAATGTCCGGCAACCATGTCCGTTCCATTGAAATCGATTCGCAAGGCCCCGCCAAGCTTAGGCTCCAGCAGGACCTGACTGCCCATCCACATGACCATCTTTTGCGGATCGATCAAAAACGGGAACAAAGTGTCCGGACGGCAATCGATGTACATTTCCTTGATGATTGGATTGGGATCAAGCCCGTCCATCTTCACGCCGCCGTCGCTCCTCTTCTTCGGCTGCCGCTTTCAACCGCAGCAACGCATCGTCCCAGAAACCGTCAATAAACGCCTTAATGTCAACCAGACCCTCCCTCCTCAGGCGATAGTACCTCTTCGTACCCACGCGTCGCACGGTGACCAGCCCGGACTCATGCAAAACTTTGAGGTGCTGGGACACAGCCGATGGCGTAATGTCAAAGTGTGCCGCGATCGAACTCGAGGCCAATTCCTGCTCATGCACGAGAGTGAGAATGTCACGACGGCGGGGTTCTGCCAATGCCAGGATGGTTTGCTGTATCATGATCATAATGTAGCACAAACTTAATTAAGTGTAAACTACATTATGGTGTCCTTCGAATATACGGAAAACCCGCTTCTTTTCTCCCAGCCCGTTCGAGTCCAGAAACGGTTGCCGCCCTCGTTATCATCCAGCACGAAGATGTGGCATTTGTCTATGCCTTCTTCTTTTAACTTGCTCATGCAAACGTCGACCATCCGCTGGGCAATACGCTGATTGCGGAATTGCGGATTCACAGCCACGTGATAAATAAATCCCCTGCGACCGTCGTGGCCGCATAGTATCGTTCCTACGATGCTGCCCTCCACTTCATACACATAGCTGAGCCCGGGATTTCGGTTCAAATACGTTTCAATATTGGATTTGGAATCGGCATCACTTAAGGCCAGTCCCTCGATTTGGTTCCATAATGGAATCATCTGCTCGTAGTCATGAATGGTCATCTCGCGAATCACGCTCAACCAACACCCTTCTAAACTATTTTTATATGGATAATATAAACAGATAGCCGGGAGCGGCACCTGGTAGAGGTACGCTTCCCGGCCTTCTTACGGTTATTTGCCTTCCAGCCAACTCTTACAACCGACCGCTAATTCTTGAAGCTCATTAAATAACACGCCGGCATGGTAACCGTCGCAAACGGCATGGTGGAGCTGTACCGCTAGAGGCAGCAGCAATTTTTTGTCCTGCCAACGATATTTTCCCATCGTAAAAATAGGCAGCAAATAGGTTCCCCCCGTGTAGACATTGAGGTTAAACCCTGTGAAGCTGACCCACGGGATGCTGGAAATGGGAAACGTGTTCCGCGGTTCACTCGGGTCCGGGAATAACTGCTTTGCATTCTTGTACGTCTCTGTCGCTAGAAGGTAGCGCTCATAAAACGTTTGAAACTCCTCGCTGTAGGGCGTCCAAATACTGGAGAACGTCTTATCTTGCTCATGGAATATGGTGAAGCTGGGAGACATCCGATCCCAAACGCCCAACCGTCCCTCCGAATCCAAGCATGTTCGGAATTCGCCGTGGCGATTCACTACAGTCGTAATCATATAGATCAAGGCCGGGTATAGCTTAATCCCCCTGTACTTTAGTTCTTCCCGCAACAGGGTGATGTCTATATCGGCCGTCATGCTGTAAGTGCATCTGACATGGTTCAAATAATGTTCAAAGTAAGGTTTTCTGGACCAACGTTCCATATCAATCGGATTGAAATTCATTTCTTACCCCTCCTAAAATTTTATATTTTAGGAGGGTTGATCCACTGCTTTCACCATATCCTCATCCCCATTCCTCATCTAGGTTTGTGCCGGCCGCGTTAAGCTACCGTCACAATAATCGGCTGATCCCTAGTAATGATGATGGTATGCTCGTGCTGCGCCACGAAGCTCTTGTCGGGCACACAATAGGTCCATCCGTCCGGTTGCTCCACTACATACTCGGCGCCTGTTGAGAGAAACGGCTCTATCGTGATGACCTGGCCTTCTTTCAACACCCGATGATCATGCTTGCTGTAAAAAGGGAGAATCTCTGTAGGGGCTTCGTGCAGGGATTTCCCAATCCCGTGACTGCACAAATTTTTAATCGCCTTGTAGCCTCCCTTTGCCGCCTCCGTCTGAATCATCTTCCCGATCTCATTTAATTTGACTCCATGTCTGAGTGAAGCAATGATCTTCATCATCGTTGAGTGTGTGTATTCACATAGACGCACAAGCGATGGATTGTGCGGAGGCATCGTGAAGGAATGTCCGGCATCCGCATAATACCCGCCCAGCTCCGCAGAAACATCGATGTTTATCAAATCGCCCGGTTGAATGACTCGATTACCCGGGACGCCGTGGGCAACCTCCCGGTTAATGCTGATGCATGTATGGCCGGGGAAGTTGTAAGTTTGTTTGGGCGCGGGCGTTGCCCCATGCTTCTTCAGAAATCGGCCCCCAATATCATCGAGTTCCTGGGTTGTCATGCCTATCCGTGTGCAGCGTTTCATTTCCTGGATTGTGAGCGCGATAAGTTTGCCGATTTCTTTAAGACCATGAAGATCATCTTGATTTTGAATGGTCATATGGATCCCTCCGATCTTAATGTTTGGAGGGTTCTGTCAGCAGCCGCGCCGCCACACAGTTCTCTCCTGCAAAAATCCCGCCGCCTTGAAGCACCGTTTCACGAATGAGCTGAATGACCTCTTCGCGGCGTGTTCGTACAACCTCAAGCCACTCCATGGGGAGCTGTTCCGTCGAATCGCTATGATTCGCCCCCCACTCTGCCAAATCCAGCAAAATGGGGATCACATCAAGACCACTCTCCGATAATTCGTATAGATCTTTTCGTTTATCCACCGGATGAGCCTTTTTTATTAAAATTCCGTGTTGGGTCAGCCTGGCTAACCGGTCAGCCAAAATATTGCGTGCGATTCCTTCTTCTGAGCCCACAAATTCTCCGTAAGTTTTCTTACAAAAGTATACAATATCCCGGAGAATGAGCAAAGACCAAGAGTCTCCAAAAACCTCAACGGACAGATTGATTGGACAATAGGAACGGCGCGGATGTATTTTATTCATCATACCACTTGCCTCATAGGTTTATTCAACGTCTACTTGTACTCCACATTGTACTGCATAAGGACGTTCTCAGAGCCTTCGAACTTGCGTGTATCGATATGGCGGAGCGTGAGTTTTGCATCATTGTAAGCGATCGGCTCGACGAATATGGGGGTCCCCTCGCCTAGTACCACATTGCCAACCATGAAATGAAGTTCGTCTACTAAGCCATGAGCCAACAAGTCATTCCATAGGATCCGGCTGCCATACACCACAATGTCTTTGCCCGGTTTGCGCTTGAGCGCGGCGATTTCGTCATAGACATGGTTGCCGCCGATGATCGTTGTGGTATCACGCCACGGAGCCGAATCCTCTAGAGTGAGATCGTTCGATACAGCCACTTTCTGAACCGAGTTGTTAGTCGCGAGAACTCGCGATTCGTAGGCGTTCATCAGGATGAGTAGCCATTGCAGGCCAGAAACCGCTGAACATTCGGTAAGAGTTCCCTCCGAGCAGCACCGTATCGGCACTTTGCATCCGCTCGAGATTGTATGTATCGAAAGCCCCGTCCATCGGCATAACCATGACATTCCTGCCTGGCCCTTCAGAGTACCCGTCAAAAGACATAATGTTCACGACGATGAGTTTACGCAAGTTATTACTCCTTCTAATTTCAGTTTTATTTTGCAACTGAGATTAAAGTAGTGCACCTTTGCCCAATTGTCAATAATTCTCATCAATAAAAACAGAGAGGGCCGCAACAGGTCACTTGCTTACAACCTGTCACAGCCCTCATACCGCGTCCGACGCGGTCTCTCGTCCCTTACTCGTCTCCCGTCGCGATCGGATTGTCAGCGTAGCTGATCCAGTCGCTCCAGCTGCCGGCGTACAGCTTCACATTGCGGAAGCCCGCCTCCTCCAGCGCCAGCACGTTCGGGCAAGCCGTCACGCCGGAGCCGCAGTACACGACGATCTCGCCATCCGGGTCGAGATCGCGGAAGCGGTCGGCCTGTCCGGCGGCGTCGCGCCAGCGGCCCTGCTCGTCCAGCGCGGCCTTCCAGAAACGATTCTTCGCGCCCGGGATGTGACCCGCCTTCGCATCGATCGGCTCGACCTCGCCGCGGTAACGCGGCGCCTCGCGCGAGTCGATCAGCGTCACGCCGGGCCGGCCGAGCCGGGCCCGGATGTCTTCGACGCGCAGCAGCATAGCGGCCTGCGGCTGCACGGGATACACCTCGGAGGCGGCTCGCGGAGCCGTCGCCTCCGATGTCACGGGGTACCCGGCCGCCTTCCAGGCCGAGAAGCCGCCGTCGAGCAGGTACACCTGCTCGTGCCCGACATAGCGCAGCAGCCACCAGAGGCGCGAAGCCATCGCCCCGCCTTGATCGTCGTACGCGACGACCGTTGTGCTAGGGCCGATGCCGGCCTCGCTCAGCACGGCGGCGAAGGCGTTCAGGTCCGGTAGCGGGTGCCGGCCGCCATGCTCGGTGACCGGGGCAGACAGCTGCCGGTCGAGGTCGAAGTACACGGCCCCTGGGAGATGCTCCCGGTCGTAATCCGCCCGCCCGGAGAGCGGCTGCCCCAACGCGAATCGGCAGTCCGCCACGACCAGGTTCGGATCCTGCAAATGCTCGGTCAGCCAGCTGGCTTGGACGATGTTGCGCATACTATCCACACTCCTTAATCCAATTAAATTGTAGGATGATTAATAGCTAATCAAGGCCGCCATAATCAACCCGGTCGCGAAGCTCAGCCGGGAAGCGAACAGCCCGACGCTGACGTTGCCTTTCGGAATCTCCGAGACGACCTTGAACGGCGTGACCCATTCGAAGATGTAGAACACGAGTACCTGAAACAGCGCACCCAACACGCCCCAAAGCGCCAAGTCCCAAAGCGAGACGGAGTGGTAGATCGCCGAGGCGAGCACGAGGCTGAGCCCGATGATTTTGCCCCCCAGGTCGTGCGCAGCCGCTTTCGCCGCCAATTGCTTCTGCGGGTCGTCCGTCTCAGCGCCCGCCCGGATCAGACCGAACTCGTTGTACGGCGTGGTGAAGAGAAACGCCAGGATCCCCACCGCCAGCACAGGCAGCGCCACCCCCAAGTATGCGAGGAAATTCAAAATATGATCCCATTGGGTTTCAACAGGTGCCAATTCGATCGCTCCCTTACACGTTGAATAAAAAATAATAAGGATTCCATCAACAAAAGCTCATCCCAGCCCGACCGGCACATAGTACGACAAGTTCCCCGTGATGCGCCCGCCCGCTCTGGCGACGATCGCCGAAGCCCGGCCTCCGATCAGAAACGAGCCCCACAGCAGCCGGCACGCCTCGAGCCCCTTCTCCGTCTCCAGCTCCACAACCGGCAGCTCGACTCGCTGCTGATACACCATCGGCTGCTCCCAATACTGCGCTTCCCCGTCCTTCTCCTGCACCGAGCCATCGGCCCCGTACAGCGTGACGGCCCCGCCCTCCCGTCCGAAGATCGGCTTGCTAACGTAAGGGCGCACGCCTTCGAAGCGATTCTCCATATAGGTCGGCAGCATGTAGCGCTCGATAGTCTCATGCTCCTCCGCCGTGTAAAATTCCCCGGCCTCGTGCAAATTCCAGATGAGCGCCTGGAACGCCTTGGACTGCGCGAGGAAAGCCGCCGGCGGGTTCAAGACGCTGAGGCGGCCGCGCGCCATCAGGTCCAGCACATGCGCGCCGGTCGGGTAGCCGTCGCCCTCATCCCGCTCCTCGGCCAGCTTCTCCAGCGCATGCAGCCGGTACAGGAGATCGATCGGCTCGTGCACCCCTGTATCACCCCGCCACTCGCACAGCCGGTCCTCGAACACCCGCAGGTCGGCGAGCGGCACGAATCGGGCGTGCGTCAGACCGCTCCTAGCGAGCAGATAGCGGGTTGTGCCCGCATCCTCCTCGTGCCAGTCGAGGGCGCTGAACGCCACTCGGTCCACGGCATGCCCCTGCGCCGCATACGCATCGACCGCCGCCTGCAACGCTTCTCTCAGATGCGCCGCCATACCCGCGTTCGGGTCTTGCAGCCCCAATTGCGCACAGATACGACCGTTCACCTCGTACGCTTCGACGATGCTGGTCGGCGTGTCGCTGTTCAGCTCGAGCATTTTCAGCCCATCCGCCGTCTCCGCCCAATCGAACCGCCCGATGACGGTCGGGTAGGCGTCCGACGAGGTTACCCGGACCGCACCCCATGTTTCGCTTGGCAGCCCCAATGCCTCGAACAAAGCGTCGTCGCCCAGCCGGGCCATCTGGAGTGTCCGGTTGTAGACGACCCCGAGCCGCTCCGTCGCTTCCGCGATCTCCTTTCGCAGCGCCGGGCTGATCCGAATGCAGGAAGCGACCGCATACTCCTCCCCGTACATCCGGTCCCAGGCGAATACGCCCGCCTCCCGAATCGGTCCATACAACCGCTCTCGCCACGCCGCATAAGCATAAGCATCAGCTCCAGCTCCAGCTTGAGCTTCGACTTCAGCTTGACCACGAGCTTCATTCAAACCTCCGCCCATCCAGCCTCGGTAGCGCACGGTGTCTATCGCCATCGCCATCGCCCTCAGCCGCCCGAGGACGAGGAGCTGCTGCCGATTCCGCTCTTGGACCCGCTTGAGCTCGTGCCGGAGCTGCCCAAGCTCTGCGTACCGCTCGACACGCCCGTGCTCGCCTTCGTGTAGCGTTTCTGTCCATTGTGATAATAATAGGAGCTGCCATGATAGCTGCCGTCGTCGTCGCAATACCCGTCCTCATTGCTGTCATAGCATTCATTCGCACTGCTGGACCGCGTGCACCCCGCGCCGCCGATCGCCAGCGTCGTGACAACGAACAGGCTGACCAGCTTCCGGGTTTTCGAACCGTTCCACTCCATTCCTATTTCTCTCCTCCCCTGTCTATGTGGCGTACCCTACCCTTGCTCCGGCACCGCATAATACACATAGACCTTCCGATCCTCATCGATCTCCGTAGAGGTCCGGGCCCACACTTTCCCTTGCAGGGTCAAGCTGTCGCTCTGCAGGAGCAGCAGCGCATCGTCATCATCATGCAGCACATACCGGTGCACGACCGGGTAGCGGTCGGTTCCTTCTCTAAATTCCCTAAGCTCAACGCAAATTCCTCCCCAATACCGGTCGTCCTGCTCTTGCTCCAGCACATGCTCCTCGACCGCTTCCCGGACGAAAATGATGTATTTGCTGCCGTTCACTTGATTCCCAGTCCGCTCGTACACCCGCTTATTCTTGATCCAATAATCGCAGGCGAAGCGCAGCGACACTTCATCTTTATCGATAAAATCATAATAATACAGGACGGGATACGTCTGCGATTCGTCGTTCAGGCGGTACTCCAGTCGGGCCATGGCAACGAGTCTCCTCTCAAGCTTTGATATTCGGATAATACGCAGCTGCCTCGGACCCGGTTCCAAAGTCAGTTGCCGTTTCACCTCCATTATCTTATGATGAGAACATCTGTCACAATGAGCGATAAGCCCCATAAAAAAACCAAGAAAGTAAAGGAGATCCAGTTCATGCGGGAAGCCGAATGGCGGCTGTCGCCGTTAACCGAATCCCAGGGGCGGCTCCTTACGCTATGGCGCTACCCTGCCCCCTATGACGTCTACAACTGGCCGACCTGGGCCAAAATGCTCGAAACCGGCTACGAATTCGCCGACCCGCGCATCCGCGAGCAGCAATATCTGGCCGCTCATCTGGACACCGGCCAACTCGCCGGCTTCGCCCAGCTGTTCCCGATGCAAGGATGGACGCGCCTCGGCCTCGGGATGCATCCGGACCTGTGCGGGCAAGGGTTGGGACGCTCGTTCGTCCAAGCGATTCTGTGCACGGCGCAGCAAAAAGCACCGTCCAAGCAAATAGACTTGGAGGTGCTGGTATGGAATGTGCGCGCGATCCGCACGTATGAAGCCGCGGGCTTCGTCATCACCGACACGTATGACCGCCGTTCGCCGGACGGGACGAACGGCCGGTACCACTGCATGGTCGCCGCCGAGTCAAGCAGGGTTAGCACAGATGAGCGACCGGAGCGGGCCGAGTGGCATTAGTGAATGTCGCGTTTTTTGAACCGGCCGCCCTTGACGTCGTGGATGTTGCCCACAGCCAGGAAGGCGCTCGGATCGTGATCTTCGACGATCGACTTCATCTTGGCTTCCTCGAGCCGGGTGATGACACAGAAGATGACGCGCTTGTTGTCGCCGCTGAAGCCGCCTTCCCCGTTCAAGTATGTAACCCCGCGGCCGAGTCGGTGAATAATGGCTTCCCCGATTTCTTTGTACTGGTCGCTGATGATCCAGACCGACTTCGATTCTTCGAAGCCCTCGATCGTCATATCGATCATCTTGAACGCTATGTAGTAAGCGATGAGCGAATACATGGCTTGATCCCAGCCGAAGACGAAGCCGGCGCTGCCGAGAATGAAGATGTTGATGAACATGACCGTCTCGCCGACGGAGAACGGGCTTTTCTTATTCACCAGAATCGCGACAATCTCTGTCCCGTCCAGGGACCCGCCGGCCCGGATGACGAGGCCGACACCGATCCCGAGGATGATGCCTCCGAACACGGTGGCGAGCAGCGGCTCGATCGTGAGCGGCGGTACGGGATGCAAGAGCGCGGTGCCGATCGACATAAGCGCTACGGCGAATAATGTGGAGATCGCGAACGTCTTGCCGATCTGCTTATACCCGATGAACAAGAACGGCAAGTTAAGCAGGAATAGAAAGATGCCGAGGGGGAGTCCCGAGAGATGGGACACGATAATCGACACGCCGACGATGCCGCCATCGATGATATTGTTCGGGACGAGGAAAATCTCTAACCCGACCGAGACGAAGGCGGCCCCCAGAATGATGGAAATCGCCCTTTTCAGAAACTTGACCCTCGTGAGGCGAACGTGCTGCTGATGGGCTTCGGGATTGCTTTGAAACAGCTTTTTTTCTTGTTCGGTCAAACAGATTCCTCCCTCGGATTAAGTTAGGTAGATGAGCTGGACCTCTTTGTCTGTAATCGCCAGCTTGAGAATATGGTGCTCCCTATCGTAGCTGATACGGCCTGACCCGACCGTCATGACCGGATCCGACCCTAGCGCATAGAACAAGTCGTCCGCCAGCGTACGGATGCACGCCAGACGTTCTTCTTCTTCCAATTGCCCCCACTCTTCCTCCGCCATCTCCAAGCTGTCGTACACGTTGTCCAACCGACCCAGCGCGCCCGACAACTCCTCGATGATGTCCTCATACTCCCTGCCGAACTTGACGCCCATACGACGCCTCCTTTTCGCGCCGTCTGGAAAGCAGCGCCTAATAATCTGTGCTATACTATATTGTATCGTATTGTGCGGGGATGATCCAATTATGTTAAAAACCCAAATCACCAAAGAGGAGCTCGAGCCGCTAGGCATACAGGTCAAAGCGTTGTTCGGCCTGCCGGAGCTGGAAAGCGGGCTGGAGCTTCAGCAAAAAGGGTTCGTCTATAACACGGAAATCACCCAGGACCGCAAGCTTGCAGCCAAGGTGCAGGATGTGCAGGTGTTCGACGTGCAATTGGATTTACAAGCCCTCCCTTCAAGTGTATGCACTTGTCACCATGAGGGAACCTGTAAGCATATGGCGGCGGCTTTTTTGTATGTTTATGCGGTGTACGGCCGCCCGGACGCCTTCGTGCGCTCGGTTAAGCAGGAGGAAGCGCCCGCCTCTCCGCAGCGGAACGTATCCGCCCTGCACCGGAAGACGGTTATGCTCGCCGGTTCGGCGGAGGGAATCGCCCAAGCCCCCAAGGAATCTGCCGCTCCGGATCAGTGGCTGACGTTCGTGCAGGAGCAATGGGAAGCGTTTACGAGTAAAAATCGGCAGCATAAGCTGTTCCTGGACGACTTCTACAACGCGGCGTTACAGACGTTGACCCAACCGGCGCAGTGGTGGAGCCGCACGCCCCGGATGCTGTTCACGATCCTCACCGGCTTATTCCTGCTGCGCCGGGTGGACGACGATGCGCGGCAGCGGGAAGCGTTCGGCTATCTCGTCGCCGGAGACCGGCACAAGGAAGCGGCCTCGGCCCTCCTCGACAAGTGGAAGGCCGCCGTCCGGGAGGTGGACGCCGAGGAAGCCGCCAGCCGGTGGGTGCCGCACGTGGTTGCGATCGCCGTCCACGCCCGGGAGCTGCTGGTCGAGGCTAGAGCGGAGTCGCCCTATTCGGCGCTCGCCGCCTATCGTCTGCTATGGACTCGACTGCTGCAGTTTCTTGCGGCTGATGCCATGGAGCAAGAAATGCGCCGCCTGGAGGCCCTCTACCCGGATGAGGCGCATCCCGATTACACCCGCCAATCGGCGCTCCTGGCGCTCGTTCACTTCCAGCTGCTGCTGAACCGGGACGATGCCGCGTGGGATCTGCTCGCGAAGGGACGGCACTTCCGGCCCGAGCAGCTGCTCGACTTCCTCGAGGAATGGAAGCAGGAGCAGAATTGGCCGCGCGTGTGGCACTGGCTCGGACGCCTCATGCCGGCGATGCGGACGCTGAACGAGAAGTCGTTCCAGCAGTTCTGCAGCTACGGGCATGAAGCGGCCAAGGCGTTGGGCCACTCGGACGAGTGGCTCGGCAAGCTGGCCCAGCTGCTCCCGAGAAGCTATTACGCCTACACGGAGGCGCTCATGGCGCTCGGCCGGTATCGGCGGTGGGTCAACTTCCATGTGGCGGAGCGCATCGGCCTGTCCTCGCTCTACCCGATCGACATGCGCGTCATCGAGAGCCAAGATCCGGCCCTGCTGCTGCCTGTATTCCACCAGGCGGTCGACGATCAGATCCGCCAAAAAAATCGAACCGCCTACAAAGAAGCGATCCGGCTCCTCAAGAAGCTGTCATCGCTCTACAAGCAAATGGAGCGCCAGGACCGGTTCGAGCTCTATCTGGAGCGGCTCGCCCGCCACTATGGCCGGCTAAGGGCGTTCCAAGAGGAACTGAAGAGAGGTAAGCTCATTCGATGATCTTAACGACTCCGATCCAAATACATGTCAACTGGTTGCCCTCCGGGCAATTTTTCATATGGGGCGCGCTGCATGGTTCGGAGATGGAGGCGGATCATCTGAAGGCGCTGCTGTTTACTTGGCATGAGCCTTCCTTCTACGGCACGTTCATCGAGACCGTGCTGATGGAGCGCCGGCAGGGACTTCTGTTAGGCGCGGAGGAGGCGCTCGAGTACTTCGCCAAGCCCAGCTGGAACGAGCATGCGGCGCTGCAATGGGATGAGCACGGCTCCGCCCTGCTCGACGCCGCCCCCGATCTGCTGATCGCCCGCGAGGAGAACCGAATCGTGCCCGACTTCCGGCAATGGAAGCAAGGCCGTATCGGGTGGAAGGTGCGCATGGACGAGGAAGGGGACAAAGCGGAAGCCGCCGCTTGGTTCCGGAACCGGGCCCCAATCGTCGATGAGTGGATCGATTGGCTCATGGCCGAGCGGCTGCCGGAGGCTCAAGCCCGCCTGCTGTTGTGGGACGCGGAGGAGCACCGGCATTCGGCCGGGGTCGGGTTGGACTCGGGGGCGGCGTCGGGGTTGGACTCGGGCTCGGACACGGATGCGCGAGCGGGCCTGCCGTCGGATTTGTTCGAGAATGAGCAGGACTGGCTCGTGGCTATCGGCTGGCTGCCGGACGAATCGCCATATCGCGTCTGCCTGCAGATCCAGGAGCCGCTCGTCGGTTCGGCATGGCGCATGACGATCGTCCTGCAGGATCGGGCCGATACCGCGGTGTGGGTCGCCTGTACGCCGGCAGGCGTTCCTTTATGGGAGGACCGGGAGGAATTGCCTGCCCAATGGGGCGATCCCTCCGGACGGATTCGGCAGACCATGGCCAAGTGGTTCCACGTCATTCCTTGGCTGCGCTCCGCCGGCACGAACTCCATTCGCACCTTTATCGAGTATGCGGAGGCGTGGGATTTCCTGATGGAGAAAAGCCTTCGGCTCGCCGAGCTCGGCTTGCCCGTGCTGCTGCCGGCCTGGTGGGAGCAGCTGCGCCAGATGAAGCCGCGGCTCAAGGCCCGGATGAAATCCTCCGTCGGCTCGTCCCGCGACTCGATCTTCGGCTTGGGCCAGATCATGCAGTTCGACTGGCGCCTGTCTCTCGGCGGCCTCGAGCTGAGCGAGGCGGAATTCGATCTGTTGCTGAAGCAGAACCAGCAGCTGACGCAAATTCGCGGCCAATGGGTGCTGCTCGATCCTCATCTGCTCGAGCAAGTGCAGCGGCTGATGAAGCAAGTGAACAAGCGCAAGGGGCTTACGTTCCGCGATGTGCTGGAGCTGCACTTGACCGGCGACGCGGATGGGACCTTGCTGGACGATACGTGGCTGACGGATGAGCGGGACGAAGGCGAGCGGCTGCAATTGGAGCTGGAGCTGAACGAGCACCTGCACCAATTCATCGCCCAGCTCAGCCAGACGTCGGCCATCCCTCGCATCGAGACGCCCGATACGTTCCAGGGCAAGCTGCGCAATTATCAGGTGGAGGGGGCCTCGTGGCTGTTGTTCCTGCGCCGTTTTGGCCTGGGAGCCTGTCTCGCCGATGACATGGGGCTCGGCAAGACGATCCAGATGATCTCCTACCTACTCCACATTCAGGAGCAGGAGCGGCCGAGCGCCCCTTCCCTGCTCATCTGCCCTACGTCCGTGCTGGGCAACTGGCAGAAGGAGCTCGAGCGGTTCGCCCCCAGCCTGCGGGTGAAGCTGCACTACGGACCGAATCGGGGCAAGGGCGACGCATTCCGCGAATCCGTCGAGGATTGCGACTTGATGCTGACTTCGTACGCCCTTGCGTACCTGGACGAGGATGAGCTGACCTCGATGCGATGGAGCTCCGTCTGCCTGGATGAAGCGCAGAACATCAAGAACGCGTATACGAAGCAAGCCACCTCGATCCGCAAGCTGGAAGCCAACCATCGCATCGCGATGACGGGGACGCCTATCGAGAATCGGCTGACCGAGCTCTGGTCGATCTTCGATTTCATCAATCCCGGCTACCTGGGGGCGCTGCGGGAGTTCAATCAACGCTTCGTAGCTTCCGTGGAGCGCGAGCGGGACGCGGACCAGATCGGCCAGCTGCAGCGGCTCGTGAAGCCGTTCCTCCTGCGCCGGGTGAAGAAGGACCCGGCGATCGAGCTGGACTTGCCGGATAAGCTGGAGGCCAAGGTGTACGTCTCGCTGACCGCCGAGCAAGCGGCACTGTATGAGACGTGCATCCAGGATATGTTCGACAAGCTCGATCGTCTCTCTCCCATGGAGCGGCGCGGGCTCATCCTCGGCACGCTGACGCGGCTGAAGCAGCTCTGCAACCATCCCGCTTCGTTCCTCAAGGAGCCGGAGCGGATTGTACTGGCCGGCCGCTCCGCCGCATCCCGCTCGCACAAGCTGGAGCGGCTCGTGGAGATGGTGCGGGAGCTGCGCCAGGAGGGCGATTCTTGCCTCGTCTTCACCCAGTTCGTGGAGATGGGCAAGCTGCTCCAGGCTGCGCTGCGCCAAGCGTTCGAGGAGCCGGTGCTGTTCCTGCACGGCGGTACGCCGAAGGCGCAGCGCGACCTGATGATCGCGCGGTTCCAGCGCGGCGCCGGTCCGCTGCAGCCGACCGCCGCCGAGGCCGACGGCGAGAAGGGCGATGCGGACGGCGTCGCAGCCGTGGAGCCCGCGGCCGCCGAGCGCGCCGATGACGGCGCCGACGACGGCGAGGGTGAAGATGCCGTCGGCATCTTCATCCTGTCGCTGAAGGCGGGCGGCATCGGCCTCAATCTGACGGCGGCGAACCATGTGTTCCACTTCGACCGGTGGTGGAACCCGGCGGTCGAGAACCAAGCTACCGACCGGGCGTTCCGGATCGGGCAGACGAAGCATGTCCAGGTGCACAAGTTCGTCACCCTGGGCACGCTGGAGGAGCGCATCGACGAGATGATCGAGCGCAAGCAAGGGCTCAGCCAGCAGATCGTCGGGTCGGGCGAGCAGTGGATCACGGAGCTGTCGACCGACGAGCTACGGGATTTGTTCTCGCTGCGCCGTCAGCTGATCGAGGGGTAGCTAGGGGATCGAGGCCGACTGGCTTGGATCGACGGAACCATCCCGCAGCATGGCTTCACTTTCATCTCCGACACGGGGCCATAACGGCATAATTTGCCGCTATGGCCCCCATCTATTGCCCGGAGCCTTCAGTAGGGTTCGGTTCAATTTATCGGCGGATTCGCGTGCTATTACTCTTAAAGGTATTGTATGTTACTATATAGAGTAATAACCCAATGACGGAGTGATGCCATGCTATACGAAGAGCAAATCGAAGTGATTCCGGACGTCGTCTATTGTACGACCGACTCCGGGCTGGAATTGAAGCTTGACCTCTACCGGCCGAAGCCTGAGTGGCGCCCCACTCCTTTGCCGGTTGTGATCTTTTTACACGGAGGCGGCTGGGAAACGGGAGATAAGGGCTCCAAGCTCGGGGTAGGGTCAAGCAAATATTTGGCCAAAAACGGGTTCTGCAGTGTGAGCGTGAATTATAGATTGTCCGATATCGCCCCCTTCCCTGCCCAGATTCATGATGCCAAGGCTGCTGTCAGGTGGGTTCGTTCCATGGCAGAGCGGTACGGACTTAACCCTGATCGGATCGGGGTATGGGGTCATTCCGCCGGCGGTCATCTGGCCGCTTTATTAGGCGCCTCCTCCAATGTTCCTGCATTAGAAGGCGACGGTGGGTGCGCAGCATACTCCAGTCAAGTTCAAGCTGTCGTCACATCCGCAGCCCCGATTGATTTAATGCAGATGGGCGGGTGGCACAATCATCCCGATTCTTCTGAATCGCGACTTGTCGGCGGGCCGTTGCTGGACAATAGGGCTGTCGCCGAATCCGCTAACCCCTTGAGCTATATAACCGGGACCCTATCCACTCCCTATCTCATCCTGCACGGAACCGAGGACGAAATTGTTCCATACGCGCAAGCCGAGCTGCTCTACGAGGCGGTCCCGCAAGCCACACTGATTCGAATCAAAGGCGGCGACCATGACTACACGGGAGGCAATCTGTTCTGGGACGAAATTTATGGCATCGTGTTGGCCTTCTTCCATAGGCACATCGTGCAGTCGCCTGAGCTGGAAGAGGAAATCCAGAGACGACGGGAGTACATGGCCCAGCAAGTTAAAAGGTTTAGCCGAGAGTAACCCAATGTCAGCCTACGTTACGCCAAAAGCCGACTGTCCGCAGTCAGCTTTCATTTAGCTCCTTTTATTTGAGCTTCTTTTTGAACCCTAAATGAGTTTGAGAGCTATATCCTACTGACTCATAGAACTTTACTGCGTCAACTCTATTTCTCTCCGTTACAAAGATCACTTGGGTGCAGCCCTTCAAATATTTTAATGAGGCCGCCGCTCCGACTATTTATGCCGGGCGGCGGCCTTTCGTTAGCATTGCTTACGCCGTTTCACTCTTGGCGAGATTGCGGTATTGAATCGGCGTAATGCCTTCCGCTTTTTTGAATTTGCGAATGAAATTCGTCGAATCGATATAGCCGACCTCGTTCATGATGTCTTTGAGAGGCAATTCGGTCGTCTTCAGCAGCTTTTTCGCCTGCTCCATCCGAAGGGAATCGATGTACTTCATGAGCGGCAGGCCGGTGTGGTCTTTGAAGAACCGCGTCGCGTAGGACGGCGAGACGCCGAACCGGGTGGCGAGCGATTCGAGGTCGAGCGAATGATCCGCGTAATGGACCGCCACGTACGATTTGAGCTGTTCCAGCAGCTCTATATTTTTGCTTTCCTTCTTCGCTTCCACGTACCGGCATACTTTGCGGCAGATCGAGATCAGCAAGCTCTCGAGCTCCTCGATCGTTTCAAAACGAGGCACGAACAGCTGCTGCATCGTTTCGCCGAGATCGTCGTCTATATCGATTTCCAGCTCGATGAGCGTTTTCATCATGTTGTTCACAATATCGAAGCAGATGCACTGGGCGGCCTCGAGCGACACGTCCGATTCCACGATATGACTGAACGCCTCGCGCACCGCCGGTTCAACCTGCAGCATATTCCCTTGCTTGATCGCTTTGACGAGCCGGTCGGTCCGCTCGACGGGATAAGCGTATTCGCCCCTTGTGCGCGGCTCGATTTCACTGAATAGAAAGACCTGATCGCTGCCTTTCACGAACCGGTATCGGGAGGCATGGCTGGCTTCTACGAACGATTTCGGGACGCCGGACAAGTCATCGCAGATGCCTCCGATGCCCACCGTAACGGTGAGCCGGAAATATTGCCGGAAAACGGCTTTCGCCTTCTCCGCCAGCTCCTTCAAGACGGCCGTATCGTCGAAGCCCTCGTTCAAGTTCACCAGGAAGGCGATGCTCCGTCCATCCATCAGCTCGGCTCCATACCCGGCTCCCGATTCGAGAGCCAGCTCCTCGACCACCTTCGTCAGGCTGTAAGTCAGCACTTCCTGCATCTTCTCCGAGTTCTCGCTGCGGAACCGGTTGTAATCGTCAATCAAGACGACCAGAACGGCGTAATACGGCTTATCCAGCTGAATGCCCGAAAATTGCAGCATGTCGCACATTTCCGCCCTCGTACTCAGCTTGCCCTTCAGCAGCGTTAGCAGCATTTGCTCGCGAAGCGTGCTGCCTTGGCTGCGCAATTGATGCTGCAGGCTTTGCTTCTCGTTGGCCATCTGACCGACCGCCCGCGAAATATAGGCGATTTCGTCCTTAAGCTTGAGCGGCGGCTCGGCCCGCGCTTCACTGGACACGATCCCGGCCAGCAGTCTGAGCGGCCGGTAGTGGCGGATGGAGAAACCGAAGGCTATGGCGACTCCGATCAGAAATACGGCTGCCACGGTGGCGGTAAAAATGCCTTGATTGTCATTCACCTTCCGCATCCATTGGTCGGTCGGCAGCACCGCTATATAAGACCATTGACGGATGGCCGACGTATGAATAAGCACCGAAAACTTGCGTCCGTCCAGGGACAGCTCGCTGACCGCGGGTCGATCCGGACGGAGGTCGATCTCGCCCAGCAGCCGTTTGCCGTAGTCTGCGGATTCGCCTTGCGACTTGTTGAACACGACTTCGTTCTTCTCATTCAGAATGAACAGAAAGCCGCTCGACTCTGTCAGCACGCCCTGAGCCAAGTCTGAAAGCGCTTGCTCCCGAATCAAGAAAAGCGCAACGCCGTAAGGAACGTCGGCATTCAGCGGAACGGGCGCCATATAAGTCGCATATCGCCGCTCTTCGAACTTGTTAAACAGAACCGGCTCGATCCCTCTAATACGCGGCGCGGACAAAGAGTGCGCGGTTTCGATGAATTCCGCTTTACTCCAATTGCGGTACCGGTAGATCGTATCGAAGAACGAGTCGGAATTGTACGTTCCGCTTGCAGCATAAAGCTGTTTCGTGTTCGGATCGTTGAAGGACAGGATGACATCTTCGATGAACAAGTTCGTCGACAAATATTGCTTCAGCTCGGTAACGGCCTGCAGCGAGCCGTAGCCTCCGTCCGTCGCCATATAGGGCGCGAGCTGCGGATTGGAGGACAGCTGGGAGGCGAGCCGGTTCATCTCATGCAAGCGCAAATCGACCGCATCCCGAAACTGGCCGAGAGCGGCGACCGTCGTATTCTCCACTTCCTTGCGGAGCGTCTGGAAAAAACTGTTGTACACGACGCCGCTTACGGCAACAAGCAACACGACCACCAACACAATGTAGGAAAGCAAGTAGTTATAGAATCGTTGGCTGCGAATCATGCTCATCTTGTGGTTCCTCCTTAGTGGCTCAGGGGGCAGATCAGCTTAAACGGGCAAGGTGCGCCCCGGAGAACGCACCGCCGAAACTATCATTTCGCAAGTTATTTTTTGTACCGGTCGTACGCGGCCTGATAAATTTGCATAAATTCATCAAGACGCATCTTTTTGAGCGTGGCGACATAATTATCCCACTCGGAGAACGGCGCTTTGCCGGATACGAATTTGGCGGCCATTTCCGTCACATACGTATTGATGTCGGCGTTCAGAGCGGCCATCCTCGTATTCTCTTCGGCGGTGTAGTTGAATGTCGGCCACAGCTCGTTCGGCATATATTTCTTGAACTTCTCGGCGGCCTGAATCGATTCGGGCTGCGATTCGGCGCCCTTGAAAAACTTTTGCTGGACCATATTCGGGTAGCCGCCGCCCGGCCATACGACATATTTCACAAGCGCTTGCTCGAACGTCAGGCCGTTCGGATTGTTCGTAATTTCTTTCGTATACTGCAAATCGCCGGAGGCGGTTTTCTCGTACGACTTGCCCTCGAAGCCCATGAAAAACATTTTGCTGCCTTCTTCGCCGTACAGATGGTCCATCCAGCGAACGGTCGCTTCCGGATATTTGTTTTTGTC
Organism: Paenibacillus sp. HJGM_3; assembly: GCF_045062745.1. Lineage (NCBI taxonomy): Bacteria > Bacillati > Bacillota > Bacilli > Caryophanales > Paenibacillaceae > Paenibacillus > Paenibacillus sp. HJGM_3. The sequence continues at coordinate 104,464 of NZ_JBJGED010000017.1, forward strand.
GGTAATGACGAAGGCGCCCGAATTCGCGAGCGGGGAGCCGACCGCCGAATAGACTTGATCGCCGTGAGGTCCTTTGAGCGCGCTGGCTCCGATATATCCCGGCTGGTTCATGAGGGTATACGGGCTGGTGGTAATGGTCGCTCCATATAAGCCTTTCGCGCCGGTGGCATAGAACTGGTTCGCTTGAATCGTAAAAATGTCTTCGGCGATCAGCTTCTCGCTATATAGCTTGTTCAAATACTGGAGCATCTCCAAGTATTTCGGATCGGTCGGGATAAACCTCAGCTTGCCGGAGCTGTCCATATCCACATTTGCATGGCGCGTTCCCCGGGTTCCCAGTCCCCACGCTCCCTTGAAGTAGCTAATGATAGACGGCAGGCCGACCACCTCGAACGGAATTTCATCCGCTTGATTGTTGCCGTTCGGATCTTTTTCTTTAAACGCCTTCAGCATGTTGTAGAAATCGTCGGTCGTTTCCGGTTCCTTGAGTCCCAGCTTGTCGAGCCATTCTTTGCGGATCCATACTTTGCCGCCGCCCAGAACGGATGTAAACTGCGGATCGTAAATGGTTGGGAACGAGTAGATGTTGCCGTCCGGCATCGTAAGCCCTTTGCGAACCTCCGGGTACTGATCCAACAGCTTTTTCAAGTTCGGCGCATAGTTGTCGATGAGCGTGTTCAGCTTGATGAAAGTGCCCTGCGTACCGTATTTCAGCAAATCCGTCGCCGGGATGCCCGCCGTGAAGAACGCATCCGGGTAATCGCCGCCGGCCAGCATAATATTTCGTTTCTCCGTCAAGTTGTCGGTGGGAACCATTTCCCACGTGACATGGATGTTGGATTGCTTCTCATATTCCTGCCAGAGCATGACCTCGTTCCAGTTGGACGCGGTCGTCGGCGCTTTGCCTGCGATCATTTTCAGATTGATCTTCTCGGCTACGATCGGCATGCCCGCCTTATTGACACCGGTGTCTTTCGATTGGGGGCTTTCCGTTTTTTTAGTACCTCCGTCGGAGCAGGCCGAGAGAACGGTAAGCGGGACGATCACGGATAACAGCGCGGCTGTCGTTTTTCTCATTTTCATCATAAACCCTCCATATCGTTTCCTCTGAATGAAATCAGCCCTTCACTGCGCCAATGACGAGTCCTTTGACGAAATAACGCTGCAGGAACGGATATAACAGCAGGACGGGCAGGTTCGCGATAATCACGACCGCATACTTGATCGATTCCCCTTCCATGACGCTTTTGGCGAGTGATTCCTCGCTGGTCTCGACCATGTCCTTCAAATTGCTTTGGATCAGGATCTCCCGAAGCACCAGCTGAAGCGGGTATTTGCTGCGATCGGTCAAATAGATCAAGGCGCTGAAGAACGAGTTCCAATGGGCGACGCTATAAAACAAGGTCATGACCGCTATGATGGGCAAAGATAACGGCAAAACCATTCGGAGCAAAATTTGAACGTTGGAGCACCCGTCGATTTGCGCCGATTCCTGGATTTCAAGAGGGATGCTCTGCTGGAAAAACGTGCGCATAATGATGACGTTCCATATGGCGATGGCATTGGGGATAATGAGTGCCCACATCGTGTTGACCATGCCTAGGCTTTTGACAAGCAAATAGGTCGGAATGAGCCCGCCGCTGAAAAACATCGTGAACACGAACAGGGCGGTGAAGAAGCCGCGGCCGACGAAATCTTTGCGGGAGAGCGGATAGGCTGCCAAAATCGTCATGATGAGATTGATCGCCGTCCCGACAACGGTGTAAAGGAGCGTATTCGCATAACCTTGCAAAATGTCGTTGTTTTGGAACACCTTCTCATACCCGCGTAACGTCAAGCCTTCGGGCCAGAGCCATACTTCTCCGCCGAGAACCTTGGCGGGGTCGCTGATCGAGGCGACCAGCACGAACAGCAGCGGATACAGCACGGCGATCAGGACGAGAACGAGCAGCGCATGAATGAGGAAGTCCAACAGCTTGTCGCCGAACGATTCTTTTACCATAAGCTCGTTTCACCGGCCTTTCTGGCGATGTAGTTGACGGTTACGAGCATGATGAAGTTGACGACCGAATTGAAAAGCCCGACGGCGGACGAGAAGCTGTATTGCGCTTCCAAAATCCCACTCCGGTATACGTACGTGGCGATGATGTCCGAGCTCTCCATATTCAGGCTGTTCTGCATCAAGAATACTTTTTCGAAGCCGACGCCCAGAATGGAGCCTACATTCATGATTAGGAGAATGATGATCGTGGGCAAAATGCCCGGCAGGTTAATATGCCAGATTCGTCTGAGCCGGCTGGCGCCGTCGACTTTGGCCGCTTCGTGAAGTTGCGGATCGATGCCGGTCAGGGCGGCCAAATAAATGATGGAGCTCCACCCCATCTGCTGCCATACGCCGGAGAAGACGTAGATCGTTTTGAACCAGGCCGCCTCCGTCAGGAACGAAATCGATTCTCCGCCGAACCATCCGATCAGCAGGTTCACGATCCCGTGCTTGGGCGACAAGAAGATGATCAGCATGCCGACGAGCACGACGGTCGATAAAAAGTGTGGGGCGTATGTGACCGTTTGTACCGTTTTCTTAAACCATTTCGAACGTACTTCGTTAATCAGCAGGGCCAAAACAATCGGTACGGGAAAGCCGACGATCAGTTCGTAAATGCCGATGCCGAGCGTATTACGGATCAGGCGCCAAAAATAGTAGCTGTCAAAAAACCGCCGGAAGTGGTCGAAGCCGACCCACGGACTGCCGCTGATCCCTTTGGAGGCGATAAACTCTTTGAAGGCGATTTGGACCCCGTACATCGGGATGTAGTGAAACAGGATGTAGTAGACGACAACAGGCAAAATCAAGACGTATAAGTCCCAGTTCTTCATCAGCGAACGTCCAAGGGGAGAACGCCGGGACAAGGGTGCTGCTGCTGTTGCTGCTGTCGATGCCGGAGGAGCTTGCTTCAAAAGCGGGTCACCGTCCTTCCGTGTAGCTTAAGCAAGGGGCCCCTTGCAGCCCTTATCTTATTTTAAACCGCTTTCATCGTCCATCGGCAGTTTTTGAGGCGATCGGCTAATCTTTACATCTTGTGCAACTTTCCTTTTTGGCGGCACGTCTAATCGAGTAGAACAAATTGGAAAACGCGACCCAGCTTCGACCGCACTGTCTACACCTATACCCGCAGGAGGAATTTAGGATGAAAAAATGGATACTCCCCGCACTGCTGATTCTCGTGCTGCTGGTGGCGATCATCCCGGCCTTCGCCGCACCGCCCGGCGCCGGTACGAACGGCGCCGCCCCTACGGCATCGGCCAATGAGGTCGAGGTCAACATCTCGCTGCGCGGACAGCCGATGGCCGTCGAGCGCGCCCCCTTCCTGGCGGACAACGTGACGCTCGTCCCGCTACGCAGCATCGCCGAGGCGCTGGGCGCCCAGGTCGACTACAACGAGAGCGACCACACGATCCAGCTTCGCAAAGACAGCTCGGTGGTCCACCTTACCCTGGGTTCGCTGTCTGCCCAGAAGAACGGCCAGCTCATCACGCTGGAAGCCGCCCCGCGCCTGTCCGGCGATATTACGATGGTGCCCGTCCGCTTCATCAGCGAGACGTTCGACATGCTCGTCACATGGGACGACGCCACCCGGACCGTGCATCTGAACGACCTGCAGCAATTGCCGACGGTCGGCTCCCTGGACAATCTGAAGAAGCTCGTGGAGGAAGCGCGCACCTCCATGAACGGGTCGTACGCCGTCGCAATGACGGATTCGATGGCGGTCTCGAAGGAGGCGGTGAGAGCGCCGCAAGCCGCGGCTGAATCCGGCGCAGGCAGCTCCGCCAATGCAGCCGACCAGAAGAGCAAGTCCGGCGACTACTCGACGACGAATACGCAAGTCGAAGGCGTCGACGAAGCCGACGTCGTGAAGACGGACGGGACCTATCTGTACCAAGTGAACCGGATGTCGAACGAAGTGCTGATCACCCAGGCCTATCCATCTACGGAGATGAAGCTGGTCAGCACATTGAATTATAAGGACCAGAACTTCAGTCCGACTGAATTGTATGTAGACGACCGATATTTGGTCGTCATCGGCAACGCCTACCAGCCGATCGGGAAACCGACCCCGATGCCGATGCCGATGGAATCGAGCTCCAGTTCCAGCAACAGCTCCAACTCCAGCTTAGCCTCGGGTTCGGGCTCGAGCAGCGCCTCGACGGGAGCGGCTGCCCCTGGCAGTGCCCCTGTCTCCAGCGGCGCCGGCTCCAGCGGATCGACAGGCGCAGCCACATCGTCGATTGCCGCCTTGCCGAGCGCCAAGGTAGTAGCCGACGGCATGATGATCTACCCCGGCTATTCCCGCAGCACGCTCAAAGCTTACATCTACGACATCGCGGACAAGGCCAATCCGAAGCAAGTACGCGATCTGGAGCTGGAAGGCTCCTACGTGTCCTCGCGCAAAATCGGCTCCGCCCTGTACCTTGTGGCGAATCAGTATGTGAACCTGCCTTACGCGGTGAAGCAGCCGGCAGCTATAACAAAGGACGCCATCGCCGTTCCGCCCACGCCGCCGGAATCGTCCGTCGCCCCTTCCTACCGGGACTCCGCGGTATCGAACGATTTCCGAACGATGGATTACGGCGACATCCGCTACTTTCCGGGCTCCGTAGAGAGCAACTACATGATCGTAGCCGGCCTGGACCTGAACAATCTGGAGAAAAGCATGAATGTCAGCGCCTACCTGGGCTCCGGTCAAAACGTGTTTGCGTCGGATCAGAATTTGTACGTCGCTGTCACCAAGTATACTCCGATTCCGACCGACGCCGCTCCGCAGGATTCGACGAGCCCGATTACGCCTGAGAAGAAACGGCTGATAGCTCCACGAACCGAGCCGAATACGACGGTGTACAAATTCCGGCTCGATCAAGGCAGCACGAAGTACGTAGCCCAAGGCGACGTGCCTGGCACGGTGCTGAACCAGTTCTCGATGGATGAATACAACCAGCATTTCCGCATCGCCACGACGAAAGGCTACATGTGGGCGAACGGCGCGGATACGTCGAAGAACAACGTCTATATCCTGAATGAGGCGCTGACGATAACCGGCAAGCTCGAGAATATCGCACCTGGGGAGCGCATCTACTCGACCCGCTTCATGGGGAACCGCGCTTATATGGTGACTTTCAAGAACGTCGATCCGCTCTTCGCGCTCGACCTGAGCAACCCGAGCAATCCGACCATTCTGGGCGCCCTCAAAATTCCGGGCTACAGTGATTACCTGCATCCGTACGATGAGAACCACCTGATCGGCTTCGGGAAAGAAACGGTGGAAACGACCATTAAAGGCGGAGCCCCCGGAGTCCCGGATCAGACGATGGCTTATTACCTGGGGATGAAAATCTCTCTATTCGACGTCACCGACGTAGCCCATCCGGTAGAGCAATTCAAGGAAGTGATCGGCGACCGGGGCACGTATTCCGAGCTGCTGAACAACCATAAAGCGCTCCTGTTCTCCAAGGAAAACAATCTGCTTGCGTTTCCGGTGACGGTCATGACCGTTAAGAACAATACGACGGACCGGAACGGCATGCCCGCCTACGGCCAGTTCGACTTCCAAGGCGCTTATGTGTATAACCTCGATCTGCAATCCGGGTTCAAGCTGCGCGCCCGCATCACACATATGACGGAGGACGAACGCCTCAAGTCCGGCAACGGCTACTACAACGGGGCCCATAACGTGGACCGCATTCTGTACATCAAGGATACGCTCTATACGTTGTCGCCCGGCATGATCAAGACGAACGACCTGCTTACGCTCAAAGAGAAGGACAGCTTGCCGCTGCCGACTCCTACGAAGTAAAGCCAACCAAAGGACTGTCAGGTTTGACTTGGCAGTCCTTTGCCATCCCCCTATCGCTAAGGAGTGACTAGCCATGCGAAAAATCTTATTCGGCTTCGTGCTCGGCGCCGCGGTATCGTTATCCTCGGTCGCCTACGCTTCCGATTCCATTCAAGCGTTCCTGTACCAAGCCAAGCTGATCATCAATGGGCAGGAAAAGAACCCGGAGGCAAGCGGCTACCAGATGCTGAACTATGAGGGGCACGCGTATGTTCCGCTCCGCTATGTGGCCGAACAGATGGGCACCGCGGTAAGCTACGATGATGCGACCAAGTCGATTACTCTCGACGACGGGTTCAATATCGCTGCCTCCTCGCCCGGATACGTGAGAGCCGGACACCTCAAGGTGACGCCGGACAACGGACATTCGAAGATTGACGTGCAGGTGTATTTCCCCGGCGTCCCTGAAGCCGACTCCCGCGTATTGGGCTATCCGCAGCGAGGGCCAGGCATAGAAATTAGCGGCAAGCTCGTCTTCTGGAACGAACAAGGCTTGCAGATGGAGCAAGTCCCATTCAAGACTACACTGATGGACGGCATTCAAATCGCTCCCCTCCAGCTCACGAGCCAAACCGATTTGTCCGGCTACAAGGCGGTGACCATCACGGATCCGATTCCGGTCCACATCAGCCTCCCTTACCCGCCGGACCTCATCATGGGCACCCAGGATGCAGGGAAGCAAATCCGCTTCGGGGTCAAGAACAGCATCGGAAAGCGGGTCGGCGACTTCACCCTGTTCCAAATGTATATTAGCTCCACATCGCAGGACTTCTTCGGTCCCGTCGAGGCGACCATCACGTTCTATGGGGAGCAGCAAGAGAAGCTGGGGACCGCCTTGGTCAAGACCCGATTGAGTGGGGGGAGCGCGCAGCTGGTCGAAGTATTGGGCCGAGGCGATCTGACCGGCTACAAAACGATGTCGGCCGAGGTCACCAGCATGAAGGCGGAGCCGAGTTACGCCCGCAAGCTGTTCCTAAACTCCGGCTTGCTCACCGATGCCGCCAAGGGACGTCTAACGCGCATGGAGTTCGGCCTTGGCGCCACCCGGGCCGAAGTGACGGCCGCCTGGGGCCAAGCGCAAACCACCGGCTCACGCCAGACGCAGTATGAGGGGTGGGGCGACTATCAGATTTACTTCTCCGGACCGAATGCGACGGTTGGCGCCATCGGCATAGACGGAGAGAGCATCCGCTTCACAGTCGATGAAGTGAAGCAGCTGCTGGGGCCACCCGAATATGAGGGCACGAGCTTGGTCGTCGAGGGCTGGGAGTTGAACTACAAGGCCGGAGATTATATGCTGTATATGGAAGCGGATAAGCCGGACGGCACCGTCCGACACCTGACCTACAAGAAGCAGTAACAGGATGACGGTACAAGGAGCTCGTACACAATGTCAGACAACAACCGGATCTTCCTATACAGGGGCTGCTTGACCGGGTTCCTCATCATGATCCCCATCTGGGCGATCGTGTTCTATCTACTATGGCGTTATGTATTCTAACGCGCAGCAGGGCCGTCTCGTTGGAGACGGCCCTGCCCTGTTTTGTCTTGCCTCTATTCCCTTAGCGTCCACGGCTGCGTCTCGGGCTGCGGCAAGTTCAAGGCTTGGATGCGCGCTTTGCCTTCCGCCGACAGTCCGACCGCCCATTTTACGAAGAACTCCGTGAGATCGTGGCCCGCCACGCTGGACGCCGTAACCGCAAAGGTGTCGATCTGCTCCTGGTTCGTCTTGGGCAGCCGATCCTTCGGCATTTCCCGGTAAATCGTAAACATGCGGGTATAGAAGTCCCAGCCATAAGCCAGCTGCAGCTGTTTGAACAACACCAGGCGATCATAGTTGTCCGTCTGCCCGTATTTTTTGTTCGGATCCGTGCTGGCCAAAAATTCCTCGGCTCGCTGATAGTACGTTTTGCCGCCTTTCGTCTTGAGCAGTTCCGACGGATTGCCGAACTTCTCCTGCATGTACAGGGAGAAGATGTTCACCGTCACTTCCCCCACATCGCTCCAGGTCCACGCGCTCTGCTGGTACTCGTGCCCGAGCTCGTGCCAGTAGCCCCAAGCTTTCGTCTTGACGTAATCCAGATTCACCAAATCCCGGCCCGCGCCCAACGGAGCCATAATCGGGTATCCGGCATGCAGCGCTCCGGATTTGATCTGCCGGTCGACCACGTAATAGCGGGGGTATCGATCCGCCAGATGCGGCAGCGGCGCTTGCAGGGACTGGCCGGACAACCGGTCGGAGCTGTCGACGATATCGTCCCACGTCTTCATCAGCTCCTCCGGATTCGCGAGATCCCGGATGAACTCGGAGGGCACGTTCAGCACGATGCGGCCGCTCTTCAATTCCGCGATCGGGGTAGCCGGGTTGCTCCGCATCGCGTCCCACTGGGCGGCGGTCGTCTTCCCGAGCTCATAATACGGCGCTTGAACCGCTCCGCTGATCCGGATCGTCACCTTCTGGCCCGGCGTCGGCTTCATCGGGATCAGGTAAATCATGCCCCCGTACGGACTGTTCACCTGCACGGTTCCCGGTGTCAGCTTCTTGAAGTGCACGAGCAGCGGTACCCGGTTCCACGTGGCGGTGCCGCGCAGATCGTCGTCGTGTGAACCGATCTGGACGGATACGTTCTCGGCGCCCGGAGGGACTTCGAGCGTGACGACTTTCCCCGGAGGCGCATATAGACCGGTGCTGACCCAATTTTTATTCGGCAGCCGGAGGGAATAATTCATATCCAGCGGAAAATCGAGATCCACCTCCACCTCTCTGCCGTTCACCGCCTGAGCCTGCTCCGCTACCTTCCCTGGGAAATCGTCCGCGTAAGGCGATTTCACGTTATCGGGATTGAGCGTAAAATGGCTGAATTCGAAGTTCAACAGAGCGTTGCGGTACGGCTGATCCACTTTGACGATCGGAAAGGACACTTGACCGTATCGCTTCACTTCATTTTGCGCCCACGCGTACAGCGGTGTTTCCGGCGTGATCGTCTCCAGCGTTTCCATGAGGACATCCGTCAGCAGCTGGCGTTTCTTGGCTGCGGTGGCTCCGGGCAGCCCGATATCGATCTGCTCGATGGTCAGCGTCCCTTCCTCCAGCGCTCTTCCCTGCTCCAGCCGGCTGTTGATATGATTGTTTCTCGACTGCTCGGCCGTCATTACAGTCGGTGTGGCGTTCGCCGTAACTTCCCGGTTCATGAGCGACAGGCCCGCCCGATTGAGCAAGCGCTGCACGGGAAAGTCGCTGCTGATGCGCGCCCCCCGCCAGTTGCCGATTCTGGCCCGTTCTTCGATCGGAGTATTGCGTGTGATGTCTTCCAGGGTTCTGCCGTTTTGGGTCACGATGACGGCACCGCCCAACCGGACGTATTGATCGAGCGCCTCCAGATCGGCTTCCGTCATCGTAATATCCACATACGCGACCGCAACCTTTTGCGGATTCAAGTTTTCCGACGTCCAGCTGTCAATCCGGACCACTTCGATCGGAAGGGACGGATCCACGGCGAGTCGGTCGGAGGTCGTCATCAGCCGGATCTTCTTCTGGCCTTGGCTATCGAGCGCATCCGCATAGCGGTTCGTCTTATCGTTCCCGTTGCCGTTATTCGTATGGGACTTGTCGGTCAGCCACAGCAAGATGTTGCGTGCCAGCTTGCTCTGGATGTCATCTGCAGAAGCGAGGTTAAAATAGTTGGAGTTGCCGGCAACGACGATCCGGCCTTTCCCATACCCGGCCGCTCCGACGGCAGCAATCCCTTCGGACGCGCTGACCGCAAAAGCGGCATCGCTGACCACACCTACGCCGCCTGTACCGCTATAAATCGGAATGCCCGCCAAATCCCGGTACAGCATCTCCAAGTCTTGTTGCAGCACATCCTGCGAGGTCTGCGTACTGACCGTAGCCGCCGGGGCGCCTGTCTCTATGCCTTCCGCCATTGCGGCGGGAAGGGCTGGGGTTAACGATAACATGACGGAACAAAGGCATGTATGGAGAATGGCTTTGAACTTCATAATCCTCATCTTCCTTTCCGAATTGTGGATTGGGTAACCGGTCCATCAGCCTCTTACGGCCAACCTGTTGTAATAGTCCTCCAGTTCAATGGACTTCCCTCGGTTTAACCGGGACTCTTCGGCCGCGAACGCCATCAGATGACTGCGGACGGAAGCCGACGCCGAGGTCAGGCTTTCCCTGCCGTCATAGCTCCGAACTTCCTGGAGGAAACTGCGGACGATGCCGCCGTCGCCGCCGCCATGGCCTGTCGATTGGGTGGGAATTTCAATTTCGATCGTTTCATGAGTCAGAAAATCCATCAGCTTGATCTTACCGCCCTCGCCGCGGATTTCTCCGCGGGTGCCCATAATTTGTATTCGGCGTTCCTGATGCCGGGTCAGCCCGCTCATGCTGAACATGGCCGTGGCGCCGTCCGCGAATTCCATATTGACGACTTGATGATCGACGACATTATTGTCGCTTCGGTACACGCAGCGGCCGTAATCCGTCTCCCGCAAGCCTTGGATAATATTCTCGCGCGTCAGCTCTTCCGTGAAATGTCTCGCCCAGCCCATGCCTTCCCCCAGGTAAAAGCGGGGAGCCGAATAAGGGCACGTCGCTTCCGCCTCGCAGCCATCGAGGCAATAGTCTGTGGAGCCGGCCGGCGCGTTCCCAGTGTGGAAATGCATCAGCGAGCCGAACGAGCTGACGCGCACACAAGGCTGATCCATAAGCCAGGACAGGACGTCCATGTCATGACACGACTTGGACAGAATCATCGGGCTGGACTCGCCGGAATGGTTCCAATTGCCGCGGACGAAGCTATGGGCCATATGCCAGTAGCCGACATTCTCGTTCAGTTGAATCGATACAACTCGGCCGATGCGTCCTTCCGTAAGGAGTCGCTTGATCGCCGACCAGAACGGCGTATAGCGGAGCACATGGCAGATGGTCAACAGCCGGTCGTTCTCCTTGGCCGCTCGCTCCATGTCGATGCACTGCTGCGGATCCGGGGACATCGGCTTCTCCAATAGAACGTGATACTTCCGGTCAAGCGCCTTCATGGCCGGCTCGTAATGCAGGCGGTCCTGCGTGCAGATGAGGGCGATGTCGGCTAGCTTCTGCTGCGTAAGGAGCGGCTCCCACGTCAAGAACTGCCGCTCGGGCGGGATCTGGTGCGCCTCCGCGAATTTGGCCAATCGTGCCGGATTCGACTCCGCCACCGCTACGAATCTGAGTTCGTGCGGATAATCGAGGGCATAGGGCGCATACCCTCCCGCTCCTCTCGCTCCCGCACCGATCAATATAGCCGTCAATGGTTTCATAAAAGAATCTCTCCTACTCATAGTGTGCCTGCAGCCTGGGTTTACCGGGTGCATGCGCTTCCCGGTATTTGCCCGGGGGGACGCCCTCCAATTTCTTAAAGGCTCGAATAAAAACGACATCGTTGGTGTATCCGACCATCTGAGCCAGTTGCGCGTTCGTAAGCTCGGCCCCCTCCATCAGCTGTTTGGCCTTCTCGATCCGCGCCCGGGTGATCCGGTCGATCAAATTTTGGCCGCTCGCTTTTTTGAAGAAACTCGAGATGTATTGAGGCGTCATGCGGAAATGATCGGCGATCATGACGAGGCCGAGATTCGCATCGGACAAGTGGGTATCGATATAGACTTGGATCTCGCTCAGCAATTGTCTGCTATGGTCGCTCGGGTCGGTTCGGAATGACAGGGCCAGTCGTTCATAGAGCCGTTTCGTCGCGTTATGCATGTCTTCCGCCGTGGTGCATCCGAAGAGATGCTTTACCGGATCGAAGTTGCGGCCCAACAACGCCTCGTGATCGACGTCCGTCGAGTTCATGATTTTCAGGAACGTGCTCACGATGTTGAAGAACAGACATTTCCCCAGCTCCGGCGTCATTCCTTCCGAATGAATATTCATGGCGTAGATGTTGTCCAGCAGCTTGGCTACGTTCTCCACGTCCCCGCTCTTCACGTGATTGACCAGCTGGACCTCGAACTCGATCGGATAGTAATAATGATGCTTGGCCTCCCGGAGCTCCCCGAAATGAATAATGGCGTTGCGTCCCTTGAACATGCGGTAATCGAGGGCCGCCATCGCCTCGAGATAGGCGCTTCCGATCTTCCCGGCTCCCTCGTGTACGCTGCTGGCCGCAATTGTAGCGGTGACATGATACCGTTCCTTCATTAGGCGAAGAAGGGCTTCTGCCAGCTCTCGCAGTTCTTCCGCAAGTTGCTCGGCAGGCATCGGATGGAAATTGACGAGCAACGCCACGCGGTCACGCTCCAAATCGACCGCGAAGCCTTGATGACGAGAATTCGCGAGTTCGGTGCCGATATTCGAGATGATGAACCGGATTAGCCCCCACAGCCGCTCTGATCGGTCCTCAGAGAACCGCGAGATGTCCTCTACCTGTACGAGGAAGACGGCGAACACATTCGACACGAATTGTATGTCCGTGAAGCCAAGAGTGGGGTCCTCCTCCCCCGTCTGCTCCGGGTCGACGTAACCGCGGATCAACCGGGACAAGAAATCGGCTCGCATGACCGGCGTTTGCTGCGACAATCGGTTCCGCAGATGCCGTTCCTCCACGAAAGACCCTTCGATCGTTTGCCGGATAAAGTCATATTCGTTGGCAGCCGGCTTATCGGGGACCGGTTTGCCCTGCACGATCGCATCCACCACCCGTTTGACCGGACGGTAGTGGCGGTAGGCTAGCCAGCACGCCGCGACGACACCGGCAACAAGCGAAGCTATAAATAAGGACAGCGCCAGCTTCTTGATATACATGACGCGCTGCATGAACCGGTCTCTCGGCATGACCGAGACATAATGCCATCCGGCCTGCTTGGATTCCGTATAGGACACCATGCTCTCGGTGCCGTTCAGCGTTTCGTCGAACAACCCCGACGGTCCTGTCAGCCGTTCGAGGACCCTGTCCGGGAGCATAGCCCCCTTCTCGTTGCTGGCGACAATCATTCGATTGCGGTCCACGATATAGATCGTGCTGTCGTTCGCCGATTCGAGCTGGCGGAACATCTCCTGCACCTGCTGGGCGTCGATCAAGATGACAAGGGCGCCGCGCTTGCCGGATATTTCATGCAGCGGCAGCGACTGTACGTACGTGATGACGTCCGCCGGATTGCCGCCCGCCTCCTCCGGGTTCTGCAGCAGCACGGACGAAGGCAAGTACGCCATGTTGTGGGACCCGCCCAGTACCGATCGGCGCCATGTCTCGTAGTCCATCTGCGCGTATTTGTAATAGCTGTTGTAGAACATCCGGGCGTCCGTCCGCATATCCGGCTTCAGAATGACGTCCCCCGCCTGGAGATGGACGTAGAAATCTTTGACGAATCCGCTTACAAAGCTTTTGAAGCGGCTCAAGTATTCGCGAACAAACTCTACTTGCCGATAGGACTCCTCCTCGTCGGATCTGTCGCCGCTGAGCAGGTAACTGAGTTTCGGCTGGAACACGATCTGCTTGGCCAATATATCCACTTCTTTGAGCTTGTTGTCCAGGGAGAGCCGGAGCTGCTCCAGCATGGCCGAATTCGAACGCTCCGCATTGCTCTCCATGACATTCTCCACTTGGGCATACAGGAAGAGTCCCATCGCCATAGGAAGCATGAGAATCAGGAGGTTCGACACGATCATCGTTTTCAAGACTCGACTCCGGCCGCGTTTGCGCAGGCGGGGCAGAAGGTTGGATAGCGAAAGCATGATGCATTCCTCCATTGAAACCAGATGCGGAAATTAATCATGTAACTTCGCCGGCTAGCAAACGGATTCCTCTACAGGCCCACATGGTGAGTGAAGTCCTCCAGCTCCCTATTCCTTGATGGCGCCGATCAGGACGCCCTTGACGAAATATTTTTGCAGGAACGGGTACAAGAGCAGAATCGGCAGCGTCGATACGATAATCGTCGCGTACTTGATCGTCTCCGCGATGGCGAGTCTATCTTCTGCCGCGGCTCCCGTCATCATGTTGTCCGTCGTATTGGTGATCAGGATCTCCCTCAGCACCAGCTGCAGCGGGAACAGCTCCCGGTCCCTCAGATAGATGAGCGCGCCGAAGTAGGAATTCCAATGTCCGACCGCATACCAGAGAATCATGACCGCGATGACCGGCATGGACAGCGGGATGATGATCCGGAACAAAATGGTCAGATCGCTCGCCCCGTCGATCTTGGCGGATTCCTCCAGGCTGACCGGAACGGATTGAAAGCCCGTGCGCATAATGATCATATTGAACGTGCCGATCGCTCCCGGAATGAGCAGAGCCCAAACGGTGTTCAGCATACCTAGATGATTAATCAGCAGATAAGTGGGAATCAGCCCTCCGCCGAAAAACATCGTGATCACGATGAGCATCATCAACAAGTTCTTGAAATACAAATTCCTTCGCGACAGCACATAAGCGCCAATGGCCGTCGAGACCAAATTAATGGCCGTCCCGACCACGACGTAGAACAGTGTATTCCGATATCCCACTTGGATCATCGGATTGTTGAACACCGCCTTGTAGGCGTCCCAATTCAAGCCGAGCGGTCTTAGCAGCAGCCCCCGGTGCTGGGCGATCGAAGCGGGTTCGCTTAAGGAAGCGAGCGCCACGTACACGAACGGGTACAAGGTCACGAAGCAAAGCCCCAGCATGAACAGCACGTTGAAGACCCCGAAAGCTTTTTCCCCCGCGGACAATCGGTTCCGCATAGCTTCTTGCCCCCCTCTACCATAGTTTGTGTTCGCTAACCCGCTTGCTGATCGTGTTCGACAGGACGAGCAAGATGAAGCTGACGACGGAGTTGAACAGACCGACCGCCGTAGTGAAGCCGTAATCGGTCTCCAGCACGCCCCTCCGGTAGACGAACGTCGAGATGACGTCCCCCGTCTCGTACGTGAGCGGGCTGTACATGAGCAGCACCTTCTCGCTGCCTACGCTCATCATGGAGCCCATGTTGAGGATGAAGATGATGACGATCGTCGGCATCATGCCGGGCAATGTGATGTGCAGCATCTGCTTCCACCGGCCGGCCCCGTCCATCTTGGCGGCTTCGTACAGCGTCGGGTCGATCGTCGCGATAGCGGCGAGATAGATGATCGATCCCCAGCCTACGCCCTGCCAAATGCCCGAGCCGACGAACAAGGTCCGGAACCAGCCCGGCTCCTTCATGAAGACGATCGTCTCCAGTCCGAAGAAGGCCAGAATTTGATTGATAAGCCCGTCTCGGGCGAGAAAATCGTACATGATCCCGACAACGACGACGATCGAGATGAAGTGCGGCAAATAGGAAATCGTCTGCACCGCACGCTTGAACAGGCTGCTGCGGATTTCATTGAGCAGCAAAGCCAAGATGATCGGAGCCGGGAACGCGAATAGGAGCTCATAGACGTTAATCAGAAGCGTATTGCGCAGCAGCCTCCCGAAATAATAGCTGTCAAAAAATTTCTGGAAATGGTCGAAGCCGATCCAGGGGCTGCCCCATACCCCGTCTGCCACGCTGTAATCCTTGAACGCCATGAGCAAGCCGTACATCGGGGCATAATGGAACACCGCATAATAGAGCACGACCGGCAGCGCCAGCAAGTACACGAACCGGTTCCGTTTTAGATCTTTTGCCATCGTGGTCCATTTTCCCGCATTGCCGCCGGGAACAGCCCGACTTCGCTTCCCGAGGAAGGACTTCTGTACAGCCGACAACCGAATCCCTACTTTCCGGGTGTGAAATGATGGATCGACGGGAGAGGATTCGGATCTTCCCCCGCCTCAGCTTGAGTGCTTAGCGTTTGCCGTAGCGTTCCAAGGCGGATTGTTGAATTTTCATCGCTTCTTCGAGACCCATCCCTTGAATCGTTTTTACATACTTGTCGAAATTGTCCAGCGGCTCGACGCCCATCACGAATTTCAAATACATCTCGTCCTTATACGTGTTGATGTCGGCCATAATCGACGCGTACCGGCTGCTCTCTTCCCTCGTCGGCGTCGTCCGGGGCATTTTCTTCTCCAGCGTAGGAGCGGCCCATACTTTCTTGGAGTTCTGCAGATCGGCGGCACTCGTGTACTGCTCGTCAAAACGGAGATCCAGCATGAACGGTCCGCTGAACGTAGCGCGATTATGCTTGGACATCGATTGGACCGCCGGGAGTCCCGTCGGATCGTTCAGGACCTCATTCTTAAACACCGGCTTGCCGTTCTGCATCGTGTAGCTGACGCCTTCCTTCCCGAAGTTGAACAGCAGCGTCCCGGCGTCGGAATAAGCGTAATCCAGCCATTTGACCGTTTCGATCGGGTTCTTGTTGCTAGTTGTGATGGCGGCGCCGATCCCGGTGTAGGCGAAGTCTTTATAGCCCCAAATTTGTTTATCTCCCTTGTTCATGACGGGGTAAGGGGCGGCCATCAACCGGAAGTTTTTGTCCTTGTCCTTCATGAGCGTCGCGTACTTGCCGATGCCCCCGGCGGTATACAGCACAGCTGATCCGATCTGGCTGCCCGTAATTTTGGCGTCGAGCATTTTCGCGTCGGTCGTGGCAAAATCTTTATCAAGCAATCCTTCCTTGTACCATTTGTTCATCAGCGTCAGGAACTCTTTGAACTTCGGATCGATCGGACCGTACTTGACCTTGCCGTTCTCCTGATAAAATCCGAAGTTGATGCCATAAGCGCCGAGGAAGGCGGTAGATAGTTCCACATCGCCTTTCGGCAAATATAGTGGAATCTCGTCCGGTTGGCCGTTGCCGTTCGGATCCTTTTCTTTAAACGCTTTCAAAACGGTGTACCATTCGTCAATTGTAGTGGGCATCTGCAGCCCCAGCTTGTCGAGCCAGTCCTGGCGGATCGTCATGCCGAGGAACACCTTCAGCTTCTCATCCGAGCGGATAAACGGGAACGAATAGATGCTGCCGTCGTCGGTCATGATTTCCTTTTTCCATTCCGGATGATCGGCAAGCACTTTCTTGAAGTTGGGCGCGTACTTGTCGATCAGATCGTTCAGCTTGATAATCTTGCCGTCCTTGATCGCCTTCTCCGGTCCGCCCGGATACCCGATCCAGGAATATTCGATGACGTCCGGCAGCTTATCCGAGGTCAACATCAGGTTGAACTGCTCCGAGGCTTGCTGGCCCTGCGGCGGGTGCTGGAAATCGACCTTCACGCCGGTCAGGCGCTCCAGTTCCTTGTATGCCTCGATCTCGTTGTAGCTTTTCATCGTCGCGGATACTTGGGTGACCATCTGCACCCAATACGACAGATTGGTCAGCTTCGGCGGGGTTTCCTCGGTCTTGCCCGCCGTTGCGGCCGGTCCCCCTGCCGATCCGCCGCAGCCGGCAGCCGATAACGCCATCGCCGTTGTCAGCAGGGCCGCACCGGCTTGCTTAAGCTTCAGTCGCGCCAATCTCATGCGCCTCCCTTTTCCTCATGTGTGTATAAGATTCGATGGAACCCATCTTTCTCTTATGGCTCCCACTTTATCGTCCCGCCTTCCATTCGAACACATCCACGTTTACAAGCGTACAATACTTTTTTAATCCGCTGCACTGACTAATCTTAAGATGGACTGATTATATTAGTGGTGCTGCTGCCAGAGGTACTTGGTTGTGGCGTTCAGTTAGGCGCGTAATGAGGGCAGGCAGAGGGGTTCCGACCGCTGCCCAAAATCTTGTGCTTTGAATTGTTGTTTGTTTAGGTGAGCACAATATTTCAAAGGCGGACAAGTTTCGGACCGAGTTACTCCACTTTTGTAGATTTAGTTTCATACCCGTCCTGTCACAAAATCAAAACACTATTTGTCTTAAACTAAGCAGGGAGAAATAAAGGAGGCCGCGGACGAGTCCGACGATTGGAAATCCAAACTATTAGAAAAAGGGAGAGGAAAATGGAGAGATTACTCGTCATTAATGCACACCCCAAGGTGGATGCCGATTCATCCGTAAGCTTGCAAGTGCTTCGGCGGTTCCTGGAAATTTACAGGAAACTTAATCCGGAAGGGCCGATAGAACAAATCGATTTATATCGTGAACACATTCCCTGCATTGACCATGTTTTCCTGAGTGCGCAGGAGAAAATGAGGAGGAATGAGCGTCTGACCGAAGAAGAGCAGCGTCTGGCCTCCCGTATGTCGGATATCGTTCGGCAGTTTAAGCGGGCGAAAAAATACGTCATAGCGATGCCGCTGCATAACTTCAATATCCCGTCGAAGCTTAAAGACTACATGGATAACATTCTGATCCCTAAAGAAACTTTCGCCTATACGGAGAATGGATCGGTCGGGTTGCTGAACGACGGCCGAGGCCTGCTCGTAATTCAAGCGAGCGATGGGGTGTATACGAACAACGACTGGTACACGGAAGTGGAATATTCGCATAAATACTTGAAATCCATGTTCAATTTTATGGGCGTCCAGAACTATCAGATCATCCGTGCACAAGGAAATGCATTTCTTGATCGGAGGGACATATTGACAAAAGCATTTCAAGAAGCCGAATTAGCGGCTGCTTCCCTGACCGAGGTAGGTAGTTAAGGAGTGGTAAACTTTAGGTCTGGAGCACGCCCACAAAACGGAAGGTTGCGCCTTCTTCTGGACTGCACAAACGGCGAAGTTAGTTAGCATTATGGGTTGCGGAACAAGTGAACATTCCTTTGAAAAAACCTCTGGAACATGATGTCCCAGAGGTTTTTTCACGTTGGAAATCAGTTAAAAGCGCGAGGCCCGGCCAGGCTCCCTTACGAGGCCTCCGAATGCGCCTCTACCTTCTTCTCCGGAGCCATGCGGCTTTTCAGCCAGCCGGCCACGAGCACGACGCCGATCAGGACGACGATGATCGTCCACTTGAGCGCGCCGCTGCTGCCGATCCAATCGTGGATGAACGGTTCGTCCACGATCATCTTCCCGGCGGTCAGCGCGAGCACGGCGCCCCCGATGTAGATCGCCGACGGGAAGCGCGCCATGATCTTCAGCACGAATGTGCTGCCCCAGACCATGATCGGCACGCTGATGATCAGCCCGGCGATGACGAGCCCGTAACTCCCGTGAGCCGCGCCCGCGACCGCCAGGACATTGTCGATCCCCATCACCGCATCGGCGATGACGATGGTCCGGATCGCCGCCCCGAGCGATGCCCCGGCCTTCACATTCCCGTGATCCTTCTCGCTAACGAGCAACTTGTAAGCGATCCACAGCAAGAACAATCCGCCCCCGAGCAGCAGCCCCGGGATCGCGAGCAGCCACACGACCGCGAGCGTCGCGACCGCCCGGATGACGACGGCTCCGACCGTTCCCCAGATGATCGCTTGCTTCTGCTGCTGCTTCGGCAAGTTCCGGGCCGCCATGCCGATGACGATGGCATTGTCCCCGGCGAGCAACAGATCGATCAGAACAATAATTGCGAGGGCCGAGAGCATATCCAGCGTCAACCATTCCATTGTTTGCCACTCCCCTTTGTGATATGATCGGCCGCCTGACGTCCAGGCGAAGCTCGCCAGACAACGCAAAAGCGGCCCTCCCTAACGGTAAAGGCCGCTCTCCATAGACAAAGAGATCGTGCGCAGCAGACAGCAAAGCCTTTACCGTTATGGCAAAGGTCTTGCTAACAACGAAATTCGTTGCCAACAAAGCCGGGGATGACACCCATCCCGTAATGACGACTTTGCTGTAGCAGCTACTCCCCTTTGATTCGATTGTCTCCATCGTACCGGATGCAGGGCTAAATTGTCAAGGAACCGTCAGTCCAATAGCGCCGCCCGATATGTTAATATAACATTAAGCAAATCATGCACATCCAGAGATAGAGAGCCTCTATAGCAAGGGGGAATGGCTCATTCAAACGATTCAGGCCTGGAAACAACCGTCCTACAAACGCAAGCTGTTCTGGTTCGTGCTGCTCGTGAGCATCGTCCCGGTCCTGCTGCTCGGCATGTTCTCGTCTTTATTCGCCTCGCGCAGCGTGCAGAAGGAAGTCGATCACAACCACCAGATCATTCTGGGTCAGATCCAATACCAAATCGACGGCTTCTTGCAAAGCCTGGAGAAAAGCTCTCTGCAGCTCGCTTCGAATATCGTGCTCGAGGAAGCCGTGAAGACGTCTCCGCAGCAAAATTTGTCCCAGATCTTCGCGGGGATCGATACGATTCAGCGGCAGCGGAGCCTGTCGGACATTCCTTACGACATTTCGCTTATTTTCAATCAAACCCATAAAGTTTATTCCACCCGCTATGGGTACCTCAATGAGACGGATTTCACCTATTACGACCTGGTGAAGCGCAACAGCACGAAGTACAATTCCGCCGTCGTCATCCCGCCGGGCAGCAATCCGGGCCAGAACGAGCTGCTCCTCCTGCGGCCGGTGCCGGCCTTCTCGGCGGACATGGCGGACGGCACGCTCGTCCTGCACGTCGCCACGGACAAGCTGACCGGCCTGTTCGACCGCGTCCAGCTCGGGGGCAACCGCAAGCTGCTCGTCATCGACGAGACGGGACGCATCGTCATGAGCTCGAGCCGCGAAGAGATGGGCGCCCGGCTGACGCAGTCGTCCGAGCTGTACCGGTACTGGTCGCAGCCCGATCTCGAGTCGATGGACCATCTGACCCTGAACGGCGTCGAATATAGCCCTTCCGTGCAGAAGTCCTCGTTTAACAATTGGACGTATATTGCGATGACCCCGTTGGCAGACTTGACCCGTCAGGCAAGTTCAATCCAGCTCTTGACATGGATCGTAGTCGGCTTGCTCGTCGTGCTGTGGGTGCTGGTGTCCCTTGTGGGGTCGAACCGGCTCTATTTTCCGATCCAGCGTCTGCTATACAAGTTCACGAGCGAGGCCAAGACGTCGAACGGCCAGCAGGACGGCCTGCAAGCGCTTGATTCGTTCATCCAGCAGATGGTCAAGACCAACGAGAAGCTCAAGTCCGAGCTGAGCGAGCAGCTGCCGTACCTGAAGGAGACGGTATTCCAGCAGCTGCTGCGGGGGGAGATGTCGGAGCAGGAGATTCGGCGCAAGACCGAGCATTACGGGTTCCCTCTGCAGGGGAGCTGGTTCTATGTCTGCCTGGTCGACCTCGACCGGTACGTGGCGTTCCAGCAAGACTACCGGGAGCGAGACCGGGCCCTCATGATGTATGCGCTTCGTAAAATGATCGAGGAGCTTGGCGAGGAAGCGTTCTCCTGCATCACGCTTACGCCGATGCCGGGCCAAGTCGCCGTCATCATCGGCGTCGACAAGCCGGGCGACGGCACGGACGAGCAAATGCGCGATCTTGCGGAGCAGATCCGTGCCAAGGCAAATGAACTGTTCCATCTGACCGTCACCGTGTCGATCAGCGAGGCGTACAAGGAATATCACGCGATCAGCGACGCCTACCAGGAAGCGACGGAGCTGCTCGGCTACCGGCTCCTCCTCGGGCACAACGTCGTGATCTCCAAGCGGGCGATCGGACCGTCGGTCCGGCAGTCCGGCCAATCGCTCGTCACCCGGCAGAAGCAGGTCGTGAAGAGTCTCGCAAAAGGAAACCTGGAGGAAGCGAAGGAGCATCTCGCGCAGACGATCCAATACGTCCCGCAGTACGTGCACAATTCCGAGACGGTGCTCGGCCTGTTCGCCTACATGCTGGGCGAGATCGAGCTGCTGCTGCAGGAATGGAGCCCCCATGGCGATCCCTACCATCAGCTGGACCTGTACAAGGAGCTGTACGCGATGACCTCGCTAACGGAGGTGAAGCGCTGGTTCGAGGAGTCCGTCTTCCCGATGGTGATCCAGGCGCTGCAGGAGGCGAGCATGCCGAAGCAGACGAAGATTGTGCAGCAGGCGCTGGCGTACATCGAGGACCACATCGAGACGGACTTGTCCCTGCAGCAGGTGGCGGACGCGGTCCGGGTATCCCCGACGCAGCTCAGCCGCTTCTTCAAGGACGAGACGAACTGGGCGTTCGGCGACTACCTCATTCACGTGCGGATGGAGCGGGCGAAGAGCTGGCTGACGCAGACCGACATGCCGATCAAGGAAATCGCGGAGCGGCTGCGGTACACTTCCGTGACGAATTTCAACCGGATTTTCAAGCAAGTCACGAACGTGCCGCCTGGCCAGTATCGCAAAAATATCCGCGAGGAACTTCACTCCTAAGCGGTCCCCGAAACGCCTCAAACCCGCGCAGCTCCCGGTATTCCGGGGGCTGCTTATCTTTTTATGCGCATCCTTATCTTCTCCGGAACCTGCCGTGCGCAACAGATAATTGCTCTGCATTCCTTGTTATGGAACAATTCTTCGTATCAGCCACTCGATGTGAAGAATATCTCCAAAAATAGGAATGCGGGGTTTATTGCCATGGAACTAACCAGAAAAAGAAAAAATACGTTCGGCCGGCGCGTCTGGCGGGATCGCTACCTCCTGCTCATCGCTCTGCCGGGCATCCTTTATTTCCTCGTCTACAAGTACGCGCCGATGTTCGGCCTTGTCCTCGCGTTCAACGACTACAACCCGTTCAAGGGCATGTACAGCAGTCCCTGGGTGGGCTTGCGGAACTTCTACGATATTTTCAAGGATACGGAATCGCTGAAGGTGCTATGGAATACGATCAACATCTCGATCCTGCAGATCGTCTTCGCCTTCCCCGCTCCGATCTTGCTCGCGCTTATGCTGAACGAAGTGCGCAGCTCGTTCTACAAGCGGGTCGTCCAGTCGCTCGTCTACCTGCCCCACTTCCTGTCTTGGGTCGTCGTCGTCGGGATCAGCGTCATTTTCCTGAGGGGCGAAGGGCTGCTCAATCATTTCCTCAAGGACGCGTTTGGCTGGGGGCCGATTCCGTGGCTGACCGATCCGGCATTCTTCAAGCCGCTCGTCGTCGCCCAAGTCATCTGGAAGGAGATCGGCTGGGGCACGATCATCTTCCTGGCGGCATTGGCCGGGGTCAACCCGCAGCTGTACGAAGCCGCGATCGTCGACGGCGCGAGCCGCTGGCGTCAAATCTGGCATATCACGCTGCCGGCGATCCGCAGCACGATCGTCATCCTGCTCATTCTGCGGCTCGGCAATGTCATGGACGTCGGCTTCGAGCAGATCTTCCTGATGCTCAATCCGTTCAACCGCGATGTGGGTGAGATACTCGACACATACGTGTACCAGCGAGGGATCGTGCAGTCGGACTATAGCTTCGCTACGGCGGTCGGATTGTTCAAAGGGCTCGTCGGGCTCATCCTCGTGCTGGGCGCGAACTTCTTGGCCAAACGGTTCGGCGAGGAGGGCATCTACTAATGAATACGAAAAAAGTCCATTTTTCCTTATTCCCGGTCATTAACTATATCCTGTTGTTCCTGGTCGCCGTCGTCATGATCTTTCCGTTCCTGTACGTCATCAGCGTCTCGTTCTCGACGTACACGGATTTCCTGCAGAGCCGCTTCCTGTTCTTCCCTAAGAAATGGGTAACGGACGCATATGAGTTCATTTTCGGGTCAGCCTCTTTCCTGCGCTCCATCGGGGTGACGGTGAAGATTACGGCGATCGGCACGTTCGTCAACCTGCTGTTCACGGCGACGCTGGCCTATACCTTGTCTCGCCCGGTCGTCGGCCAGCGCGCCATGATGCTGCTCGTGATGATCACGCTGCTGTTCACGGCCGGGATGATCCCGACGTATCTCGTCGTGAAGGAGACCGGATTGCTCGGCACCTTCTGGTCGCTCATCCTTCCGGTGGCGATCAGCCCATACAACCTGATCGTCATGAGACAATTTTTCAAGGGAATTCCGCAAGAGCTGCACGAAGCCGCCACGATCGACGGCGCGAACGACATCCAGACGTTCCTGCGCATCATCCTGCCGCTCTCCAAGCCGTCGCTCGCCGCGTTCGGCCTGTTCTACGCCGTCGCGCATTGGAACAACTACTTCACCGGGGTGCTGTACTTGAACGACCCGGCGGATTGGCCGGTTCAGGTGGTGCTGCGCCAGATGGTCGTCATCAACGAGCCGAATACCGCTCTCGGCCAGCTGACCGAGCACGCGCCGCCAGCGGAGACGGTGCAGATGGCCGCGATTATGGTCGCCACCCTGCCGATCTTGATCGTCTATCCGTTTCTGCAAAAGCATTTTGCGAAAGGGGTGATGCTCGGCTCGGTGAAGGGGTAAGAAGGAACCCCACTCCCTTATGTGAAACCAAAAGGAAATCTCTGGGTCATGCAAGTCCGCTTGGAACGTGTTAAGTTAAAATTGGAGGGGATTCGTCAATGCGTCTAAAGAAACTAGCCACATCATCCGCCCTGGTCCTGCTCTCGGCCAGCGTACTCGCCGCCTGTTCGTCCAACTCGGGTTCGTCGACATCCAGCCCGAGCCCATCGGGCGGGCAGTCAAGCGCCAAGCCGGATGACAAGTCCAAGAAATTCACGGTGACGTCGATCGACTATCGCTATGCAGGCAATGTACCTCCGGCAAACGGCAAAGGCATCGAGCTCATTAACGAGAAGTTCAACATCGACTTCAAGCCGCAGGTCGTCGTAGTAAGCGATTACTTGCAGAAACTAAGCGCGGTGGTCGCTTCCGGCGAGCTGCCGGACATCATCACGCTGGAGAACCACCAAGACGCGAACTATGCGAAGTGGGCGAAGCAAGGCGCTTTCCTGCCGGTCGACGAGTTCATGAGCCAATATGATACATTCAAGCTGATCCCGGACAACATCAAGAAGTCGGTTATGGTGGACGGCAAAATGTACGGCATTCCGCGCTACTTCCCTATGAACTACTCGCTTACGCCAATGATCCGCAAGGATTGGCTCGACAACCTGGGGCTGAAAATGCCGACCAGCTACGAGGAGCTGAAGCAAGTCGCACTCGCGTTCACGAATAACGATCCGGACAAGAACGGCAAAAAAGACACCTATGGTCTCGCGATGTCCTCGAACATCAACCCGCCTTACTCGATGGGCGCGTATTGGGACTTCCTGGCGTGGTATCACAAGGATGCGGACGGCAACGTAGTGCCGGGCATCATCACGGAGACGCGCAAGGAGCTGCTCATGTGGCTGGCCGATCTGTATAAGCAAGGCGCGGCTACGCCGGACTTCGCCGTCCTGAACTGGGGCCAGACGAACAACGAATATTATGGCGGCAAGGCCGGGATCTTCATCGGTACGCCGAAGGGCATGAGCGAAACGTCCTCCCAAGGGCTGTCCGATATCGCGCCGAAGGCCGAGATGGTGCCGATTCCGCCGTTCAAAGCGCCGGACGGTTCGCAAGGCTATACTTCGGGAGCCGGGTTCTCCGGAATCACGCTGTTGAACGCCAAGCTCGCCAAGGAGCCGGAGAAGCTGAAGCGCATCCTGGAATTCCTCGACTATGGACGCAAGTTCTACCCATACGACCAACGTAATTCGAGCAACGCCGACTTTGATTGGATGAACGGCAAATCCGGATCCGGCTACACGGTCGACAACGGCCAGCTGAAGCTGGAGAGCGGCGAGAAGGGCCTGAAGCCGGCCGATTACTACCCGGACAGCAGCGGCTGGGCGCCGAGCGACATCGCCAACGAGTTCTCCAAGAACTACAAGGTGCCTCTGCTCAAAAATGCGGCCGCACAGTTCGAGAAGATGCATGCCGAGACGAAGCACTACTACAACCCGGTTAACTCTGTCTTCTCGGAAACCCGCCTGTCCAAGGAAGCGGATCTGTGGAAGTATATGTACGAAGAGCAAACGAAGATGATCTACGGCCAGCGTCCGTTCTCCGATTGGGATAAGCTGGTGAAGGAATGGAAGGACAAAGGCGGCGCGCAAATGATCAAGGAAGTAAACGACGCGCTGAAAGCCGCTAATATTAAAGGCGAGTGGAAGTAAGACGGGTATGAGCTAAACAAGGCACCCCCACTGGCGGAAGGAACGCTCCTTCTGCCGACGGGGGTGCTTTCATCTATCATCCGCTTTGTTGCTTCCAGATTAGCCCGGGAAATTCGCCAGCTCCGAGCTATGGATAATCGCCACTACGATCGCGAGAATCGTCAGCAGCACCGCCGGGAACGTTTGCTTGAACGTATCCTTCACCCGCAGGTGGACGATGACGCCGACCAGCATTGTGAAGCCGATCCACAGTCCGCCCCAAGCGCCCCAGCTAGGCACCCAGATCCCGACGATCAGCGCGATCGCGCCGACCAGCTCTACGAGCCCTGTCACGCTCCGGAACCACTGCGGCAACCCCCAATGATTGAAATTATCGACGTGCATCTTCTGCCCCGCGAGCTTCGTCAGGCCCCCCATCAAGAACATGAGCCCCAGCAAGGCTTCCAGTACGATTGCCACCACATTCATCGTATTGCATCTCCCTTCTTGTATCTGAGCTTCGTTCAAGCACAGTTAAAGGCAAAAATAAAGCGCAGCACTTTTAACTGCAACTAGTATAGTCACATTATAGGCGGCTGCGTTTCTTTTAGCAATACTTTTATTTATCGATGGAACGCGCAGATTCGGTACAAGGGGCAAAGTAATCGATGCGAGCCATGATATCGGCGATCGTGTATTGACGCAGGTGTTCGATCGATTTCATCTCCGCTTCTCCCATTACCGTCTCCAGCATGCGATCGAGTTGCTCTCCCGCTTTGCCCGCCTCATCCGCGGTACACGGTGAGCCGGCCTCCTCTTCGGTGCATTCCGATTTCACGGCCAAGTATACGTCTGCCAACGTGATGAGCTCGCTCGCCCGTCCCAGCGTGTAGCCTCCGTCTCGCCCTTCCCGCGCTTCGACAAGACCGGCCTGAGCTAACGTCTGCAGCACCCTTCTGAGGAAGGTGGCATGCGAGTTCACTTGGGAAGCGATCATCGCGCTTGACAGCACTCCCCCGCTCTGGGTCAGCCAGACGAGCGCATGCACGGCTATGCTGAAGCGGGGAGGTCCGATCGGTGCGCTTCGATTCGTGTTCGCCATGGATGTTCCCCCTTCCGCCGGATCCGCGAACGATTGTTAAGGCCATTATAAGTCTTTTTGGAGGCCGGAACAATGTCGTAGAGTTTATCTCCATATTCCCGTACAAAATCGGAACAAAACTCCACATTTATGCTATAATGAGGGCATACCCGATGACATGGAGCGTACAAAAGGAGAATTACGATGGACCGTATCGCACGATTGATCTCGCAGCTCGCGGCCGAGATGAAGCCTTTGCTTCGACACGACCCGGCAGCAGGCACATGGACGATTCACGACGAGGAGCTGGGAGAGGAAGCGAGCTGCTGTACGACGATCGCGGCCGCGGCGTTGTTCGCGCTGGACGCCCGGCTCGGCGAGAGGCCCGATCAGCTCGAGATCGCCTCGGGACTCGCGGAAGACGTCCGGCGGCGGCAGCTGCCCTCCGGCGCCTTCTCCCAGCCCTTCTATGTCCGGAAAGGCGAAGCCAATACCATAGATATCGCCGAGATCGGCGCCTCGGCCAACAGCCTGTATCTGGTCCACCAAGCGACCGGGTCGCAGGCGGCGAAGATCAGCTTGGTCGCTTCGGCCGATTACCTGCTGACGCAAGTGGCCGCCGAGAATCCGGCCGCCATCTACAAAAATCCGAATGCGAAGAATCACGACGTGCTGAACGGCGACATGTATGCCGCCCACACGTTCGGCCGCGCCTACGAGCTGACCGGCAACCGGGTTTATCTCGACAAGGCTTCGGAGATTGTCGCGCACCTGATCCGCCGGTTCGGCGTGCATTCCGACGGCTGGTGGCCATACACCGAGAACTGGGACGGCTCCGTCGGCATGGGGAACAGCGTCTCGTACCAAGCGACGATCGTCACGTTCGCCCATCCCTTGAAGCCGCTGCTCCCGCCTGCGCTGCGCAAGAAGTGGGAGCCCGTATCGCTGGCTGCGACCGAGCGGATCCTTACGGCGCTGGCCGACGGGCCGAATGACGACAACGAAGCACCCTGGTGGTGCCGCGACTGGGACAACGTGCCCGAGATCCTGCTCGCGCTCTCGCACTACCCGGCGCTTCCCGACGCGAGTCGTTATGTAGCCGAGCGGCTCGACGCGATCGAGGCGGGTCTCGGTGCCAAGGGGCTCCAATTGTTCGAGCCGAAGGTGCGTCATCACGAGCCCGACCGCACGCCGGTCACGACTACATTCCGCAAAGCCGCGACCATGGCTGCCGTCTTCGGGCACTTGGCCGCGCCATCCTTAGTTCAGGCAGAATAGGAGAGAACAAGTCCATGAACCGCATCTTTGCCCAACGAGGCCTTATCGTATCCTGCCAGGCTCTGCCCGGCGAACCTTTATACATGCCGGGCCTGATGGCGCTCATGGCCCGCGCCGCCGCGGCGGGCGGAGCCATCGGCATCCGCGCCAACGGGCCGTCCGACATTCGCGACATCAAACAGGCGGTCGAGCTGCCGGTCATCGGCCTGCTCAAGCGGGACATCCCGGGCTCGGCGATCTACATTACGCCCGAGCTTGCGGACGTGCAAGCGATCATCGAAGCCGGCGCCGACATCGTCGCGCTCGACATGACCGACCGCGAGGACCGCGCCGAGCGCGTGAAGCCGCTGGTCGACTACTGCCACGTGGCCGGGGTGCAAGTGATGGCGGACATCTCCACATTGGAGGAAGGGCTGCTCGCCGAGCGTCTCGGCGCCGACCTGATCTCCACGACGATGTCCGGTTATACGCCCTACAGCCCGCAGCAGGAGGGCCCGGACTTGGAGCTTGTCCGCCGGTTGAGCGCGCAAGCGAGTAAGCCGGTCGTAGCCGAGGGGCGTATCTGGAGCCCGGCGGAGGCCGTTCATGCGCTGGAGGCCGGCGCGACGTACGTCGTCGTCGGCGGGGCGATCACACGCCCGCAGCAGATCACCGAGAAGTATACCGCCCAGCTGGAGCGGTGGTTGAAGGAATCGGTGCAATAGGTAAGTAATGGAGAAGAGAAGAGCCCTCCGCTTCGGGATGAAGCGCGAGGGCTCTTTGGGCTAGGCGGACCCTGAAGAATCACGTGTCAGGGTGCGATACGTCTCCCGGCTGCAGATGACGAACAGCCGGGCGTTCGGCGGGATCGGCTCCTCCATCCGTCGGTTGATTGCCAGGTCGGTCCCGTCGGAGATGAGTGTAGCCCCCTGATTCAACAGATCGAGGAACGCGTCCCGGAACGTCACCCAGCTCTCGCGTTTCGCCACCTCATACAAATCCTCGCCGTCCTGATGGGTGAGCAGCTGGGACAACAGCTTCGTCGTGCCAGGGTGGAACGCCGCGCGTACGGCCAGCTGGGAAACCGTATCGTTGCTCAGAATGAATTCGTTGATTTGCACGTGCTCGAAGTTCGGCAAGTTTTCGCGATCCTTGATCTCCGCGATCGTGTGGACATGGCTGTAGCCCCGCTCGATGGCGGTGGCGACCAGCAGCGTCTTGCCGTCGATGAAGGACGAATCGCGCACTACGTTCTGATAGCGCGTCACCTCGTCGGCGAAGATCATCACAGCCCGCGCGCGGGACAGATTGGCCAGCTCGAGCGTCTGATGATGGACCGGATTGCCTTGAATGTAATGGACGCGCTCATGCTGGATCGGCGTTTTCTCGAGCGTGTCGATCAATACGATGTCCGTTTGGGCGTCGGTATTGAGAATTTCCTGGATGGCCAGCTCCGCATTTTTGCTCCAATCGATGATGACCACATGTTGCTCGCCGGTGTATCGCAGCTTCCCCTCCTCCTTTCTCCGTTGATAGAAGAATAAAGCCTCGACCACTTTACTGATCGTAATGGAGATGAGCCCGATGCCGAAGATGTAGACCACGATGCCTAAGCATTTGCCGGGCACCGTATGCGGATAGAAATCCCCATACCCGACGGTCGTGACGGTGGTCATGACCCACCAGAAGCCGTTGAAATACGTGCCGAACACGTCCGGCTCCAACGCATAGGCGAGCCCCGAGGTGAGCAGGATGAAGAGCACGGACACTAGAATGACGGACCGGTTGTTCATATGGACGATCCGGAGGAACAGCCTGGTTAACAGCAGCATGGAACCTCTCCTTTCCCGGTTCCCGGAAACGCTCATCCGCTTCCTATAATTGTCACATGCCGTATCGGTCTCATCTTATCACAGAAGCAAGCGGATGTGGGAAAGGTTTCGTTGGTGGCTAGTACAAGAGGGAAAACCTCCCTCTCATTCAGACGAATCACCGTAATCTACTCGCAAAAGAGGGAAACCTCCCTCTCTTGAGGCGAATGGTTCGAGTTTTCAGCCCATTTCCTTCAAAAATGAGGGAGGTTTTCCCCTTCATTATGCTATTCCGCCGCCCTGACTCGAAAAGAGGAGGGGGTTTTCCCTCTCGCGTGACGTGGCCCCCGGCGTCAGCAGCCGCCATCCTGCAGCCGCTGCCACGCCAGCCGCGCGGCGCCGGCGAACCCGGCGTGCTCGCCGAGCGCGGCCGGCACGATCGCCATGCCGTCGTAGGCCGGCATGACCTGCCGCGAGACGTTCGAGCGAATGCGCTCGAACAGGAACTCCCCCTGCTGCGTCACCGCGCCGCCGATCACGAACGCTTGCGGGTTCAGCGCGTGCGTCAGGTTGGTCAGGCCGAGCGCCACATATTCCGCGTAGCGGTCGATGACCGCCAGCGCGTGGGCGTGGCCGTCCCGCGCCCACTCGAACAGCGTCTTGGCCGAATGGCCGATCGCCGCAGGCTGGATCCCGCCCTCTTCGGCGAGCCGCATGAGGCCGGTCACGGAGGCGTACTGCTCCCAGCAGCCGGTCAGGCCGCAGTTGCAGGGAGCGCCCCCGTGCTGCAGGACCATGTGGCCGAAGCCACCGCCGTAGCCGTCGCGCCCATAGTACGGGCGCCCGTCGAGAACGAGGCAGCCGCCGACGCCGGTGCCGAGCGTGATGCAGACGAACGTGTCCCACTCGCGTCCGGCGCCGATCCAGGCTTCGCCCATGGCGAACGCATGGGCGTCGTTGGCGAGCGCCACCGGCAGGCCGGTGTGGCGCTCCATCTCTTGGCGCAGCGGGACGCCGGTCCAACCCGGGAGGTTGGACGTGGCGTAGCCGATGCGCCCTTCGCGGGCGTGCACGTAGCCCGCGGTGCCGACGCCGAGCGCGACCGGCGTCCAGCCGCGCGCCTCGGCCCGCTCGCGCAGCTGCGCCGCGAGGGCGTACAGCTTCGACAGCAGCGTGTCGCGGCTGCCGGAGCGGGCTTCCGTCGGCACGGTCAGCGTGTCGAGAATGCGACCGGTCTCGTCGACGAGCCCCGACTTGATGTTCGTGCCTCCGATATCGATCCCCAGAATGACGTTGTCGCTCACGAAGCGCTCTTCCTTTCTTATCGAGTCCTAATAAGTCCTAATCGTTCAGAGCAGCCCCTCACGGCGCATCCAGCCGGTATAGTCCGTATACAGCTGCGTGGACGAGGCATCCCCAGCGTGAACCGGGCTGCCAGGCTTGTTCATCATGCCCAGGTACTGGTAGCACAACACCTTGTCCACGTACTTCGACACGATGGACAACTGCTGCTGAATACGCTCGAAGGCGCCGGGATAGAGCACCTTGCCCTCGAAACGGAACACCTCCACGTCGGCCCACAGCGGTTTGCCGGCCCGCTCGTGGATTTCTCGCAGGCGTGCGTATGTGGCATCGACCGCTTCAAAGGTGGTGCGGTTCACCCCGATCTCGTCCTGGTACGCGATATAATCGACCTCCAGCGATCGAATCTGGTCGACGAACTGCTGGTCCGCGACGACTGAGCGTGTCCCGTAAGGCGCGATCAGCACCTGAGAAGGCCCGAGCCGACGGCAGAAGTCCGCCAATTCATTCGCATAGCGAATGTAGTTGTCCGGGAAATACGTATGGATCGCCGCCTCGACCGGGAAGTACCATCCGGCAAAGGAAGGGTGATGCCCGTATCGGGCCGACAGCTCCCGCGCCACGTCGAACCGCAGCGTAGAACCGTCTCCGTCGGTCGAGAGACTGCCCATAATCGGAGTCGTAAAGAACCCTAGCCCGAGGAAGAGCCGCATCCCCAGCCGGTCGCCGGCCTGCAGGACAGCCTCGAGCGGATCGGGGCAAACCGTATCCCACCGCCACGGCATCACCTCGGACGGATAGAACGCTTTGCCGTGCAGCGCCACGCTGAGCAGAACGAGCGTATCGAGTCCGGCCTCGGCCATCTCGGCCAGCTTCAGGCTCCAATCGTCGGCAGTGAACCGCTGCGTTATCGAGTTCCATGTATCGCCTTCGTACGGATTGCAATGATAAAAGTCAAACCAGGAGCCGCTAATACGCTGTAACCCCATTCTCTTCGCCTCCTCCACCATCCTGCTAAGCTTCCCGTCCGGCGAGCCGCAGCGCTAACCGTACGACGCCGCCCGCCTCCTCCAGCAGGCGGTGCGCCTCGGCGGCCTCCACATCGGCCAGCAGCATGACGATGCTGGCCTTGACGTGGTCGCCGGCCTGCGTCATCGCCCGCTCCACCGCGGCGTCGTCCGCCCCGGTGGCCATGCTGACGATGCGGCTCGCCCGCACCCGCAGCTTGCCATTGCTCGGCTCCATGTCGACCATGAGGTTGCTGTAGGCTTTGCCGAGCTTCACCATCGTGACCGTGCTGAGCATGTTCAGCACGAGCTTCTGCGCCGTGCCCGCCTTGAGCCGGGTCGAGCCGGTCAGCGCCTCCGGGCCGACCGGCACCTCGATCGCCAGCGCGGCGGCCTTCCCGATGGCCGAGCCGCGCGTGCAGGCGAGCGCGATCGTCGCGGCACCGACGGACGCCGCGTACTGCAGCGCGCCGACGACGTACGGCGTGCGCCCGCTGGCGGCGATGCCGACGACGACGTCGGCCGCCGTGAGCCCGCGCTGCCGCAGCTCGTCCGCGCCCAGGGCGGGATCGTCCTCCGCCGATTCATCGGCGCGATCCCGCGCGACGCCGCCGGCGACGAGCGCCTGCACGAGCTCGGGCGGCGTCCCGAACGTCGGCGGGCACTCGTAGGCGTCGAGCATGCCGAGCCGCCCGCTCGTGCCCGCGCCGACGTAGAACAGCCGGCCGCCGTTACGCAGGGCGTCGGCGATACGGTCGACCGCCGTCGCGATCGTCGGGAGCTGCGCCGCCACTGCGGCCGGGACAAGCGTATCCTCCGCGTTCATCATCGCAAGCATCTCCAGCGTGGACCGGTTGTCGAACTCCTCGGTCCGCGGATTGCGCTGCTCGGTATCCAACTGACGCAGCGCCTCGAACTCGTGGGCCATTTGACAAGCCTCCTCCAGTTTTATATCTATTTTCGGAATTTATCTCCCGTTCAACACACAAAAAAGGAGCACTACTCCATTATAGGAGCTGCCCCCTGTTCCTGTAAACCCTGTAAACCCTGTATCCTCTAGATTCCGCCGTATTCACCGCCTCATAATCCCTATGGCCCGGACATCCCGCCGCCTGCTTCCGATCCGGCTGCCGTTCCGGAAGCCGGTTTGGCCGACAGCCTCGCGGCCCGCTGCATCGACCGTACCGTCTGCACCGTGGCCAGCAAGACGCCGCCGATAATGAGCAGCGAGCCGATGAGCTGCGTGCCGGTAACCGGCTTGTTCAGAATCCAATACCCCAGAACCATCGCCACGAACGGCTGCAGATTGAGGAAGATCGAGGCCTTCCCCGCCCCTACCCGCTGCATCTCCCGGTTCCAGACGAGGCCGCACACCACCTGCATGATGAGCGCGCACCCGATGAGCAGCCCCCACGCCCACAGCTCCGTGCTCATCCGAGACACGTCCTCCCGAATGAGGGCGACCGGCAATAACAAGCCCGAGCCCAATACGGTCGCGTAGGACGTGGCGAAGAACGGATCGCGGAACTCCGTCAGCTTGCGAGTCAAGATCATCGAGACGGCGAAGGACATCATCGCTGCGGCCATAAGCAGCTCGCCCTTGGAGAAGGAGCCCCCGCCTCCCGCGGACCCGACTACGAAGAAAACGCCCGTCACCGCCACCACCGAGCCGAACGCCATCCGGACGGTCATCCGCTCCTTCAGGAAGACGGCGGCGAGCAAGCTAACCGCAATCGGCGACATCGCTGTAATCAGCGCCGATACGGTCGGGTCGGCATATTGCAGTCCGATGTAGAAGGAAGACTGATTCACCATGGTTAGCAAGGCTAAGGGGACGAGCAGCATCCAATCTCGCCTGTTCGGCTTCACAATCCGGCCCGTGGACCAAGCGAATACGATATAAAACGTACACGTGACCGACAGCCGGGCGATCGCGAGCAGCATGGGCGGAAACTGTTCCACCAGAATCGCCCCGAAGACGAAATTGCTCCCCCAGACGGTGACACAAAACACTAACCAA
The DNA here is from genome assembly GCF_045062745.1 of Paenibacillus sp. HJGM_3. Taxonomy (NCBI): domain Bacteria; kingdom Bacillati; phylum Bacillota; class Bacilli; order Caryophanales; family Paenibacillaceae; genus Paenibacillus; species Paenibacillus sp. HJGM_3. The sequence continues at coordinate 138,605 of NZ_JBJGED010000017.1, forward strand.
GCGTATGATCGCAGCATGCCACAGTTCCTTCTTCCAGCGCCTACTTGTTCTTCCTCCATCATACTGGCAAGACCGGCTTCTGGCGAAAAGTCTATGGCCCTTCAATCGGCCGTATCCCGCGCGGAAAGCGGCTTTCCCGCCGCCTTCCTCGATTCTGCATACATTTGCGCGGACAGTTGGTGTGCTTGTCGCTAATACGTCTCTTGATTAGGCAAACCGGAATCCGCGAATAGCCACTACTCCGCAACGAGGGATCGTATCCCCTGGGCGGTGAGGCCACAGGCTGGTCGGCTTGGCCAAGTCGGTCGTGTTCTCTCCCGGATGCTGCACGGACAAGAACAAGGTCCGCTCATCCGGAGTGAACCAAGGGCCGGTCAACTCGGCATCCTTGGGCGCGGAAGCGAATTGCAGCGCCTTGCCCTTGCTCGGTCCGGACGTCGGCACGACGAACAACCCGTTGTTCAGGAAGGTCCGGTACACACCCTTGCCGATCCCGCTTCCCGTAATATCGGTGACAATCCACAGGTTGCCGTTGCTGTCGAAGATCAAGTTGTCGGGCGAGCTGAAGCCGCTTTGCCGTCCGCCGGCGGCGAAAATTTCGAAGTCGAATTCTATTGCCCCCAGGTCGCCGTCCTTTTCGAAAATTCTGGTGATGTGCCCGTGGATGTTGCCGTGGTTGTCGTTGTTCGTGTGGGAGATGAATACCGTGTTGTCGAACGGCGAGATCTCGATGTCTTCCGGCCGGTCGGTCGGTGTCCCGCCCAGGATCATAGCCGCCTCATGGCAATTCGTCACGACACCGCCCTGATCCTTGAACTTGTCCAGCCAGTCCGACTTCGTTCCCTTTAACGAGGCCGGCAAGCTGAATTTCTCGTCCTTCAGCTTCGCTTGCACCGCCTCCGCCGTCATCGGGATCCAGGTCCCTTTTTTCAAATCGGCGACATACAGGGTACCTTCCTCCAGCAGCTTCGCGTTGTCCCGGCCCAGCAACGGGTCATACTTGCCCTTGCTCACAAACTTGTAGATGCAGGCATCCTTCTTGTCATCGCCTTCATAGACGACAATGTGTCCTTCCTTCGTCAGTCCCATCGCCGTATTCTCGTGATTGAACCGACCGAGGGCGGTATGTTTTTTCAAGTAGCTGCCGTCGAACGGATCGACCTCGATGACCCACCCGTAGTGTGTCGGATTCAATCCGGCCGCCGCGGCCGTCTCGCTGAAGTTCTCTTCGCAGGACAGTACCGTGTTCCAGAGCGTCATGCCGCCGGAGCAGTTCGCGAAGGTACCCCGGGCGCTCATCGCATACGCAGTCGCCTCCGCGCCTCGGGCCGGACCCGTGATGTCGAAATCGGAGAAGCCGTTGATTCGGCGGGCATGCAAAGAGGACTTGTCCACTTTCCAGACACCTTCCTCGTCTTGGAAGATCTCGATGACCGAAGCTCCCTGGTTGTACAGCATCTTGCCCACTTGCTCCTTCGACCACTTGCCGCCCTCTTGCTTGCCCAGCACGAACAGGTTCGTCGCTTCATGATTGGTGAACAAGAGCCCGCGCGTAGCCGAGCCGTCGATCGGGAAGAAGCAGTTGAAGTCGGCGTTATGGCCGAACGTATCCCCCGCCATATTGATCACGTCGCCGTAGGCGGCGACCACGTCGTACTGGAAGCCGGCCGGAATGATCAATTCGTCCGCCGAGGATGCCATAATCGGGTCGAAATGGCCGCTCACCCGATTCGTCTTGAACCCGAACAGATGGTCTGCCGCCGCTTCCGCCTTGTCGCTGACGAGCATGCCGAATCCCGCCGATGCGGCCGCCAGCGCCGCCGCCCCTGTCCCCATGTAACTCAAAAACGTTCTCCGATTCATATCCATCCGAAACTACCTCCTCAATAGGGTTGTCCCCAGCGTAACCCGCTCCTTTTAACCTGGTGTTAAGCGGGTATGAAGATTTGGTAAATTTAGGAGGCGAGTCTTCTCGCTGGCCATGCCAAAAAGCCCCGTCGAGTGACGGGGCCCTAATGCTTACTGCTTTTAAATCATCGATTTGATCAATCCAAGCAGGTTGTCGAACGTGTCGTACAGCTTTTTCGTCTCGTCCTTGTCGGCGAGAATTTGCTTCAGCCGCTCCGGGTTAATGTCGGCCAGCGGCTTGATGCTGTCCTTCACTTTATCCAGGAGGGAGTTAAATTTCTCCACGGATAATGTAGCGCCGAATACATTGTTCTTCTTGGCGTATTCCATGAACTTCTGCTCGAGCTCCGAGCTACCGAACTTCATGTCGACTGCACGCTTGTTGCCGTTCCCGTCACTGACGTAGAACAGGGAGTTGCGATTACCGCCCGAAAGGGCCCGCAGCTTGAACTGGAACGAGTTATCCCCCGAGCCGATCTGGAAATCATAGTTCGGCCGGAACAGGTTGTTCAGCTTTTTGCTCCAGCCCAGGACGAACGAGTCTCCATTGCCGTGGCCGTTCCCATTGCCATTGCCATTGCCATTGCCATTGCCATTACCGTTGCCGTTCCCGTTACCATTGCCGTTTCCATTACCATTACCATTCCCGTTGCCGTTCCCGTTGCCGTTGCCGTTTCCATTCCCGTTACCATTGCCATTACCCGGTCCTGGGATCACCCGGTTGTTCCACGCCGTGATCTGATCCTGAATGGAGCTCCAGAGCGAATCCAGTTTCTGGTTCAGCGTGTCGCCGGCCAGCGTATTGTACTTCCGCTGCACGCCGGTCAGCGTATCGCTTAACCGATCGCTCAGACCCGAAGCAAATTCGCCTTTCACCCCATCGATCCATTGCTGCAAGTGCTGCCGGTAGAGCTGCTTTTCCTGATCGGATATTTTGTCCGGATCTTGCCGGATGGCCGCTTTCACTTCTTTAAAATAATCGTCCGCGTCCAGGTTCAAGCCGGTCTTCCATTCGTTCAGGAACCCGGCCGCATTCTGGTCCCCGGTATTCCGGAATTGAATCGAATCGTTCACGAACTGGGTCAGGGTGGCCTGCACCCCGCTGACGTTGCCGTTCACCTGCTGCTCCAGCGTGCTGCGCAGCCCGGCCGGAGCGCTCGCAAGCGCGTCCAACGCCTGGTTCTTCTTCACTCCCAGCCAACCGCTTATCTGGTTCGCATACGCTTGTTTTTCCGTATCGGTAATATCGTCGGCATCGTTGAAGATGGTAGCGTTAATGCTAGTCAGGAGGTCCGAGGATGACGTATGGAGCGCATCGTCCCACTGGCTGAACGCTTGTCGCGACTGCGTGACGAGGTCGGAGTAGCTATGGATCGCAGCGGTAACACCGGCGCGGTACGTCTCCAGCATGCTTCCCAGCCGATCGCCCGCCTGCTCGAGCAGCGTCCCGCGGATCCCGGTCGGGATGCTCTGCAGCTGATTCGCCAGAGTCGACTGCTGGCTGGACATCCAATCGGTGAACCACTTGTCAAACTGCTGCAAATCCTGGTCGGTGATGTTGCCGTCCAGATCTGCGTTCAATTGGTCCGTCACTCGGGTGAGCAGGTCGGTCGGGCTGGAGAGCCCTTGATTCCACTGCTGGTAGACCGCACGCCCTACCCCGGCCGACGCCGTGTGCGCCGCCACCTCGGAGCGGATATCCACCCACAAGTCGTCTGATATCGAATCGAGCGCCTTATCCGCCCGGGTGAGGAATTTGAGCGAGAGATCTCGATCGAACTTGCGCAGCTGATCCGAGAGACCGTCGTATTGGGCCTCCACCCAATCGTTCAGCTGCTTGCGCAGGGCGGCGAGCCCCTCTTCCCCGAGTTCCCTCGGAGAGGCGTCCAACTGCTGCACGATCTGCTCCATGTATTGGGAGCTCGCGTCCTCAAGTCCGCTCTTCCACGTTTTGAAGATTTGCTTGGCCTCACGATTCGTCACAGAGTCGGGTTTATCCGGTTTATCCGGTTTATCCGGTTTATCCGGTTTATCCGGTTTATCCGGTTTATCCGGCTTCTTGGAAGCGGCCCCTGAAGCAGCCGACTCGGCAGCCGCGTGGGGATGCCGGCTCTTATGGTAAGTCGCTACCAGAGTGTGATCCAGGGCGGCACTGCCGGCTGCGCCCGCTGCCGTTCCTGGGTCGGTCCCTTTCTTCGGCTGAAGCTTGATGTGGTTCTGAGGGGAGGACACATGATAATTCGACCAGTTGATATTCGTCTTCTCGATCATTACGGGGACTCCTTTCTCGCACAAAAAAAGGCCGCGATTTCCAAAGTAGGAAAAAAGCACGGCCGGTTGCATCACTGGCTCCCTGTGTCCCAGATGCCCAAATGCAAAACACGATTCATTGCCTCCGAATATGAAGTTTATTCCATCATACCATGTCGAATCTATTCCCGCTAGACCTATTTTAGTTATTTAGGCCTAATTCATTATATGCATATGCAGGGCCGAAAGTCTTAAGAACTAATCCGCGTACTGAAATGATTCTACGGCCGCCTCCGCACGTGCCGCATTCGCTTCCGTATACGACCGCATCGTTCATTTTGAGCGTAATGGTGTACGTAATATTGTGGCTGCGGAAGACGTACTCGGTCTGCTCGTAAGGAGCTTTTTTCAAGTTATACCGGATCGCGATCTTCTTGCCGCCATCGCCGAACGTCGAATCGTCCGTAATCGTATAGGTGTATTCCGGGTCGTTCTCGTTGCTTTTCTTGTGCCCCTGCTCCAGCTTCTTCATAACATCCTCTACGCTGCTCTTGTCATCGGCCTCCACGGTCAAGGACCCTCCGGTGAAGTTGAAGTTGGCTCGCGGACTATCCTTATAATACGAGCCAGGAGTCGACCACAGCTCCGGGATCCGAACCGAATAGTGGTACTTTTCATTTTTGTATGCATTCGTTCCGTTAGGATCAAGCAGCTCGTCCTCGTCCTGGATATACCCCAGACTGGTGTTCATCGTGTCCTTGCTCACCTTCATGGACTTGACGATCGCGTCGATCAACTCGGCCGCTTCCTGCTCATGGTCGTCCTTTTTGAAATCCACGGAGATCTTATATTTGTATTTGTCCTTAATGAAGTACAGATTCACCTGCGAATTCCATGTATCGCCGCCCATGCGCCACGAATGGCGTACTTGCTTCACCGGCACCCCGTCGGCATTCTCATCTTTCAGCTCGCCGGTTTGTCTGTACTCTTCCGCATACTGACCAGTGAATTGCAGCTCCTCGCGCGCCACCCAGTCCGCCAGCGTATCGCCCGACGAAGCCGACGTCACTTGTACGCTAACATCCTGATCGGCGTCCTCGTTGCTGTATGCCAGCTCTCCGCCGTACTTGTTCTCCTCCCAGCCGGACGGCAGCTCGAACGACAACCCATATTCATTCGTGAAGGTCGTACCGCCTTCTTGGAAGATCGAAATATCCTTCAGCTCCCCATCCTTCGCGTCGAAGCTGAAAGAGAAGCTGTCCAACAAGTCTAGGTAAGCGTTCAGCTTCACCTTGTTTTTGTAATTGTCTTCCGACGTAACGATCAAGGCGATGTAATACACCTTGTCGCCCTTTTGGTAAGCGCGGGCTTGATAGTATTGATCCTCATCCGACTTCGCCACTACTTTGGCGTACGGCACCGGTTCCTGATCCAGGTAGCGCTTCTCGAGCACCGTATCGTCCGACGACATCGCCAGCTTGCGCAGCAGGCCGGTGACGGACAGCTCCTCGCTGATCTTCTCCTCTACCGAGATCGAGATGCCGAACTCCCCTTTGGAATCGCCGAAGGTCACCCGGCTGCCGTCATCGCTCTGAAACGCTTGGATCAATCCGGCCGGATACTTCATCGACCACCCGAAGTGGCTGTCGCCGATCTTCGTCTTGCCTTGATCGTCATCGATATAGCCGCCCTCGGAGTCTTGCACCCAAGATTTGCTCGCGGAAGGGTCTTCTCCAAGAACGACGCTTCGCACAACGGTCTGCCCGCCGGAATGCAAAGTAACACGAAGGGTTTCCTTCGGCAAATACTTCTTCATCAGCTCGTTGTACTCGACGATCGTCTTGACCGAGGCTTGATCGAACGAGACGATAGTGTCCCCTTGCTTAATGCCCGCTTGCGCCGCCGGAGAGTCCGGATCCACGTAAGCGACCTTCAGCGCTTCCTTCGCCGGCAGCCCTACGACCGCCTCCCAGCTCTCTTCCAGCTCCAAGCCCATATAAGGCCGCATCACCTTGCCGTACTTCTCGAAATGCTCCAGCACGTACTGGACGGTATTCACCGGAATGGCAAAGCCGAGGCTCTCCACGGAGTAGTCTACATACTTCTGCGAGTTGATGCCGACGACCTTGCCCTGCATATTGACGAGCGCGCCGCCGCTGTTGCCCGGATTGATCGCCGCATCGGTCTGGAGCAGCTGATAGGGGGACTCCACGGACCGATCCATGCCGCTGATGATGCCGACTGTCACGGAATTGCGGAGCGCGAACGAGATCGGCGTCCCGATCGCCATCACCGTCTCCCCGACTTTAATATCGTTCGGAGCCGCGAACGCAGCGGCCGACAGCCCGATCGCGTCGATCTTGATCAACGCCAGATCGCTCTCCTCGTCGTAATGCGTCGTTTTGCCCGGGTATGTCTTGCCGTCGGAAGTGACGACTACAATGTTCTTCATCGATTTGACGACATGGGCGTTCGTGACGATCACCCCATTGGACTTCACGATCACGCCGGTGCCGTGCGCCAGGTTGAACCGATCGTGATCCGAATCCTTGCCGTCCGTAGGCTTGCCTATAATCGCAACTACACTAGGCGACACGTTCGCCACAATGTTCGGAATCTCGGAATCCGAGCCGGCCGCATAGACCGATAGATTCCCCGCATACAACCCGACCAATAAGCATACGATCAACATCCAGCTTAGCTTCTTGCCCCTGCTTGTCCGTCTCATGTAGTACTTCCTCTCGTATTGGAAAATGAATCCTGTTCGTTCTGAATCTATCACAGGTCCAATAGGAGTACAATGTGAATTTTCACACAATGATACATTCTGTATCTAGCTAGCGTATGAGAAAAACCGTTCGGATCACGAGATGTGAATCCGGACGGCTCTTGATCTTCCTATTAATCTGCAGGCGTGGCCACCTTCTCGCGGTCCTCGCCTTTGTCCGACTCGCCGGCGTTTTTGTTCGCCGCCTGGCGGTCGGCGCGCATCTCCTCCACCGTCTTCACCCTCAGCCGTGCGGCGCCCTCGTAATTGCGGGTGGGAACGAGCGGACCGGTCGCCAGCCGCTCCTTCGCGGAGACGATGGCCTCCTTGTACTGCGGCAGCCACGCCTCCTGAGCCACCAGCATCTCGTCGACCATCTGCCAAATTTCTTTCGGGTTGCAGACAGCCCCTACGAGCGGATCCATCATGAACGCCTGCCGGAGCAGCCGGTCGTCGCCCCGCACCGCCGCCTCGACCGCGAGCCGCTGTACGGAGATGCTGACGTTGCAGACCGCCGCGCACCCGAGTGGCAGATCGCCGACGGTCGGCATGGCGATGTCATTGCGATCCACATAGCCAGGCGCTTCGATCACCGCATCATCCGGCAGATTGGCGATAATGCCGTTGTTCACGACATTGAAGTGGCCGCGGTACACCCTTCCTGTCTCCAGACCTTCAATAATGTAAGTTCCGTGCTCGTGCCCCCGCTTCTCCGGCTTGTATTCCAATGCCGGGTCGTTCATCCAGTTCGGGAAGTCAGTCTCGAACCAGCTCCGGCCCTCCGTGCATACCCGGAGATACCCGCCGGTCTCGCCGTTGATCCACGAGCCCATATCGATCCACTCCTGAATCTCGTCCGGACGCTTGCGGTACCACGGCACGTATTCGCTGAGATGCCCGTTCGACTCGGTGCTGTAGTAACCGAACCGCCGCAGCATGTCGATGCGCACCTTCTCGGTCCGGCTGAAGACCGGATGGCTCTCGAACGCTTCCAGCAGCTTCCCGGTCAAATCCTCCCCCTGGTGCCGAATTTGGACGTACCAGGTCTGATGATTGATGCCGGCGCAGATGATGTCGACCTCTTCCTGCTTCAGGCCGAACGCGTCGGCGATTTGCCTATGCCCGTGCTGCACGCCGTGGCACAGCCCTACCGTATTCACCCCGCCGTATTGATTGCACGCCCAGGTCATCATCGCCATCGGGTTGGCGTAATTGAGCAGCAGCGCGTTCGGTTCCGCCATCTCGCGGATATCGCGGCAGATGTTCAGCATCTCGGGGATACCCCTTTGCCCGTACATGATGCCGCCCGCGCACAGCGTATCGCCGACACATTGGTCCACCCCGTAGCGCAGCGGGATGTTCACGTCCGTCGAGAACGCCTCCAGCCCGCCAACCCTGATCGTGCAAAAAATGTACCGCGCCCCCTCCAGCGCAGCGCGCCGGTCCGTCGTCGCTTGAATGCGGATGGACAGGCCGTTCGCCTCGATGTCCCGCTGGCACAGCTCCGTCACCATCTCCAGATTGCGCGCGTTAATGTCGTGGAACGCCACCTCGATTCCACCGAATTCCGGAACCGTCAGCAGATCGCGCAACAACCCTCTGGTAAATCCAATGCTCCCCGCCCCGATAAAAGTCACCTTGAATGACATGCCGCTCCTCCTTTACTCCAGTGCAGATGGTCGATTGCCTTTCTTTGAATTGTATCAGGAAGCCGAATGAAGGCGTTATCAAAATGATGACTTTCTGCGGGACGGCGATGACCAAAATCCTCACTTCTTCGGGAGGCTCCCTTGGCTTAAATCAACCGAATTGCGATATTCAACAGGTGTTTGGTTCACATGTTTTTTGAAAAGCGTATGAAAATATTGCCGGCTGTTAATCCCCACGTACTCCGGAATGTCGCCGATCGGGATCTGGGTCTGGGCGAGCAGCATCTTCGCCTTCTCCATCCGGTGCGAAGTCAGTACCTCCATGATCGTGCGTCTCGTGTGCGCTTTAAAAATACGGTGCAGATAGCCTGGATGCAGATTGACCGCCGCGGCGATGTCCTTCACCAGGATATCCCGATCGTAGTTCTGCTGCAGGAATTCCATACATTGCTTCACGTACAGGCTCGTCTCCGACTCGCCTCCGCCGCTGCGTTCTTCCTGTTCCCACAGCGCGGCGATCCGGAGCAGCAGCTGCCACAGCAGCAGCTGCACCCTGATGCCCTGCTTCGTTCCTTGGCGGTCCAGCTCGAGCACCAAGCTCTTGAGAATATGGTATACGTCGTCCGGGTCCCGGAGTACGATGTACGGGAGAGGCGCCGCCAGCAAAGCCGTGAGCCGCTCGTCCTCGGCCGCCCAGCCGTCGATCGAGGGCAATCCCCCGTTCTTCGCCGAGCTGCCGAATTCGACGTTCAGCATCCGGCACGGACTGTCCTTCTCCACGATCAACCGATGCGGGACATTCGCATCCAGGACGATAAACTCGCCTTTTTTGAGCCTGATCGTATCCGATGAAGCCTGCTGGGCACGGGCCACCTGGATGCGGCACGTTCCCGAGAGAACATACATGATTTCCGTCTCGGCATGCGTATGGTAGACCATGTCGAGGCCGTCCCATTGCCGGAAGTAATACGCCATCACACGAAAATGCCCCTCGCCTCCCGACGTCCCGAGCCGAAACAGCCGTTCCTTGTCCATGTGAACCCCACTCTTCCCTGAATGCGATTATGTGCCCAGTGTAGCAGAAGTTCCAAGTCATTCCTACAGCGAAAAACGGCTATACTAATTGGTAAAAGGAGGTCGATTCCATGGGCGACATCAAGTGGATGCAGCAAGCGATGGAGCTCGCGTACCGCAATGCCGCGGAGGGCAAGGGAGGCCCGTTCGCCTGCCTGGTGGTGAAGGACGGCACCATCGTCGGGCGCGGCACGAATCAGGTTACCACATTAGGCGATCCGACTGCGCATGCCGAGGTCCAGGCGATTCGCGACGCGTGCCGGCAGCTGGGCCACTTCCAGTTGGACGGCTGCGACGTCTATACGAGCTGCGAGCCCTGCCCTATGTGCCTCGGCGCCCTCTATTGGGCCCGGCCGCGCGCTATCTATTACGGCTACTCGCGGGAAGAGGCGGCGGCGATCGGCTTCGACGACGCGTTCATCTACGAGGAGCTGGCCCGGCCGATCGCGGCGCGCCGGATTCCGATGCGCCGGATTGAATCCGAGGCGGCTACCGAATTTATGGATGCGTTTGATTTATGGAGCCGAATGGAGGGTAAAGTAGAGTATTGAGGGTTCATCGAACAGGCCGGAAAAATATTTTTTTCGCCACCCCCTCAAAAAGAGCCGGAGTAACGAAACCTATAATGCACCGCACCAAGAAACAGAAAAACATCCGTTACTCAGTCGAAAGTACCTGCATCCGGTCCGGGCGGGAACCCAAAATCTGATTAAGGTGGTGTTCGTTATGGAATTGGCGATTATCGTGGTAGCGGCGGCCGTCATCATTGCGGCGGTCATCTACCGAAGTCGGAGCTGGCAGACGGTGGCGACGGGGAATGGTCGCACCGCCGAAGAAGTACAAGCGAAGTATGCCTATCTCAAGGCGAATCAGGTCAAATGCAAGCTGAAGACCGAAGAGGCGCCTACGATGGGTGCTGTCCAGGGCAGCGGCAACTACGCGGACGGTCCTACCTCCAATGTGCGGCTGGAGGTGCACAAGAAGGACGTCGATCGCGCCACGGAGCTGCTTAAGACCTTTGGCGAACAGGATGCTGCATTTTCGTTATAAGATCGAAAACCGAGAGGGCGTTCTCTGCATGATGCAGGGAGCGCCCTCTCGGTCGTGATTTAGCCTTTCGCGGCCTGGCCGAAAGCTTGCAGGAACGCGCCTGCGGGCTGTGCGCCGGTGAGCGCATACTTGCCCGCGAGGACGAAGAACGGCACGCCGGTAATCCCGACTTGGCGGCCGAAAGCCAGGTCTTCCTCCACTTGGCCGATCCCTTCACCCCGCTCGACTTGCGCCCTTAGCGCCTCGGCGTCGGCTCCGCATTCGGTCGCAAGCGCGAGCAGCACGTCAAGCCGCCCGATGTCCCGGCCTTCCTCGAAATAAGCGCGGTTGACCGCTTCGACGTAAGGAGTGGCTTGATCATCCGGTAGGAGCGCGATGATCTGATGCGACAGAAGCGTGTTGGGCGAGTACTCGACGCGGTCGAAGTCGAAGTGCACTCCGGCACCCTTGCCCGCCTGTACGACTTGCCCGAACAACTGGGACAGGTCGGCGCGGCCGGCGAATTTCTTGGTCATGTGCTCCCGGAACGGAAGCCCTTCCTTCGGCGTAGTCGGGTCGAGCTGGAACGCTCTCCAGCGGATCGTGACCGGCTGACCCCATTCCTCCAGCGCTTTGTACAGGTTCGCCTTGCCGATGCGGCACCAGGGGCAGATCGTATCGTGAAACACTTGAATTTCCATAGCCGGTTCCCCCTTGATTCGTAAATTAGCATAGTTTCTTACTATTAATAAGCATACTCCAAATCGCACGTGAAGTCCAAGGGAGGCGTCAAGACGAAACGGGCGGGGGTGTGCTTTCGTATGACGGATATGGTAGGGTTAAGGTAGACGAAACGAGGAGGGCCGCGCATGTTCCAACGCGACTATATGCTGAGGCTGATCGAGCAAATCACTCAAGCGGTCGGCGTGCTGATCGGGCTGAAGCAAAATCGGGATCCGCTGCAGGCGCTCCAGCACATTGACGAGCTGCTGAGGCGGATGCTGGGGCTAAATCCGAAGCTGCTGCGCAGCTTGAGCGATCAGGCGCTGCTCGAGCTGCTCCGGCAAGGGCCGGACGGCGGCCCCGACAAGCTGCTCATCGTCGCCATGCTCCTCAAGGAAGAAGGCGACTGCCAGCAGATGCTGGGCGACTTCACGACGGCCTACCAGCGCCATTGCCGGGCGCTCGGGCTGTATCTCGCGGCTGCCGCCGAAAGCGCTGAGCGGACGTACGTCGATTATCCCGCGGAGATTCGCGGGCTGCTCGAGACGCTCCGCCGCTATGAGCTCCCCGTCCCGATCCGGCTCGAGCTCTGGCGCTTCCACATGGCCGAAGGCCACTATGCGGACGCGGAGAACGAGCTATTCTCGCTCTTCGAGGACGGCCACGGGAGCGCGCCGCTGCTCGCCGACGCGATCGCGCGGTACGAGCAGCTGCTGACGCTGGACAAGGCGCGGCTCGAGGCCGGCGGCTTGTCCCTCCTCGAAGTGGAGGACGCGCTGGAGCAGCTGCGCGGCAAGTTGGAGAGCCTGACCGAGTAGGGTGCGGTCAGGCTTTTGTCTTGCAGCGATGCGGGAATGTTGCACGAAAGGCAACATTAACGGCACGCGAGCCCTTGCTTTCTTTTGAATGTTGCCCATGAGGCAACTTTTTTTGTGCAGCAGTGTCGAAATAATCGTCGCAGCAAGTCATAAGACTTTAGTCCCGAATATTTTAAGATCGCCCCTGATTACGGCAGGACTGCCCCCTATTGGTGTCGAATAACCTATACAATTGGCGAATAATGTCGATTCCAACAATCTGACTCGGAGGAGATCACATGAAGATCCGCACCAAACTGTTTCTATCTTTCGGCGCCATGATCGTATTGTTGTTCACGCTAGGTCTGTTCGCGTACATGCACATGAAGGACACCGAAACCGCCTATCAGGAAATGCTGGCGGACGGCGAAGTCCGCTCCGGATTGCTCAACGTCGAGTATCGCCTGGCCGGGATGTCGAATGACGAACGGGCGTACCTGTTGAACCGGGACTCCCAATTCGCAGCTTCACTCGAGCAAAAAGACGCCGAGGTCCGCCAGCAGATCTCTCTCTTACATAACAGCACCACCTTGGATGCTTCAGATTTGGAAGCGCTCTCTAATATCTCGAAAAGCTATGAGGCTTACAATAAAGCCAGCCAGCAAGTATTCTCCAAAGCTAAGGCCGGCAGCATGAACGAAGCGCAAGCCCTGCACTTCGGGGATGAACGGGAGACTCGCAGGCAGCTCGATACCCTGGTCAGCCAACTGATTGAAAAGCTGAACGTCGAAATCGACCAGGACATCGAGGATCGTCAAACCGAGAATGACCGGCAAAACCTGTTCACGCTAGCGATCTTCGCCGTCAGCCTAGCCGCGGCTATCACGATCGGCCTCGTCCTGGCCCGCCTCATTACGAAGCCCCTGAGCGTAGTGAATCGACAGCTGAAGGAAATCTCCGAAGGCCACGGCGACCTCAGCCGCGAGCTCGAGCTGCGGTCCCGGGATGAAGTCGGCCAGCTGGCCGCTTCCTTCAACCTGATGATCCGCAACCTGCGCTCCATTCTCAGCCAGGCCCGGGATACCGCCATTCAAGTCGCCGCTTCATCGGAGCAGCTCACCGCGAGCGCGGAACAAACGACGGAAGCGACGGAGCAAATCGTGGAGGCTACCCAGCAGATCGCCACCAATGCCGAGCAGGAGCAACTGCATGTCGTCGAGACGGTGCATGCGATCCGGCAAATGTCGAGCGGCATCGATCAGGTTGCGATCAGCAACGAGGAAGTGTCCCGCCTCGCGCAGACCGCCTCGGACGCCGCTACTAGAGGCACCGCCGCGGTTCGCGATGTACTTAGTGAGATGACAGACATTCAAGCCGCGGTACAGGCAGCCGCCTCCGTCATAGAATCGCTTGGTGCCCGTTCGCAACAAATCAACGGGATCACCAGCCTCATCACGGATCTGGCCAATCGCACCAACCTGCTGTCGCTCAACGCCGCGATCGAAGCCGCCCGGGCCGGCGAGCACGGGAGAGGCTTCGCCGTCGTCGCCCAGGAAATCCGCAAGCTGGCCGATCAATCGGGCAAGTCCTCCAACCAGATCGCGGAGCTGATCGGGGAAATCGTGCAAGAGACCGAGCAAGCCGTGGCCACCATGCAGGCCGGCACCGGGAAAGTCACGGCCGGGCTCGCCAAAGCAGCCCTCGCGGGGGATGTGTTCCAAGCCATCGAAGCGAATGTCACGGCGGTCGCCCAGCAGGTGGAGCATTCCTCCACCACGGTCTTGGACTTGGCGGCCACCAGCCAGCATATGGTCTCCGTGGTGGAACGCGTATCGGAGGCGAGCAACACGGTCGCGGCTTCCTGCCAGAGCAACTCGGCCTCTACGGAGGAGCAGCTGGCCACGATGGAAGAGATCTCCTCCTCCGCCCAGGCTTTATCCAAGCTAGCCGAGGACCTCCACAGCGTCCTCTCCCGATTCAAGCTGCATTGAGCCGAAGCATCAAGCGAAGCGATTCAAGCGAAAGGGCTGTCCCCCTACCATGGGAGACAGCCCTTCTTGGTCTTGCGCTATATGGCTCACGTTCGGCTTACTACAGTTGGTCGAGCGCCTGCTTATCTTCTTCCAGATCGGCTCTCGCCCGGTCGACCGGCTCCTGATTCCCGCTTAGGCCGGCATCTTCCAGAGCCTGCTCCGCCTTTTGAATCGAGTTCTGCGCTTGCTGAATCGTGATGTCCGTCGGATGCGACTGCGCTTGGGTCACGGCGTTATGCGCCGTATCGACCGAGTTCTGCGCCTGCGAGATCGGGTTCTGGGACTGCAGGCTGGAATCGGGTTCTGTCATGGAATTTTCCCTTCCTTCCATATGGAATGACAACGTCCTTAATATGGCAGAAGGTGGAGGAAAATATACCAATCGACCCCTTTCGGTCTCAGCCCGAGCGTCAACCCCCGACGCCCCAGCCGGCGATCAGCGATTGGCCGTCGGCGTTCAAGACGGCCGCTGCATCATCCGTCCGATAGGACCGCATCGCCGGATTATTCAAATGCTTGAGGAAGTCCTCCATATGCGTGGACGCCTGTTTCAGCTTCCCATCGTTCAGATGGTGCCGCACTTGCATGAGCGAATTGCGGAGCTGCGTAAGCAGCGGTTGCTGCAGCTTGCCGGCCGCCGCATAACGCTCTACGAGCCCCTCTACTGCATCCAGGCTCGTCGCCACCTGAATCGTGAACGTATGAGCCGCCGCATTGCCCGCCGCATCGTACACGTTGACGTTCACTGTATGCGGTCCGAGCTGCCCCGCCCAATCAACGGTCAGCACGGACGTACCGGTCACCGTCCCGTAGACTGCATCCGAGACGCTGAACGTCTGTCCGGCCACGCCGGACCAAGGGTCCTGCGCATTCAAGACGAACGTGACCGGCTGGCCATCGTTCAGGACGAGACCGTTCGCGACCGCCGATCCATTCGCCGTCAGCGTATAGACCGGAGCCGTACCGTCTACTGGAACGGTAATCGACTTCGTCTCTTCTACCGTCCCCTGCTTCCCTATCGAACGATATTGGAGCGTATGGCGTCCGTCCCCCGTCAGCTGCACAGGCTGGGCATAAGGGAGCCAGCCCGCTCCTCCGTCCAGGTTGTATTCGGTACGCAGTACCTGCGATGGGTCCCCGTAGACGCTGAGGGTGACGCTCGCTCCAGGCGCATACCAGCCGCCGGAAGAGGTTCCGGTGACGGTTGCCTGGGTGACCGGCCATTGCAGAGCCGCCGACAGCGGAATCCGGAACGAGGCGCCTTCGGCGATATCGTACACGAAGCCCTTGCTGAAGTCGTTCGAATCCACATAGCTGCGGATTGGCGTCGCGTCGCCAATGTCGAGCGAATACCGGCCGCCTCCGAGCGACATGGCGTTGCGAATCTCATAGGCGGCGTTGCGGACGCCGTCGTTCGCGACGTAGATCGTGCGGCCGGCGAGCAGGCTCGGATCCACCGGAGACGGCAATTGCACCTCGACCGTATTGGCCGTGGACAATGTCTTCGTAAAGCCTGTTACCGTCCCTACCGGTGTGGCAGGGGCATTAACGGTCTGTCCGCCCAGCTTGCCGATCATGCCGCCGTCTTGCACGTAGCCGTACGTCATCTGTCCCGCTTGCTCCGTATAGACTCCGAAAAATCCTTGGAAAGCGATCTTGTCGTCAATCGTATACGCGACGGTCGGGTCGGACGATTGCACGATATAATCCGTTCTCCCGTCAGCCAGCTCGACTCGGACCGCACGGACCGTATTGTCCGTGTTCGGATCGACGGCCACGCCATCCCGCTTCACGGAGGCCGGGGCGATCGAGCGGATCACTCGCTCCGCCTTGTAGGGCTCTAAGACCGATGTGAACAAACTGTCGAGATTCGCGCCTGTCCGATGCGCCAGCATATACCGCAGCGCCGGCGGATTGCCCGGCTTGTTCCGCGGCGGAACGCCGTCGGCCAGGGCAATATCGTCGACCTGTCCGAGCATCGTCAGCCTCAGATGCACATCCGTATCGGCACGCGCCCCTTTCCCGAACACATTCCATGTATCCTTCACCTTCCAATCGACGCTGAACACGGAAGACGGCGCCTCGTCGCGCTCGACGTTCTTCAGCCAGTGGAAGCCGCTGCCCATATAGCCCGCCCCTTCCACATCATCCGCCCGCTGGCCGAACTCCACGTTCGGTCCGGCATAAGTGCCGGTCGGCTGCGCCGTAAGGGACAGGCCCTCGGTCGTGACGGTGCCCTCGGCCGCGTGGAAGCTGAAGTGATGGTCGGTTCCGCCCTTCACGCGGAAGAAATCGACGGTATACGAATGCTCGTCATCCACTTGGATCGTTGCCGTCGTCCGGCGGTACGTGTTGAGCTGCGGGTAGACGCGAGGCGCCTCGACGTCCACGAGCTGGACGCGGCCCGCATCGTCGTAGTGCTTCGGCGTGCCGACCCATTGGTTGCCCTGCTTGCGCTTGTCTACGACAACCGTATTGTGGCTGACCGTGTTGTTCACCCACTGCGCCCGGTGCATATCGACCGAATCGGCGAATTCAGGGTAGCCCAAATCGGGAGCCAGATCCAGTCCGTACGCGTGCATCCCGAGGTTCAACGTATCGCGGTGCCCGTGGCCGGAATTCCGGCCGTAATACAGCCAAGTGTCTCGCAGCGTATTGCGCTGGGCGTCCACCTTGGCAATCTCATCTTGCGTGAGAAGCAGCAGCTCGGTGGCGCCAACCTTGTAATTCGAAGCCAAGGGGTTCTTCCCGATGTTCTCGAACGTAATCGTATGGCGGCCCGCCTGAAGCTCGAGCTGCGCCAGCACTTCCAAGTCCTTGGACGCGCCGAAGAAGTCGATCTCCTTCACCGGATTCCCGTCCAGAAGCACGCGATAGATGCCGTACGAGGTCGCCCGGAAAGGCTTCAAGCGCACCTGATACGTGTCCGTCCGGGGAACGTCGTACGCGAAAGTGATCCGATGACCCGGCGTCGTAGCCTCCATCTGCACCGTGGAGGTAGATTCGTACGTGTTGTACGCCGTGGTCGCCTCCGTCACAGGGAGGTTCGGGAAGCCATAGCTGATCCCGTACTTCCGCTTGTCGTTCTCCCCATCCCGAAGGGCGGTGAACCCGTAGCCGGTCAAGTTCACGCTGTCCAGATCGAGCGGTCCCTCCTGCTGGATGACCGCTTCGATATCCTCCGCGATCTTCTCCGGATCGGCCGCGAAGATGTCGCCATGGATCCCCTCCGAGCTGTTGTTGTTCAGGAAGTGCGCCAGCTGGGCGTAGATCGGCTCCCGGTAGATGTCGAACGCCTTGATCATCTGCGCCTTGTCCAGGCTGATCCCCGGATTGCCGGTGGATTCCGAGTCCCCGATGGACGGCGTGTACCGCTCCGACAGCATAAGCGGATATTTGCCGTCGAACATTTTGCTCAGCTTCACATTCTGATACAGATCGGCCTGCGGATACTTGTCGTACCCGTACAGCACGTCGGCGACGATCAGATAGTTGTTCAGCCACAAGCTGTTGTAGCCCGGCGCGGCTTCGTTCCCATTGCCGTCACGGTCGACATCGTTGACTAGGGACGCCAGCATGTTGCCCCCGGTCACCCGCCAAGGGTTCGGCTCCAGCTTGCCCGCCTGGTTGTTGAAGTCGAGCCATTCCTTCGTCTCGGGGAAGGTGTCGAGCACCACCGCGGCCATCGCGAGTGCGCTCTGGTGCATCCCGACATTGCCGCGGATCTGCGCTTTCTTCACACCCGGGAACACTTCGCGCAGAATGCCGTCTTCCGCGTTGCGGCGCAGGCCGGTCCCCGACCGTTTGAACGACAGCTTGAACTTGTCCGCTTGCCCGCTCAAGAACGCGATGACTTCGGGATCGTCCATGGCGGGGTAGAAGGCATCATAAGCGTTGATGAAATCTTTGACCAGCGAGGTCTCCCAGACGGAGCCAACCGCCTTGCCCCCGCCGGTTCCTTGCGCGGACTGCAAGAAGACGTTCGGATCGTAGGCGAACGCGTCCAGGCTCGGGTAGACGTCCGCGATCCGGTCGAGCAGGACGATCCCCGCCCTGGCGTATCGGATGTCGCCGGTGTATACATAGGCGTCGCGGAGCGCCTTGACCGCCCGCTGGATGATCCCGCTGCTGTACCACAGATGCCAATGCGTGTAGTAGGCGATAAACGTGAACCGGTTGCCCTGGTCATCGACCCACCCGTAGCCGTCGTCGACGCCCCATGTCGGGCCCTTCTCCGGATACAGCGTATTGACGAGCAAGCTGCGGTCGGCCCGCTCCGGCCGGAACGTTCCCTGCTCGTCGAGCCCGCTCCGGTAGTACGCGCCGAAGTCATTCGTAGGGAACTTATACCCGCTGGACGGATCGACGATCTTCCAGGGATCGTTCACAGGATCGGCGGTGTAAGGGTAGTTCCCGTACTTGTCGATTTCCTTGCCGGTGACGGGACTGCCGACTACCTGGTTCACCCCGTAGCTGCGCGGCAGCGTCTGAGGGGGGACCAGATCCCACAGGGCTTCATACCCCATGGCGACGAACGGTTCGGCCGCGGTCATGGCCGCATCCCGGATGCTGGCGGCCCAATCGGAGCGCGCGGCATTCGCCCTGGCATTCGCCACCTTCGCCGGGGTGAAGATGGTGCTCCTCATCTTGTCGTTCGTCAGCGCGGTCACGGTAACCGGAGCTGTGCCGCTCCGGACAACCCCGCCGAGCTCGACGGTGGCTGTCACCGCAGCGGATCCGGTCTGAAGGCCTTCGAATCTGCCGGTCGCCCCATCCATCGCGAGGAGGGACGGCTGATCGGCGGCATACGTAATATGCGCGAGCGATAGGTCGGCCGCGGTGCCGTCCTCGAATTTCCCGACGACCTTCACATCGGCGAATTCGCTTACTTGGATCGTCGACGAGGAAACGGATACATCCACGGAAGACAACGTTTTGGGCGTCACTACGACGGATTTCGAGCCGGTTACGGTAACGCCGTTAAATGTGACCGATGCCCGCACAACGGTCTCTCCCACCTGCTTGGCCGTCAAGACTCCTTGATCGCTTACCGAGACGATGTTCGGATTGTCGCTCGTATACTGGGCCGTTACCTTAGACAGGTCGGCCGGCGCCCCGTCGGAGAGCGTGCCGGCGAGCTGAACTCGGGCAGTTGCGCCGACATACAGCTCTTCCGGGGTCCAGCTCAAGCGGACTTCTGCGAGCTGTTGATCGGTGACGGTCACGCCCGACGTCCGGACCGCCGTGCCTTCGGCCGCCTCCACGGTCGTGGTGATCGTGGCCGTCCCTTTCCCCCGCCCCGTGAGGAGGCCTTCCGGGCTAACCGTGACGACCGACTCGTTGTCAGAAGCGTATCGGATGACCGGCTGCGTGACGACCGTTCCGTCCGACATGGACACGGACGTCTGCATCTGCGCCGTCTCGTTCAGCAGCAGCAGCGATTTGGACGGCTCCGCGGTCAGCTGCACGACGGCCGGACCCGGCATCGGCGTTAGCGTCAGGCTGGCCGCATACATGGAATAATTGCTCCCTGTCGTCGCCTTCGGATTCCGCCCGATGACGGTGAATGTTAAGGTATGAGCGCCAGCGGTCAGTTCAACTGTGCGCATCGCCGTGTCCGGTCCGAACTTGCTGCCCGGATCGTAGAAATCGTACGTCCCGATCCTCGTCCCATCTATGGACAGAGCGCCGATCCCGGATTTAAAATACAAATAACCTTTGAAGGAGATCAAATAATGACCGCTCTCCGGGACTATGAATTGAAACGAGCGGGATTGCCCGACCGCCGTAGCCGAGATCGCCGCGCCATAAGCGCTGTTGCGGGTCGTGGCCGGCAGGTCGGTCGTCTTCCCGACCAGCGTCAGGTTGCCGCTGCCGGAGAAGGCATCGAGGAAATTGTACTTCAGCGGAGCCGGTGCCGGGTCTCCCTCCGCCGCGAATAGCGTGGCCGGTCCTAACCCGACCAACAAACAAACCGTCAGTAGCAAACTCACTCCCTTTCGTAACATCGAGTTGGTTCGGGTTCGCCGATGCGGATGAAACAATGGACGTCACTCCCTCGCGCGTAGTAGTTTTGCAAGCGCTTTCCTAATTCCCGCGGCAACGGGATGCGCTTGAAGCAATTCTATTATCGCTCCCTGGAAGAGTTCGAGACACGGACAAATGCGATGAGAATTTGGACATTTTGTGCTAAAATTCATATGAAAAGGGAAATGAATTTCGTTTCAATTAGGGCCGTGGAAAGGGGAACTTGCCGATGACGAACCCGCAACTGCCATACTTGAAAACGCTATATTTGCCCGACATGGACTCCGCGTTTCGCGTCTACCAGACGCATATCCGGACTACGAAACCGATCTTTTCGCGGCCTTGGCACGATCACCCGATGTTCGAGATCAACGTGGTGTTGGAAGGAAAACAGAACGTATGTATTGGGGATGTCATTCATGAGATGCAAAAGGGGGACGTCATCCTAATCCCGCCAGGGCTGACCCATCGGTTATCCGATACCGCCGGAACGGAATTGACATATTTCGCGTTGCATTTCGATGTGGAGGATTACCGGCTGCGTGCCATCCTCAGCCGGTTCCGATGCGGCTTCCACCCCTACGGGTCGCCGATCGAGACGGAGATCCGCCCAGCCCTGATGCAGCTGATTCAGACGTTCCGTGCTTCGGAGCATGTGGATATGAAGCACCCGGCGCACCGGATGCGGTTCACTTCCCAGCTGTTCGGCCTCTTCGCCGCCTTGGGCAGCGTGGAGGACCCCGGGGGACTCGCTGCAGGAGCGGACCCTACGAAGTACGCGGTCGCCCACCGCATGGCCGAACAATTCGAAGCGATCGCCTCAGCGGGCGACAGCGCCGGCACGATGCTCGGCATCAGCATCGCGCGCCTGGCCGAACAGTTGGGCTACAGCTCCGCCCACTGCTGCAGGCTGTTCCGCAGCGTGTACGGCGTGTCGCCCCGGCAATATCTATCCGGCGTCACTCTGCACCGGGCCCGGCTGGAGCTGCTCAATCCGCGGCAATCGCTCGAGCAAGTGGCCTCCAAGCTCGGGTACCAGGACGGCGCGCATTTCAGCAAGCAGTTCAAGCGCTGGACCGGCTGTTCGCCATCCGAGTACCGGAGACGGCAAATGCAGACGGATGCGGGGGGTTGAGGGTAAAACAGATAAAACCCACAATCGGATGCGGGTTTCTGGGTTAACTTTTAAGATAGAGTTTGAGCTCTTCATAGAAATTTTCTCTGGACCCGGCTAGAATGACGACCACCAGATCTCCTTCTTCATTTTCTTCTAGCCGGTAGGCAATCTCGTAATTTGTGCCTTGATAGAAAATATCATATCCGTAAACGCCGGTTAAATCACCTGTTTTAGGTTCTCCAATTGATGGATCTAGCCGAATCGCTATAATGGCATCCAGATAAGCCTTCTTTAGCGGTTTTTCAACCAATTTCTTAAAATATCGTTTTGCTGGACTTAAATATGCGACTGGAAGCATCTAATCCCCCATAACATCGCCAAAAATCTCTTCCGTCTCATCGTTGTCCTTGCTCTTATAGTTGCGGGCGACTTCGCCGGATTCGGCAATCAGATTTTTAATGGCACTGTGGAATTCGCTTTGTTTTTCTCGAAATTTCTTCAGCAGTTCATCGCCGGTCAATCCTTCTTTAATTAGATCAGCCAGAATAAGATCTGCAAAATAGTCGTTGCCCACATTTTCGCGAACAGGGCGCATGATGATGTTATTCCCCTTAATGCTGAATTCTACTTCGTCTTTGATCCCGGCCTGCTCGAATAGTTTTTGAGGAATTGTAACTTGGCGCTTCTGAGAGACACGCGCGCGCTTCCATTCCATTTGACCCACCGCCTCATTTGCAATTACCATAGTTTACCCCTCTCTCAGTCGATTTATTCCTAGATTCCATTTTCTTTGTTTCTTTACTTCCCATTTTACACACAAGATTTATCAATTGAAAGCCTTTTGTCTTCAAAACAACCCCAGCTGCTCCGGCGGAGGAGGCGGCAGGTCCGGATGCGGCAGCCCGAGCATGTCCATGAACTGCAGCGCGTTCTTCGCCGCGTCGCCGCCCGAGTTGTTGTTGAAGATGACGCACACTTCCACCGAGCCTTGCTCCAAAAGCCGCAGGTGCCCCACCCACTCGGCCAGCTCGGCCTCGCTGTAGCGGTACAGGTAGCGCACCTCCCGCCAGTCGCGGTCCGGCTGCTTCGTCCATCCATCGGCATTGCGGCCGTGGAACCGAACGATGGTCACGCCTGGATGCGTCGCCTTCAGTACGGTAGGCACCGAACCGGGCGCCACCTGCGGTTCGTCGCATACGCTGTGCATCCACCCCTCTGCCTCGAGGAAGGCGAGCGTCTTGTCCCGGAAGGCCGGGTTGAACCACGTCTGATGCCGGAATTCGAGCGCAACCGGAACGTCCCCCATCCGCTCTTTGGCCTCCCGCAGAACCGCTACGTTGTCCCGGGTGCAATCAAACCAAGGCGGATACTGGAACAACACGGTCTTCAGCTTCCCCGCCTCCCGAACCGGACGGATGGAGTCGAGGAACGCCCGGAACATCGCATCCGTACTGTCGAACGGATTTTTGCCCCGCAAGTGCCCGGTCATCCCTTGGTACGCCTTCACCACGAAGGCAAAATCCACCGGCGTCTCCTCCGCCCACTTCGCATAGTTCCGCTCCGACTGCACGGCATAAAACGAGCTGTCCACCTCTACCGTACTGAAATACCGGCCATATCGCTGCAGCCGGTCCTGAGCCGGCGTCCCGTCCGCATACAGGTCCCGGTGATCGCCCCACCCCGCCAAGCCGATTCGAATCATACAATCACACCCACTTTCCGCTCGCGCCGATGTTCGAAGATCCAGATCGAGAGCCCGAGCCATGTTCCGCTGGCCAAATACCCGCCCAACACGTCGCTCGGATAATGCACGCCGAGGTAGATCCTGCTGATTCCGATACCCATAATAAATACTAGACTTCCTAGCACTAGCAGCACCCGGCCCGTCCGACTCGCAATATGCCTCCACAGCAAGTAGGTCAGGACGCCGTAGAACGAGAACGCCCCCATCGAATGTCCGCTCGGGAAGCTGTAGCCGGTCTCTTCGATCAAGCGGTGAAGCGTAGGCCGTTCCCGGTGAAACAGAAGCTTGAGCGCGAAATTCAAAAGGGCCGAGCCGCCCGTCACCCACACGAACAACACGAGTTCCATCCGATGGCGCAGCACCCGATATAAAAAGCCGACGATCAGCAAGCCTAGTATAGTGACGATTTCACCGGATCCGATCCATGTAAAGCATTTAAATAAGCGGGTCCACCCCGGTGCCTCCAAGCCCTGTACGGCGCGGATGATGTTCGAGTCGAATGCCGCTATTCTCTGAGTCCCGATCAGGATCGCCACTAGCCCGAATGCTAGAGCCAGCAGCAGGCTGATAAAGAAGCCCCGGGTCAGTCTCCATTTCAATCGCATGTCCGAACATCCTCTTCTCTGTCTGGTGTGTGCCTGGCGGCTGCGAAGCTTCTTCCTACTTCGCTTCCCTGGGAGCCGTTTCCTTTATTATGGCCCCTCTTTTGCATGAACTGCAAATTTTCCATTACAATAATGACGTAAGGGTCCAAGCGTTTATATCACGCCATCACGCAAGGGAGGAAAAAGAATGCTTCCGTTTGTGTTTCATAATCCTACAAGATTGATATTTGGCGACGGCCAGTTGGCCAAGCTCCCCGGCGAGCTCGCCGCCTATCCCGGGCGGGTGCTGCTCGTGTATGGAGGCGGCAGCATCAAGCGGTCCGGCCTATACGACCAAGTGACCGCCAAGCTGCGGGAAGCCGGGGCCGAATGGTCGGAGCTGTCGGGCGTTGAGCCGAACCCGCGCCTGTCCACGGTGAACCAGGGGATCGATATATGCCGGCAGGATGACATTCGCTTCATTCTCGCCGTCGGCGGAGGCAGCGTCATCGATTGCGCCAAAGCGATCGCCATCGGAGCAAAATTCGAAGGCAATGTCTGGGACATCATCGAGCGCAAAGCCACGGGCCGTGAAGCTCTCCCGCTCGGAACCGTGCTGACGCTCGCCGCCACCGGATCCGAGATGAATACGGCGTCCGTCATCACGAACGAGGCGACGCTGGAGAAGCTCGGCTGGGGATCGCCGCTCGTCGCTCCGAAGTTCTCGATCCTCGATCCCGCCTATACGGTTACGGTCCCGAGA
>NZ_JBJGED010000018.1:0-155962 GCF_045062745.1 Paenibacillus sp. HJGM_3
GTTTTTCAAGAGGGCGTAATCCTGCGAATGAGCGAGCATACGTGAGAAAATTCCTTAATACCGAGGGAAGTAATGGGGCAGATAACGCAACAAAGTCTTCCTGCATTCGTTTAAGTATTTAGAACGGTTTGGGGGACGAAGAGACATGAATGTAAAACGGATGATAGTAGGAATTGCAATCCTAATTATACTTTTAAGTTCTTTCGCACTAACACCTTTTGGTAAAAACCTAAGAATCGATACTGCTGAAATGTTAATTCCAACCCGACTTCAAGATGAGACCTGGATTCTTGTGGGAAAAGATAAAAGAGATGAACTGATAAAAGAGTTTGAAGAGAAGTACGGTATGCCTTAAACACCCTCGGAGTACGATAGTGGAGGCCCCTATGCGGCCTGGTCCGACATAGGCATTTCGCATTAAGCTATTGGGACACGCTAGTGCAATAAGGCTATATATGATCGGCGGCCTTGTTGTGAAACCATTCGGCCTTGCGCAGAGCAGGTTGATGGCCTTCATCGATCCCAGGACGAAGGATTTGGGTGAAGCCAAGCAGGTACTGAAGAAATTGGTCGGCCGATAAAAGCTACGGGGGATGCGGATGCGAATGGGTGGCGTCGGCTTTGTTGCTAGACGGGCAGTAAAGTTCAATTTTTTACAGCAGCGTTCGTCAGCATTACTGGGAACCAAACGAACACCTATACTGACGATTTCACCTTTTGGCAGGGCAAGATCGTCCGTGTAGTGAGTGACCTGCAAGCGGCACTGGCCTGCCACCAGTCCATCCTTTTCAGCTCCATCCGGTCGTCACCTTTGGCATAGCCGCCATTGTTAGCGCGATTTTGGTGGGGGTTCGAGTGGATAAAAGGTCACTGCACGTTTTAGATGACTATACGACTGGACAAAGATCCTCTTATACTTTAGATGAAATCAGTCGAAGACGAAAAAACCTAATGAGGAGTACTCTAGATGAAGTATTATATACTCAGCAGATGGTTGCTTGTCTTCATAGTAATCGGAAGAATTATTGATGCTAACTTGAATTTTAAGTTTGAAACTATATATTTTGTATTAGTAATTTTGCAATTAATATTGCTTATTACTTACAAGGTATTAATGGATACAGTAACATTTAGAACTTCATTTAAATACCCCTATCCGCAGACTTTAACGGAAAGGGGTATTTTAGAAAGATGAAATTCGTTTGAAGCTTTTACGGGAGTTCCGGTAATGAAACAGTGGTCAAACAAACCAAACTTCCGGCCGGAGCATTGACCGAAACCGTACCTGTGTTACCGGAGTTTACATTTCCTGCGTTCGACAATTGGCCGCTGCCGTCGGCATTCCAAATGATCACATTAAAATTCGTGTTGGCCGGCAAATCTCCGATGCTGAACGACGCGGCGGCTTGATCGGTACTGAGCGCGAACAGGGTTAATTCGCTATTCGGGCCTTTATACGGAGTGATCAGTTTGGCCCCTGAAGTGCCGTTGTATCCGAGTACCTGCCAACCTACACTTGTTGCATTTCCAAAGAGCCATTCCATGTAATAAGCAGGGCGAAGGGGCCAACGATCCTGACCGGGTTCTGGGTTGAATACATATCCAATCAGCGAGTAATCCTGATAGCCCATATCGTACTGGGCTCTGTACATATCCCATTTCGAGAATCCACCAAAACCTAAGTTGGCGCCCAGCATATTGAACCACGCCTGTTCAAACGCGCTGATATTGGTTTCGCTAATTGGCGTATAGCTTCCATCGCTGTTTTTGTAATAACCGGCGAGTGTTTGCTTAAGAGCGCCACTCTGATAAGGATTTGGATCATTAATTTTACTGCCGTCGCCATATGTTTTGTAACCCCGAACGCCATACTCCGTAACAAACAGCGGTTTGCGCTTTTCTGGCGCAATGGTATTGTATATGGCTTTAATACCGGTCAACCGCGACTGCAATTTTGCAGTATCCCAGTAATCCCAGTAGATGTGCACAGACCATCCGTCTAGAAGGTCGCCCATATGATCGGCCATGTAGTTGAACCATGCTGCCTGGTTATCGGCAATCAAATCCCCGCCAACAAATTGGATTTGATCGCGAATACCCGCATCCGTCAAGAGTTGGTCGAGCGTGCGGTAATATCGCTCATTGACCGGAATATTCTGGGATATCCATGTGCCTGGGGTATTCGGCTCATTTTGAATCGTAATTTGCTTGATGACGGTTATGCCCTTATTTTTGATCAAATCAACCAAAGTGTTTGCAAAATTCTGCATACGGCTTTGAATATCCGCATCAAGCTGGGCCGGCGTATCCGGTATTGGCTTAGGTGCTGACTGCCATGTAATGTTAACATTAGCCCCGATTTTCTGAGCGAGTTGTACCGTATTATAAAAAGACTCCAATTGGCTGGAGTTACCTGGCAAGAAGTCCTCTTTTGTGATGAAAATTCGGCTCAAGCCAGGTCTTAGGGAAGCAACTTTACTTTCTAAATTATTGGCAACGTCCTCAGGCGGTACATTATTTGTGCCTTGCGTGTTGATCGCCGTATACAGATGCGCATTCATTTGCGAGCCATAGCCCTGGAAGTCGGACACTACTGTCTGATGAGCGTTTATAGCAAACTCAGTAACAGCAGTTTCGGCAGTCAGAACTTCAGTATTACCCGTTTGAGCGGTTTGGACAAGCACCTGAACAGAGATTTGCGTTTGCAGCGGTACGTCACCAAGATCAATGACAGCGCTGCCATTTGGTGAAGAAACGTCTTTACTGTTTTTCGTACTCTGCAGTTGCTCGTTAGTTCCGATCACTTTAACCTGAACTTGTTTAAGCTGATCAGGTGCGGCAATTTGCGCGACGGGGGGCAAAACCGTAAGATACAGTTTGGCGCTCGAATCCTGAGGCCCACGAAGAGCGTAAGCATCGAGTTCAAAAGATTGTCCATTTGACGCAGCGGGATGCTGCCCGCTCGTTTCTGCTCCAGCGAATCCCATCAGTGAGAAGGTCATTACCAGAGAAAGTATGATGGCCATTAACGATTTCTGTTTACCCAATAACTTCATTCATCGATCCTCCTATTTTTTACTAGTGCCAACCAAACATAACTTCCCATATTGGGCTATGCGGTGCTTTAACGCTCCACCTCCATTCATATCTAGAAATCGCTTTCAACATAAATGTATGGCCCAGCTGGCGAAAATAAAATGGCGAAAAGTAGCTATAATATGGCATTTATTATACTAAAATAATTGTTGAGGTAGTTTAAGACACATTTTTAGTAGGTCTTGATTTGAACGCTTATGGATAAAACAACATTTCCATAGCAATAATAGTGGGAAACGTGGATTTTTCTTGGTGTTAATATTCTATAATTCGATTATAATAGAACTATCGAAATGAGTATGGAACGAATTCGAATGATCGCCATACAAAAGCTCGTGATTCAAAGCATGATTCAACAATCTAGCGTGTTCAAGAAAGAAGGGATCGGCGTGGAGAAAGACAGATTATGGAGTCGGGATTTTGTAACGATAAGTTTAAGTCATTTTTTTATTTTTATGACCTTTTATATTTTAGTTGTGACCTTGCCGCAATTTGTACTCGATGAGCTGCATGGGAGTAAGCAAAGCATTGGACTTGTTATCACGCTTTTTGTCATTACTGCGGTCATTTCCAGACCTTTGACCGGAAAGTGGTTAGAAGAGACAAACAGACGAAACCTTTTAAATATTTCATTAATTATTTCTACATTATGTAGCTTGTCCTATACAATCATTGACAACTATTCGGTCCTACTCGTATTGCGGTTTATTCATGGTTTTGCTTTTGGGGTTGTGACTACATCCACTTCAGCCATTGTTCTGGACACGATCCCCGAACATCGGAAAGGAGAGGGAGTTGGGTATTTTAGTTTGTTTATGAGTCTTGCGATGGTCATAGGGCCTTTTGTAGGCTTATGGATAACGACACACATTAGCTATGGATTCATGTTTTCTGCGGTTGTTGTATTTTCGCTACTGTCCTTATTGTTCGGGATGCTTACAAGGTTCCCGAACTACGTGAACCGTTTAACATCAAAGGTAGTTGTCAAAGGGTTTCGACGTTACATGGAGACGGCGGCGATACCCATTTCGATAGCTGGTTTTTTTCTTGCGTTCTCTTATGGTGCCTTATCTACATTTATCTCCGTATACGCCAACACGCTTGGGCTGGAGCAGAGTGCAAGCTACTTTTTTGTCATTCTCGCCCTGATGATCCTCATAACTCGACCTTTTACCGGGCGATTGTTCGATCGAAAAGGAGAGCATGTCCTTGCTTATCCAGGAATGATCTTATTTATGTTCGGGATGATCTGGTTAAGCCAAGCCTATTCGGCTCCTGTCTTTCTTATTACGGCAGGAATAATTGGACTCGGATATGGGGCTATCTTTCCTAGCTTTATGACCATTGCGGTTAAAGCTTCCCCCAGTGATCGCAGAGGAGTCGCTATCAGTACATTTTTAGCGCTTTTTGACTCAGGGTATGGGATAGGCTCCTATTTACTCGGTATTTTTGCAGCAATGACAAGCTATCACATGATGTTCCTGGTCGGTGGACTTATCATGATAGTCACTCTTGTAATTTATTACTTCTTCCATCATCGGAGGCAGCCAATATAATATATCTCACTCATTTCCCCGCATGTTCTTGAAAAATATTACGCGTCATGCGAGATGCTGGTTATGGATTTTGTGCTAAAATTGATTACAAATACGCAACTTTGGAGGTTGAAGTTATGGCAAGTGAGTCGAATAAGAAGAGAGTTGACTCTGCTTCGAGAATCATCAAGGCATCAACGCAAACGATCTATAAGGCATTCGTGGACCCGCGGGCTTTGGTTTTGTGGCTGCCGCCGAAGGGGATGAAAGGCCATATTTTCGAGTTCGACGCTCGGGCCGGTGGAGCCTATCGCATATCCCTATCTTATATCGGAACGGACCATCCAGTAGAAGGCAAGACCTCGGAAGATACTGACGTCTCCAAAGGGAGATTCTTAGAGCTCACCCCGGGAGAGCGAATTGTATGGTCGGTAGAATTCGAGTCTGAGGATCCCGTTTACGCCGGAGAGATGATTATGACATGGACCTTAACAGCTGTTCCGGAAGGCACCAATGTTACGGTCGTTTGTGAGAACGTACCCGAAGGAATTCGGAAGGAAGATCATGATGTTGGATTGAGGTCGACTCTGGAGAATCTTGCCGAATACACCGAATAATAGGTCAATCGATTCGGCGCCCAAGCTTATGAAACGATAAATCGGCTTAACAGCTGGTTGAACTTGTCGCGTTCTTCGTAGAAGGCGCCATGGCCGCTGTACAGAAACGGCACAAGCTGCGAATTACTTATTTTCCGATGCAGCTCCTCGGCTTGCGCGAAAGGAATGACCTTGTCGTGTGTGCCGTGAACGATCAACGTCGGAACGCTTACTTGTTGCACGTCCGCATCCAGATTTTCGTCTCTCAGCATCACGATGACCGCCGCGGTGGACCAGCCCGCCGCCTCCATGCCCAGTTGGAAAAACCAGTCCGAGAACGGCTTCGTGATATATTGGAAGAAAAAGGTGTTCGTAATGCCCCTCATCATATTGGGCCGGTCGTTCAACGTCTCGGCAAGCAGCCGGTCGGCGGTCTCCTTCGTGAAGCCCCGGGGCGCCGCTGCGTCGATAAGGACGAGACGGGATAATCTGCTGTCCCTATAACGGGCCGCATATTTAATCGCGATCCCCCCGCCGGTGGAGTGCCCCGCCAGCGTGAAATGCTGCAAGCGAAGCGTATCGACGACGATGCGGATGTCCTCGGCCAACCGGTCGAACGTATAGCCATGAAACGGTTTATCCGAATTGCCGAAGCCTCTCCAGTCGATGCCTATGCAGCGGTAACCCATCGCGGGCAGCACGTTGAATTGATATTCGAATTGCTTATGACTGAGCGGCCATCCGTGCAAAAAAACGACGGTCTTGCCGCCACCCGGGTTTACGTCTTCCACGTATAACCTTACTCCAGGCTCAACAAGCACATAATATCCCATGGCGATTCCTCCAGTAATAGATGGGTATCGATTAAAAATCTTCTACCCCAAGATACTCGCCTAGAGGAATAATGGTGACTGCCTATTTATCGCCTTGACGGGGAACGGCGCTTTCTAATAAACAGGAACAACACCCAAATCAATGTAGTTGCATAACATGCGTACATAAGCCCATACTGATGGAGGTATGTATGTCATGTTTAAACCACATCCCGCTAATACTGCGATTGTAATAACAGACCCACAAAATGATTTTTTGAGTCCCGTGG
This sequence comes from Paenibacillus sp. HJGM_3, assembly GCF_045062745.1. Lineage (NCBI taxonomy): Bacteria > Bacillati > Bacillota > Bacilli > Caryophanales > Paenibacillaceae > Paenibacillus > Paenibacillus sp. HJGM_3. The sequence goes on from NZ_JBJGED010000018.1 coordinate 6,330, forward strand.
GAAAAGGCTTTCATCTAACATTTTGGCTGGAGATTTACTGGAAATGAACAAAAAATGTTATTGGGATTAAGAATGTATCAAGTGGCAAATGCTTACACTCCACCGTCTGTAGGAGCTGATTTTGTTCAATCGTTCAAGCCTTACATTTTTGATAACAGAACAATTGTTTCAACTCCACATAAGGTTGCTAGTCCAGAAACTAATGATTTGGTATACCAGTTACGTCAACATAGAAAAGAAAAGACGATTCTTGCAGGGGTCCTTTCCAACATTTGTGTAGAGTCCCATATGCGGCATTTAATCGAAAATGGGTTTGAAACAGCCGTTGTTTACGATGCCACAGCAGCGACAAGTGAAAGGGATTTTCAAGCAGCCGTCACCAATTACCAAGCATTTGCCAGTGCTACTTGGACAACACAGGAAGCAATTTCACACTTATAAGATTTTCGGGTTTGTGCAGCAACGGAGGATCCCCTCCCTCCTATACGCCAGGGGAGAGGGGAAAGAAAATTGTGAGGAGGGGAGCTAGATGCTAAAATTTCGCGTTGTCAAAAATGTGCTCATCAAGTATGAATATATGGTTCTAATAAAAAAGGTCGATCAATTTGGAGTGAAATATTATTTACATGAAGAGGCCATACTTCCCTCGTTCAATGATCTCTCTTTAATTAGGGTATTCAATATTCTAGGAGACCAGGGTTGGGAACTGGCGGTTAAGGAAAATGATGATACCTACATACTTAAACGTCAGAGAAAAGAGGTTAAGTACGACTATTAACATTAGAGAATAAAGAGGATGGGGAAGAGAACAGGAACAGGCGCTGCGGCGACCTGTTCCTGTTCGTTGATTACCCTGGATTAGCTGTTACCCAGGCGGCCGGTTTCACGCTCGGCCTATTATGAGTTTCGCCCCACTCACACATGACTTCCAAAACCGGGATCAACGTCTTTCCATATTCGCTGAGCGCATATTCCACTTTAGGAGGGACCGATGGATAAATCGTTCGTGTCACCAATCTATCGTTCTCCAGCTCCCTAAGATGCTGCGCCAGCATCTTCTGGGTTACCTCGGGAATCAGCTTTTCCAATTCGCTGAACCTCTTCGAGGAGTCCAACAAATGCCATAGGATTAAAGGCTTCCATTTCCCGCCTACAACTTGAATCACCGTCTCGATAGGGCATTGCCTTTCCTCACCAGCCTCCGCGCGGACAAACATGATAGCCCTCCCTGTTCATGCTTACTTTTAAGTAAGTACCCTACATGAAAGTGGGTTCTTAACAAGATTTTAGAGCGATGCTAAGCTTGAGTCAATCCAAAGATAAAAACTTCGAGAGTCATTTTGTAGGAGGGAACGGACGATGAACATTATTGTTTTCGGAGCAACGGGAAATACGGGAAAAAGGGTGCTGGCGCAAGGGGTTAAGATGGGACACCAAATGACCGCATTTGTGCGAAATCCTGAAAAGCTTTATGAACAGCAAGACGAGCATACCGCACAGCAAGTGAACGTCATCGTGAGCGATATCTTGGACCCGGTAAGCGTCAGCGAAGCGCTCTCCCATCAAGACGCCGCGATTGTTGCAGCCGGTCATGCGGGTCAGGGAGAAGAGTTCGTTCGTATCGTCGATAACATTGTAAGCCAATGTGAAAACCACCCCAGTTTCTCTGGGCGGGTATGGTTAATGGGAGGCGCCGGCCTGCTGGATATTCCATATACCGATCTCATCGGCAACAATTTGCCCGGCTTCCCGCCCATGTATAAAAATCACAATCGGAATCTCGAGAGGCTGCAGCAGACTCAGCTCGATTGGTCCATTATGTGTCCAGGAACGATGATTGATTCGATAGAGCATCCGGCGCCGGTTCGTCTGCATGTGACAACGGAAACCTTGCCCGTGCCCATTCCGGAGACGATAAAGGAACTTTCCGAGGCCGAGATAGCCGGTCATTTGTTCAGTCGGTTACAAGAGCTGGATGTCGCTTATGAGGATGTGGCGAGTTGTATGTTGAACCATATCGAACTCTCAGGGCCGTTTAAATGGAAAAGGGTCGGTCTCGCCTACCGTAGCAATATTCCGGTGAGCTGAGGAGGAGAATAAGGATGAGTTTGTTTGGATTGCTGCTCGTTTTGCATATATTGGCGTCGATTGCCGTAATCGGTCCCGCTTTCGTGGTGCCCGTCATCCGTAGATCCGCCAGAACCGCCGGCCAGCTTCGCTTTGCTTTCGATATAACGACCAAGCTCGCCATACTGCCCAAAATTGGCGGAGCCGTACTTATTATTACCGGGGTTTGGCTCATGATCATAACCACGATGGGATTGTCCCAGATGTGGCTGAATTTAGCCATCCTGCTATCGCTGCTCATGATCGTTATAATAGGCGGATTGATCGAGCCGCGTATGAAAAAGATCATGCAGAACCTATCCGAAAGTCAAGACCAAGGAGATGAAGTTCCTGACGAGTTCGCACGAGCCATGAAAAAGATCGCGCCGCTCGAGTCGATGTCACAGCTGCTGATGATTGCAATAACCGTGCTTATGGTCGTTAAACCATTTTAAAGAAGTCCTCAGGCAGCCGCATTATGGGCTGCTTGTTCTACTAACCGGGATAGTGGCAACAGGATTTTTATTAAATGTCTAGAATACCTTTTTTAGGTGTTTTTGTGTAAAGTCCACTGGGAGGGGATCCAAAGAAAATGGCGGTCAAACTTACGGATAACCGAAAAGTTCTTAAATCGGTCTACCAACTTAAGCCGAACATCATTGTAATACATGAAATTCCTGACTTGAATTTCTTAGTGATTGAGAATGAAGGCAGAAGAGAAGACTTGGTTAAGGAAGAGCCCTCCCTTATTTGGATGTTTTCCCGGGTTCAGAATCAGTTAAGAAGTATGACTTCGAAACGGATGGAATATAATTTCCGGCATATGCCATTTGAAATGATTTGGCATGTTCAACAACCCGATGGGTTTTGGAAACGCACCGTTATGGTTCAGGTTCCGGAGCAAATTGACCAGCAACTCGTGAACGAAGCGGTTCACAGCGTGAGAACCAAGAATAAAGACAGGGATTTTTGTACGCCTGCATTCAAACGGATCACCCAAGGATTATGTGCGCACACTTTGCATCTTGGACATTATGACGAGATAACAAGTACAGAAAGCAACATCATAGACACTGTCGGTTCCCAAGGTTTTCGTTCCCGTGGTCGGACTCGCGAAATATATATGAATCCGCCGAACTGGAATCCTGTTGAAAATTGGCAAACGATCGTTCGGGTTCCTATTGAACGGATTTAAGCTCTCACAGGATACGAATAATTGGCATAATCAGAATAAAAAAAAAGGATGGCGAAATTGCCATCCTTTTATTGCTCAAACCAGCTCCATTTTCAATCGCTTAAGCCAGTTGCTGCTGTTCCCTGGCCTGCGGGTCAACCAATTCCCCTCTATTACACAGTCGCACAAAGGCGGAGACGCATTCGGGATCAAAGTGGGTGCCGCTGCCCTCGACAATCAGCTGCAACGCGCGATCTTGCGACCAGGGTTCGCGATATGATCTTCGCGAAGTCAACGCATCGTATACGTCGGCGATGGCAAGGATTCTAGCGAGCAGTGAAATCTCTTTGCCTTTCAGCTTGTCCGGATACCCGGTCCCGTCCCATTTTTCGTGATGGTGCCGGATGACGGACAGTTCTTCGGTCATGAAGCCAATATATTTGCACATTTCGTAGCCTATCTCAGGATGCTGCTCGATCACGATTCTCTCGTCCGCAGTTAACTTACCCGGTTTATTCAGGATCTCACTAGGAACTTGGATTTTCCCAACATCGTGAATGAGACCGCCCCGAGCTAGGGCTTGCAATAGTTCGGAATCCAGATTCATGGCCTGGGCCAGCTGCAGTCCGTACATGGCTACCCGGTAATTGTGACCTGCTGTATAAGCATCCTTGGTTTCCGTGGCGACAATCAGATTTTGCATGCTTCTGGAGATGCTAATGCGAGGTTGACCCCAAGATGGATGCCTATTGACCTGATGAAAGGTTTGAAATACGGATATATTCGACTGATACTGGGCTATGATCCCGTACAACAGCATCAGGGCCGACACCGCGAGGATGACATGATACAGCCACCAGGCCAATGTCCACATCATAGTTGTGATCATGACACACTCTGTGATGGATAGGAGAATGGAACCGAATACGATAGCCGCATGCAAGGGAAATTTGACTAACTTAAATTGATGAAAATATTTCTTGGCCCCCCAAAGATACAGGAAGACGGTGAGAAAAGCCATCACATAGTTTAGCGGTATTAAATCGATAGGTATCAATTCGGAAATGCTGGGATCCATAAGAGCCGCGATATTCATCAGAATGATAAAGGTTAGCCAACCGACGACAACACTCCTGCGATGCTTCGACACATAGCGGATAAAGGAGTGGTCCGATGGAAGGGTCGATAGGAAAATCCAGACGGCGCACGTTGTCATCGCGACTTGTGAGGCCACACCTGCCAAATGGTATTGATCGGCAATAATGAACCCAGGGGTCGAAAGCGCGTGAATCAGAAAAAATCCGGTGAGAGATAAGATCGCTAACGCTAGCATAAGCACATTCATATCCCGGAGTCGAATCCCCGTCCAGCCAACGGCAATGGCACTGATGGCCAGCGCCAAGAGGGTTGGAGTAATAACGTAAAAGTGGAAACGAGGGAGACCCCACATGGTAAGGTTTCCAGGGAACGTTAGTAAATACGCATACGCAAGAAGAAGAATGACAGTGATGATAGAAATGGTTATGACTAAAGAGCGCGTTGTACGTGGCATCATCATTCCAACTTTCGATGCAAGCTAATATTTTACTAATAGGCTTATGCTCAAATTATACACGAACGTTGTTAAATCCTGCTAGTAACTCGTTCGGTAACTTGAACTAAAAATCGCCCTCCCACCAGTGTATGAAGCCGAAGGGGAGGGCGATTTTTGCTAGTAATCGTTATTTCAACGCCTTAACCCAGGTGATCAACGCGTCGGCGTATTCCTCCACCAGATGCTTGCCTTTCTGAGCGAGCACTTCGTTCTGGAAGGCATCCAACTGCCCGTGTGTCAGCTTGGTTATAAGTGAATTCTGAACGCCTTCCGCACCCGGCCCTGTGACCCATTGACGAATCAGGTTAATCAGGCTCATCTGGGTAGCACTCACCGTATACTCGGCCGTCACGGTGGATACGTGCCCGGCTGCGTCTTCCGCCTGCGCCGTTACCGTATGCGTGCCCGGAGTCAGCTTATAAGCAGGGGTATCAACGAGAGGGGACGCGCATGAACTGTAGGTGACGCCCGACACAGTATCGGAAGCCGTACACGTAATCATTACGTTCTGATCCACCGTATACGTACTCGCCCCGGCGATCTGGATAACCGGCAGCGTCTTATCGACATTGAGGGTGAGTGATTGGACGGCTTCCTCGTTCCCGGCCTTATCGACACTCATGTATTCCATAACGTTGGCTCCTTCTTGCGATACCGCAACCGGCTGCGAGTACGGGGTCCAAGCACTCCCATTAAGTCGGTATTGGGTTGAGGCGGCGCCCGACAAGTTGTCTTCCACCGATAGGGTCACCATGCCATCCGAGACGTACCAGCCGTTCTTGCCTGTCGCCGGACTCACTGCCGCTTGTGTGACCGGCGGCGTCCGATCGACTACAAGGGTCAACTTCTGGGAGACGGCAGAAATTCCGTTAGCCAGTACCGCCGTGGCCCAAACTTCAGCGGAGCCTTCGCCGACCGCGTTAACTAGACCTTTCGCATCGACTGTGGCCACAGCAGGATTGCTAGTGAAATATTGAATGGCGGCGCCGGTCAGATTTCGAGTGGTCCGGCCTTTCTCCAACTGCGCGGCCAAGGTCAGCTTGATCGAACCGCCCGGTTTTAAAGCGGGATTAGAAGCCGTGCTCAGCAGTAATTGATTGGTAAATCCCGCCTGCAGAGACGGGTCCGAATATTGGATCAGATGAGTTCCGCGGATGAAGTAGAAGTTGCCGAAGTCGTCCTGCGCCAAGCCTGTCCGTGCGTCATTGTCCAGAATCGACATTTGCTTGGTGACGGCATCCAGTTTGAAAAAGGCGCTGTCCGTATTGTACAGTCCATAGACATTGCCGTCCGTTCCGATCGTCATCACGACGTTCCGCCACTCGGCTTGCCCTTTGTAGAGAAACTTAGGATCCGAATATACGACTTGCCGTGTTTCCGTATCAAAGATGAACAGCGTGCCGTTGGCAAAGCCCCATAAATTGCCGTCCGGTCCGGTGATCAGGGAGGTGATAGCGGTTGCCCCCGGTACCGGCACAACTTCAAACGACTTCTGTCCGGATTTCATCTCGAAGCCGAACAATTTAGCCTCTTTGGCGACGGGAACGCTTCCAAGTCCTCCGAAAATCGTAGTACCGCCGTATAACGTTCCGTTTTTATAGGCAAGGGAAACGACCGATTGATTCGGCACGATACTTTTATAAACCGCCGTCTGCTTGGTACTAACGTCATACAGCGCCATAGCGCCTTCCACGCTTCCGTAAGACGCGATCGTACCCATGGCGACTTTGTTTTCCTTCTGAAGTCCGAGTACGGCATAGGGCCGGTTTTGTCCACTCGATTCCAATTCGTTAACTGAGCTTCCTGCGATTGTGACTGGATCGTATTCGAACAATTCCGCTCTCGGGTAGACGCCGGCGTACACCTTGTCGTTCAGCACCCCAAACCCTTCCACTTGTCCGAGTCCCGGAGTTTTGACGACTGCCCCGTTCACGGGGTTGTAGGACGTAATGCCGCCGCCGGACAAAAAGCCCCCCATTTGGATCCGGCCGTCGGGCGCGTTCACGATCGCATTGATGTTCCGGTCTGTAAACGGCAACCCCATGTCATAAGTGATCGCCGCTTTGTTAAGCGGAATGCTGTATTTGAACATGCGGCCCGATGTTCCAGCCAAACCGACCAGCGTCCATCCGGGCCAGGCCGGATCGTTCAATTCGACGAACTCCATGGAGACCGGGGTCAGCGTGACTCTCGAGCTTCCAAGGTCCAGCAATTTCTTTTCCACATTCGTACCGAGGTCGTATTCATAGATTGTATTCAAGTAGGCGTAGTAGATTTTGTTTCCCGCCGGTGATTTCAGCGAGATGCCTCTCGAGAGCCAAGGCAGCTCCCTAATGACCTGGTTAGTCGCCGTATCGTAAACGACCATCGTTTGTTTTTTACCGATAAACAGTTTTCCATCGATATACCGCAGTTCCGTGATGAACGGATCTATCAATTCGTCCGGGGACATCAGTTCCTTCTTTGCCATCGTGGCAAGGTCGATTTCCACCAAATGCGCGTGGGATCCGATTCCTGCGTACAACTTATTTTGGTCCGGGTTATACGCTAGCGCGCGAACATAATTTTCTCCGGGAACGACGACCCCGAGATCTTTCGTTTCATTGGTCGCCGGATCGTATTCGAATACTTTTCCGTTCTGATAAGTGCCCCCGTATATTTTGCCGTCCTTTCCCTCCACCAGGCTGTAGCCGTACGTTTCGCCCGGAATTTTTCCGATATTGGTCAACGTCTCGGTCGAGGGATCGAATTTGTAGGAGTACCCATAGGCATAGGTCCCAATGTAAACGTTTCCGTTTTTGTCCGTTACTAAACTCCAAGAGCCTGCGGCTTCGTCCAGCGGAAGCTGGCGAATGACCTTGCCGGAGTCAATGTTATAAGTGGCGAAAATAGCCGGTGCACCGGCAACGACGGTGTATAAGACATTGGAGCCTTTTTCCTTGCCAAACGATGAAGTCATAACCAAGATGCTGCCCGGGAACATTGTACCGAGGTCCTTGACGTTCGCGTTGCCAGCATCCGCCGATGCATGACGGTTCAACCCTAGTAAGCTTGCAAACAAACTCAGTGTCAGAACCAGTGAAACTAGGCGTACTCTCATCATTTGCACTCCTTTTAATTGAATTTAATTACCAATTAATTGGTAACCCGTTTAAGTATAAGAAAATGTATTCGTTTCGGATGGCCAGATTCTTAAAAAATATAGACAATATTTCCAAAACCATCTCAAGGTGGTCGAGAAGCTGCAGATGCTTTTGGGGCTATTATCGGCCGTGTACCTAAAACAACTTCGAATTATTTCATACAAATAAAGGGAAATCTATTCCGTAAGCGTATATTATTAAGTGATCGTGGGTGATGTTGTCGGCTTCTATATAGGCAAAAAAGGAGATGCAGGCTTTGAGCAAAAAGATAGATTATAAAAAAGATTTTAAGCAACTCTATGTGCCAAAAACGGTGCCGGAAATTGTGGTAGTTCCGAGGATGCCATTTTTTATGGTCAGTGGATCTGGGGACCCGAATGGCGAGGAATTCGCCAAAGCAACAGAAGCTTTGTACAGCTTGAGTTATGCGGTGCGAATGTCCTACAAAAGTGAAGATGTACCCGTTGAATATTATGAATATACGGTTTTTCCACTTGAGGGCGAATGGGACTTGCTTGATCGGTCAAAACCCGCGACAGACAAAAACAATTTTAAGTATACGATCATGATCCGCCAGCCTGATTTTTTGACGCAAGAAATGTTCGAGCGATTTTTGGAACAGACGAAAAGGAAAAAACAAAACCCGTACCTGGAGAAAGTTCGATTCGAGCATGTGGAAGATGGATGGAGCTGTCAAATGATGCATATTGGTAGCTTTGACGAGGAGCCGGAAAGTTTCGCCCGAATGGAAGCCTTTTGTACGGAACATGGATTCAATCGTTCAAGCAAAATTCACCGGGAAATCTATTTGTCCGATCCCCGTAAGACTGAACCCTCAAAGATGAAAACGGTGTTAAGGTTCCCTGTAAACAAACCCTGATATTCGGATATTAGAATTCGAATATAGGATCGGAGGGATGATCCATGAAAATAGGAACGGCTCGAGCGGCAGCAACGGAGTGGGTCATGCAGTTTATTAGTCAGGAAGCCTGGTTCATGGGGGCGTATTTCAGCGGCTCGACGGTTGGTCAGCCGGATGACATGATGATGGCAGTGGGCTCCGACATTGATGTTGTTGTTGTTACCACTGAAGCAAACCCACCTCTAAAACTGGGGAAGTTCATCTACCGAGATGCGCTGATCGAAATATCCTTCTTGTCGTGGAACCAGATCGCCTCTGCCGAGGAGGTTCTGACATCGTATCACCTAGCCGGCAGCTTCCGCGTGGACACCATCATTGCAGATCCTACCGGACAGCTGCGCGGCGTGCAGCAGAAGGTGTCGCGTCATTTTGCCGAGAGGGAATGGGTGCGGCGCCGCTGTAACAACGCTAGGCAGAAGATAGAGCTTGGGTTACGGAACATCGATTGGACAGCACCATGGCATGACCAGATTATGGCATGGTTGTTCATGACCGGAGTCACCACACATGTCCTTCTCGTCGCCACTCTTCGCAACCCTACCGTGCGGCTTCGCTACCTGGCTGTGTACAACGTACTTCAGGAGTTCGGGCGAACCGACATCTATCCGGAATTGTTGAGGCTGCTAGGCTGCGAGCATTGGACCCCGCAGCGCACCAGCCATCATCTGAGCGCGCTTGCCCGTACTTTCGACGTCGCTGCGGCGCACGCCAAGACCCCATTCTTCTTCAGCAGTGACATCACCGCCGCTTCACGACCGATTGCGATTGACGGTAGCCGTAACCTTATCCGCGACGGATATCACCGCGAAGCCGTGTTCTGGATCGGGGCGACCTTCGCCCGGTGCCACAAAATACTCTCCACAGACGCCCCAAAACTGCAAGTTGAGCTAGCTCCGGCGTTTGAGGAATTTCTAATCGACCTCGGCATCACCTCGCCTGACACCCTTGTCCGACGTGCCGAGGAGGTTCTGCAGTTTCTACCGCGGCTCTGGGACGAGGCGGAATCGATGATGCTGGCCAATTGCGAGATTTTGTAAGGAGTGGAACCGGTTGAAGAAGTTTATTTTGGGTTTGGCCTTCGGTATTGCTTTAAGTGCTACGACAGCAGTTTACGCAACAGACGCCATTCAAGCTGTTAGGCAAGTTTTTATTAATGGCAATAGGCTTAATACAAATGTTCAAATTACTGAAGATGGAACTACAATGATTTCGGCGAGGACGCTAGCTGAAACACTTGGGGCGAAAGTGAATTGGAACGGGCAAACAAATACGGTCGAAATCACTAATCCATATCCTTATTTTGTAGCCTCACTTCTTCACGGAAAGTACAGCTTTTCATATGAAATTATTGGCGAAACCAAAACCACGAACCCAAAAGCGACTGTGATCTATTCTGAGGGGTATAAAGATATTCCAGAGAACACGGATTTTCAAAAGCTTTTCTTATTACTGCTTGTTGACCAACTAGATCAAAACATGAATTCCAACCGGATTGAATTTTGGTCCAATAAGGAGAACGCTATTACTTATGTATCGGGGAATTATGAAAATGATGGAATAGAAGGTTGGTCAGGTATGAACTCACGTTTTGGTTTGTTAGTCAGGGATGGTGAACAAGTCTCTCTCTCACATATTCTAAGTATACATGAACGCGACATAATCTCTTTTGGCAAATATAAAGGTCAATAGACCAAGTGAAAGATTCGCCTCAACTCCCTCGGCACGATTGCAAATCGTTACACGACGGCAGCCGGACAGATGATCGGCTGCCTTGCTTCCAATTATTACACTCTAAAGCGAGGAACTGACTATGACGAAGCGTTCGGAAGTTGAGCATTGGAACGAGGTATTTTTCGAACAGAAGCTCGGCAAGCCACAAGGGGATTTTTGGCTGGAAAAATATGAGCCGAGGCTGGTATCGGCTCAAGATGGACCGGTTATTGATCTTGGCTGCGGTTCTGGCTGCGACTCTTTGTTTTTAACGGAAAGAGGTTATCGGGTCATCGCCTGCGACTTCTCCTCAAATGCGTTGGCGATTATACACAAAAATATTCCGGGCGCAGAAACAATGCAGTTCGATATGACGGGCGGATTGCCGTTTCCGGATAGCAGCGCGAGGGCGATTGTCGCGGACTTGTCACTGCATTATTTTCACTGGGACAATACTGTTTCTATCGTTGGCGAAATCGCGAGAGTTGTTGGCACTGGTGGTTTGCTGCTAGCCCGATTGAATTCCACACGTGATGTTCATTACGGTGCCGGGCAGGGAATCGAATTGGAACACCATTATTATGAGCGGGAGGGGCAACGGAAACGATTTTTTGACAAAGCAGACTTGGAGCGGTTATTTGACGGATGGGCGATCGACGTGTTGACGGAAACAGACATGCACCGCTATGGGAAGCCGAAAATTTGCTGGGAGCTGGCGGCAAGTGTTCGCTGGTAGCACACATTAGTGATACCAGAGAAGCATTATAGAGATATTTTCGATATCCCTGAAGACGAATTGGTGTTTGAGGGATGTTCCAATATTTTAGATCGTTCCGCACAAAGAAACCCGGACCTCTTTGAAAAAAGAAGTCCGGGTTTTTCGCGTTGACATTGCCGCTTTTACTGCAAATACAGTCTGCCTTCGGAAGGCGTCATTCCTTTGAGTTCCTTGTAAACCCGTGAGAATGTCCGGAAGTTGTCAAATCCGACCTCCAGCGCGATTTCGGATATGCTGAGATTCGTCGTCTGGAGATAGCAGGAAGCCCTCCCGATTCGAAGCTCATGCAAATATTCGATAAACGATTTGCCGACGATACTTTTGAACACGTGGCTTAAATACGAAGAGTTCCAGTCGAGCTGCTCGGACACCGACGATAGCGTCAGCGGCTCGTTGTAATGGAGATGCATGTGCTTAAGCACTTCAAAAATATCCCGTTTCCGGTCTTGCAAAAGCAGGATGTCCGGTTCCCGGCTTTTCTGGCAGGTGCGGATATAAAAGACTAGCGCTTCCAACAGCTTGGAACGAATCATCGTATTTTTGCCGTCATTAGAAGAGTGGTATTCCATAAACAAGTCTTCCATTATTCTCGTCAGATGCCGAGATTGTTGTTCCGTCAGCTGCCCGAAAGAAGGGAGCTCTTTCCCTGCCGTCAGCAGCCTCGTACCGAGCCATTTGTCCGGAGGCGAGGAAAATAGAATGCTCAGGTCAAACATGCAGCAATACTTCGTGACCGTATGACCGGGCTCGATCAAGATTTCGTGCATATGATGGGGCATCAGCAAGGAAACCGTTCCCCGGTGCAGAGGGTGGGGCCTGCCGTTCAGGATTTCTTGCGCCGTACCGTCGATTACAAAGGAAAGCTCCGCAAAGTTGTGATGATGGAGCGGATACTTCCGCGACAGCTTGTTCAGCAAAATATAAAAGGGCAGATCGTCCTTGCCGAACATATTGTACGTCAGAATGTCCTGATACTGAGGAAAAACAGACATCGCGCATCACCCGTTTCATTCAGAAATAATAGCCTATTCCTTAAAAAAACGAACATGCAACAAATAATTTGGAACACAAGCGGAGCCGCATTCTTTTATTGTAAAAGAAGGCTGACCGCACCATAGAAGGCACAGACCAAACAGCTACAACAATTATAAGGTAAAGAGAGAATTTTTTTCAATGAAAAGAAAACGCTTTAATATCACTGCCGGCATTATCGGCCGCAATGGCAAATGTTGTGATTATGAGATGATATCAGGAAAAGAGGGGTGGATTTGTTATGCAGTCACGAGTTGCGGCGCTGAATAATCCTCCTTCCCTGCTCTACTCGCTGAAAAGCAGAGTGATTGTTATTCTCCTCCTAAACACAATTATTCCCGTTCTTCTGATCGGCTGTCTTTCCTATTATTCGTTAATCTCTATCTTTGACAACAAAATTCATAACAGCATCCAAAAAAGCTTGCAGCAAGTGAGTTTTGCGCTTGAAAACGAATTAAACGTGTTAAATCAAGCAGCCATGCAGCTCTCGTTCGAACAAGGCATCGGGAAACAGTTCGACCGCTATTTATCATCAACCGATATGTATGAGAAATCGCAAATCGAGCGGGACATACAAAATTACATCGATTTAATGATATATACGAATCCGAATGTCGGGCTTACCTATTATTACTTTTCCGATACGGGAAAAACCGCATTTAAAGAAGTGGGCATCAGAGCGGAGTTTAATCCGGAACAGCTGCGCCAATTAACATCTTTCAGCAGAATTAACTACCATGTCCCTCACCGAACAATGAACCCTTCTTCCGATGCGCTTGTACTGTCGGTTGATAAAAAAATATTACTGCCCGGATATGACAATCTGCATGTTTACGTTGAAACAAATCTTTCCATGCTGAACAATATCATCAGCAGCAATAATACCGGCATGAATGAAAATCATCTGATGATCGACGACGAGGACCGCATTGTATACAGCGAGAACGAGCGTGCATTCCCGATCGGCTCAACCTTTTTGCAAACGCATTCAGGCAAAATGGCCAACAATAATCACTATGTTTTTGTACAAAATACGAAACAGGATTGGAAAGCGGCAATCGTCATTCTTGAAGCCTCCTATGAAATGGAGAAGAATGCATGGGTCATGCGATATGCCGTAATGATCGTTCTTTCGGTAGGGGCTGCTCTTTTCTTGGCATGGCTGCTGTGGAAATCGCTTTACCGGCCGCTTTCGGGCATCAACAAAGAAATTCGTTCTTTGCAAAACAGCGATTTTCATTCGCCGCTTCATTACCCTCATATTGCCGAGTTCGATTTTTTGCTGGACAGGTTTCAGCAAATGAGAGAGCGAATATGGGAGTTGATTGTAGAGGCGGAAGAGAATGAGAAGAAAAAGGCGAAGCTGGAGGTTGAAAAGCTGCTGTTTCAGATTAACCCGCATTTTATCCATAATACGCTCGATACCATTCGCTGGGAGGCGAGACTGCACGGTCACAAAGAATTGGACCGCATGATCTCGATGCTCAATAAAGTGCTCTATTACAACATGGGCAAGGGGGGCACTGCAACCATCCGGCAGGAAATAGAGATTCTGAAGGACTATGTGACGCTGCAGCAAATCCGTTACGATTTTGAATTTGATGTCAGGATCGAGGCGGATGACAAGCTGCTGGAAGTGGCCATTCCCCGCTTTCTCCTGCAGCCGCTCGTTGAGAACGCGTTGTATCACGGGCTCAACGACAACGGAAGGATACAAGTAAAAGCGGCTTACGATGACAGCAGGCGGTTCATCCGCATCGAAGTCAGCGACAATGGAGCGGGAATGGAAGAGGAGGATCTCCGACGGCTTGTGACCGGTGAATCCGCAGAGAGACGCAAAAGCGGTATGGGCATCGGTATCCGGTATGTCAGCCGGATGATCGACATGCAGTACGGCGGGAGGGCGAAGCTGGAGGTGCACAGTACGGTCGGCAAGGGAACGAGTATGGTGCTGTATGTTCCGATCGAGGAGGACATTTGAGATGTTGAAAGTGCTTATCGTAGACGATGACAAATTAGTGCGCAAAGGACTTATCGCCACAATGCCGTGGTCGGATTTCGGCATGTGCGTTATCGGGGAAGCGAGCAACGGCCAGAGAGCCTATGAGTTTATCGAGCAGCATGAAGTCGATCTGCTCATTACCGACCTGGCGATGCCGGTTATGTCGGGCATCGATCTGATGCGCAAGCTGGCTCACTCGTACCCCCATATTTGGATGGTCGTCTTAACGTTTCATCAGGAATTCGAGACGGTGCAAGAAGCGTTAAGGATCGGGGCTATCGATTACGTTGCCAAAGTCCAACTGGAGCAAGAAGAGGCGGAGGAGGTTCTGGGCAGAATCTCCCGCCGCATTATCCAGGAGCGGGAGCGCGATCAGCAAAAGAGGTTCAACGATCCATTCAATGAAAAAACCGGTAATCCCTCGGCCGGCGGCTTGTCGAACGGCACCCATTCTCCGGTGTCGGATCCTGACTTGTCGGCCGTTCGGGCCAGCTGGTCTTCCCTCCTGTGGATTGTCAATGAACCGGTTTTTCACGATTATGTGGCGGAGCTGCGGCGGATGAGGCTTCCCGCGCCGATGCTGGCAAGTTTGTTTCAGGAGGCGGTATGGGAGTGGTCACGCATCGTCCCCGAGCATTTGGTTGAACCGAACGCGCCTTTATATACATTGGAATCGTGGGCGGACTGGGAGCAATGGTTGAGGACGGCTCGCAAACAGCTGCGAGGAGCGTTGTTGAAATCCTACTCCGGAGAAGTGACACAGTGCATTCTGAAGGCCGTTTCGTTTATCAACAGAAATCTATGCGATGAGCTGAGGGTTGCCGATGCGGCGAGAGAGGCCGCAATGAGCAGGAGTTATTTCAGCCTTTGCTTCAAAGACATTATCGGCAAATCGTTTCACGACTACGTGCGGGATGCAAGAATTGCCAACGCCCGGATGATGCTGAAACAAACGGCGAATCCGATCTATTGGGTAGCGCAGAAATGCGGCTATCCGAATGAAAAGTATTTCACCCGGGTCTTTCGCGAACAGATCGGCATGCTGCCCAGCGAATACCGAATGGTGGAAGATTGAGTGCAAAATTATCCGAAAAAGAACAAAATTGTCTTCCAATTCTGTCCCGACCGCCAACAAGTCAGGATAAATTTGGGCTTCTTGAAGACCATAGTGACCTCTCAATGAGGTTCTTTTTTATTACAATGGATTCCGTAAGGGATAAGCGGGTCACTTTTGTATGCGGATTCAAAAAAGAAAACCAGGAGGTCGAAAAGGAATGAGGAAAGGGCAACAATGGGGGCGGCTTGCATTAGCGGCTCCGCTGCTGGTTGCTGTTGCGGCATCAGGATGCTCGAAGGGCGGCGGAAGCGGGTCGGGGGTCTCGACGTCTACCGCAACGGCAACGGCAACCGCAACAGCTGCGGCTGAAAAAAAGGAAAATAAAATCGACGTATCGTTTTATTACTCCGATGCTGGGCTTGGGCATCCGAACGGCGTCGATCCGAGCGACAACTTCTTAGTCAATATTATCGAAAAGAAGGCCAATGTGGATTTGAAGGTGGAAGTGCCGCAGTACGCCGATTTTGCTACGAAATACAACTTAATGCTGTCTTCCGGCAAACTGCCAGATCTCGTCTATACCACGGTGTTCGACACAACCATGCAGGCGGCAAGGGACGGGGCGTTTATCGATTTGAAAAAATATTACGACAAGTCGCCAGCCGTACAAAAAGTGATATCGCCGGAGATGATGGAAGCGGCCAAAGATCCGAAGACCGGGAAATATTTCCGCATCCCGCTGCCGATGGATAAAACGCCGCAAGGCGCGGGGGTTATCGCTCGATACGATTTGCTGCAGAAGTACAATGGCGGCAAGTGGCCGGAATCCGTGGACGAATGGCTCGACGTCATGCGGAAGCAGAAAAAGGAAAATCCGAACGCAATTCCGATGGCCAACCGGGCTTCTGGAGATAACGTATTCGGCTTCGGCGGATTGGTTGTTTTTAACTGGTACGGAGCGAATCCGTACGGCTTCCGGGTCACGGGCGGCAAAATCGTGCCGAATGTCGTGCTCCCAGAGTATCGCGCCGCCGTCGATGTCATGCGTACCATGTACAAGGAAGGCCTGCTCGATCCGGAATTCGCCACGTCCGATGGAGCAAAGTTTAGTCAAAGAGTTAACAACAACGAGGTTCTTGTTTACTACAACGCGGCAGACCAGATTGCTCCCTCCAAGGCGAATAAGGACATTGGAAGAGAGGTGCTGTTTGCGCCTGAGCTGAAAAAGTACCCACAGGAGCTGGCAGATCCGAAATACACGTATACCGGGTTGGCTGCCCCTGCCCATCCTACTTTCGGCATGTACATTTCATCGCAGGCGAAAGATCCCGACCGGGTGTGGAGGGTGATTGAAGCGTTCGCTTCACCGGAGCTGCGGGAAGCCATTTTCTGGGGGCAAGAAGGCGACACGTATACCGTAAAGGATGGAAAGCGGATTCCCAATGCCGAGAAGCTTGCCGACCCGAACAGAAGATGGGTGAAAAATTTGGCGCTTCTGTTCGGCTACACGGACGGTCAAGAGGTGACGCGGGCGACCCAGGACCTGCAGATCGCGGATCCCGCTTACATTCAACGATTTTACGACAGTCAGAAGCCGTTGGCCCAGCGGGCGGAGAAAGCAGGGTACACGACGTTCACCGGTTATGTGGAGCCGGACGATGCCTTGAAAAAAACGTCGGAAATCAAGCAGGAAATCAATCGCTTCACGACAGCGGCGATCATCGGAAAAATCTCGATGGAGGAATTCGATCGTGAAGTCAAAGAATGGGAGCGCAAATACCGCAGTCTCAAATACGATCCGCTGCAAAAATACATGGACGCCAACAAAGAAAGCTTGAGAAAAGAAGGCTTCAAGATGGTGGATTGGTAAAAGAGGTGAACGAACTTGACGACCCAAACGGCGGCCCCGGAATCCATGATTCCGGCGGCCGCGCTCAAGAAAAGCAAGCGAAAAGCGAAGCTGATCAAAAATGTGTATTTGTACATTTTGCTTGCGCCGACGCTGCTTACTTATTTGATTTTCAAATACATCCCGATGTACGGCATTTCGATCGCTTTTCAGGATTACTCGATTTTTAAAGGGCCGTTTCGCAGCGATTGGGTCGGCTTCAAGCACTTCGCCTATTTTTTGCAGGACGAGAAGTTTTGGCAGGTAATGAGGAATACGCTCCTGCTTAATTTTTACGAAATCGTTTTCGCATTCACTGCACCGATCGTGTTCGCACTGCTGGCCAATGAACTATACAGCCGAGTATTCAAACGCGTGATGCAAACGATTTCCTATTTGCCCCATTTTTTATCGTGGGTGGTCGTTTCCGGTATTTTCTATCAGGTGTTGTCCCCGGAGAACGGACTCGTCAATGTGTTTTTAGGCTGGTTCGGGATCGATCCGATCTATTTTATGACCGAGGAAAGCATATTTCGGGGTATTTTGGTTGGTGCCGAAATATGGAAAGGAGTCGGGTGGTCGGCGATTTTATATTTCGCCACCATCGCCAGCATTGACTCGCACCTGTATGAGGCCGCTTGGATCGATGGGGCCGGCCGATTCCGGCAAGCTTTCGTGATCACGATACCTCATATGATGCCGCTCATCACGCTGCTGTTCCTGCTGAGGCTGGCGAGCATCTTCGGCATCGATTTCGACCGGATTTTCTTGCTGCAAAACCCGCTCGTTTACGAAGTGTCCGATGTGATCAGCACGTACGTGTACCGGGTCGGTCTGCAGCAGGCCCAATACAGCCTGACGGCCGCGATCGGATTTGTGCAAAGCGTCATCGGCTTCGTCCTGCTTCTCACATCGAACTATATTTCCAAAAAAATAGCCGGTTACGGTTTATACTGAGGGAGGCCGAGATGCAACGTTACAATACGCCGTCGCGAACAGCATTCAACATTTTTAACTATACGTTGTTCGTCCTTTTCGGCCTCTCGATTCTCGCGCCTTTCCTCAACGCCATCGCCATCTCGCTTAGCAGCGCAGATGCGGTAATCGGGGGCCAGGTGCGGTTATGGCCGGTCGGATTTCAGCTTGATGCCTACCACAAATTGGTTAACAATACGACATTTATGCGCTCGGCAGTCAATACGGTTTTTTTGACTGTCGTGAATACGATTCTCGATATCGTCGTTTCGCTTGCGGCAGCTTATGCACTCTCGCATAAAGATTTGATCGGCAAGCGGACCGTGTTCGTCTTCCTCCTTATTACGATGTACTTCGGCGGCGGCTTGATTCCTACTTATTTGCTCGTTACCGGAATGGGGCTGCAAAACTCGTACTGGGCGCTCATCCTGCCGGGCATCGCAAACACGTTTTATATTATCGTATATAAAAATACGATCGATCAGCTGCCCCGGGAGCTGTTGGACGCCGCAGAGGTCGATGGGGCGAATGAATTTGCCATGCTGTTCCGAATCATCGTGCCGATGGTCCTCCCGATGTCGATGGCATTCACGATATTCAGCGCCGTCGCCCACTGGAATATGTGGTTCGGGGTGGCATTGTACATCCGGGATAAAGATCTGTGGACACTTCAATACCAGCTGCGTGAAATTTTGATTAACGCACAGTTGGTCAACAATGAAACGGGTATGGAAATGGCACGCGGCGAAATACCGATTACGCCGGAAAATTTGAAGATGGCGGCGGTAATGATTACCGTCCTTCCGATCATCGTCATTTATCCGTTTGTGCAAAAGTACTTTATCAAAGGGCAGTTCGTCGGTGCTGTAAAGGGGTAATGCTGATGGGTCCGGAAGAACAATTTGTGATGCCCGATACGACCGTTTACCGTTTCGGAAACGTTTCGACCGGTCGGGACGTAACACTCATCGGCGACCCGGAAGCGGCGCCCGCGGTGACGACAGAGACATACGGAGTGAGGATTCATTCAACACTGACGGACGCTTCTCGTACGTTCGAGTTCGAAGTGCCGATAGCGGGATGGTTCGCGATCAAGCTGGGAGGCATGACGGCCGCCGATGGCGGTACCGCCGACATCCGGATAGACGGAACCCATTACGGCCAGTACAGCTTCTACAGCATCAACGGCCAATATCCGAGATCGGACCTGTTTATCCGGCAGCTTGAATTGGCAGCGGGCAACCATACCATTGTGTTGACAGTTAGAGCGAAAGGAAACGCGTACGGTACCGGAGAGGGCACGGCAATGTATCCAGTACGGCTGGTACTAATCGATCTCGAGGCCGTTACAAGCAGCAAGACGCGCAGAACATACATAACGGATGCCAAGATGGCAGCGGCCCGGCAAAACGTGCAGCAATACGATTGGGCGGCGGCACTCTGCAATGAGGTGCTGATGATAGCGGATCAATACGTGGCGCTCGGTTATGAGAGGCTCTGGCATTTTATTCCGTCACAATACGTTCCGCGCAGTTATAATGTCAACCAATTGAAGGGCAATTTAAGCCCGGTCTCCGGCGATCTGAAGCAGTATGGCAACTATCCGTGGAAGGCGGATCCGCTGAACGAGCCGTGGAAGATCGTTGATCCGGCCCAGCGGCTATAAATTCCCTACGAACGATTTCGGCGCGTATTACCGGAGCGGACTGAATGAACACGGCAACTTCTACCCGGCATTGGCTGACCGTGGTCTGCTTGTCAATACACTCTATCCGGAGAAAGGTCCGACATGGGGCGTAGATGACGGGTACGGCTGGTTCGATCCGGAAACGGATACGATCTATACGTTTATCGCCTACTACGCCCATTGGTTCTCTTGGAGCGGCAGTAGCGCCTCGCTCTCACACGTTCAAGGGGCTCTTAGTTACTTGCAGAACGCTTACATCTATACCGGTGACGATAAGTATGCGAATGCCGGCGCGATCATTCTGGATCGTGTCGCCGACGTATATCCTGCCATGGATACGGCGGAGTTCGACAAGGCCACCTACGTTAACTCCCACGGAGGCTCCGGCGACGGGAAAGCGCTCGGTTCCATATGGGAAACGGGACTGGTGAAAGTGTTAATCAGCGCTTACGATGCGTTCTTTACAGCGTTCGACGATCCGGAAGTGGTCGGCTTTCTGCAATTGAAGGGGCGGCAATTCGACCTTCCACTTAAAAATAATGGCACAGAGATCCGCCGCAACATAGAAGACGGCATTTTACGCCAGGTTCAGCCGGGGGTTTTGTGGCACCAAATCGCCGGCAATAACGGTTTTCACCAAAGCGCTCTGGCGATGGCGGCCGTCGTGCATGACACGATGCCGGAAACGATGCAATGGCTTGATTTCACCTTTAAATACGGTGAGAATATCAGTCGCATTCCGCGGCAAATAACGGGCGGGAATGTTTCGTTCACTATGGTCAACGATGTGGACCGGGACGGTCATGGCAACGAAGCTGCTCCGGCGTATAACCGGCTATGGCTGAGCACCTACTTGATTTTGGCGGAAATGTTAAGAGGATACGACAAATACCCGGCAGCGGATCTTTATGAGAACGTGAAGTTCCGTAAAATGTTCCAAGCGATGTACCCGCTGATTATGCTTGGCAAATATACGCCTTCCATCGGGGACAGTGGAGCAACGGGAATGCCGGCAATTATGGCCGGCAAGCACCAGTCGATCCTGGCGTTCGAACGTTTTGGCGATCCCTTTTATGCTCAATTGGCTTACATGCTGAACGGAGACACGACAGAGGGCATCCATTCTGACGTTTTTACACTCGATCCGAACAAAGTGGCCCGTGATATTGAGGCGGTCATGCAACAGTATGGTCTGCTTGATCTGAAAAGCGTCAATTTGACCGGTTACGGCTTCGCCGGTCTGCGCGACGGCGAGATTGACGAAGCATCCGACAAGAGACGGGCATTGTGGCTCTATTATGGCTACAACGACCGCCATGGGCATCGCGATAAGTTGAACCTTGGCCTTTACGGCTTCGGTCTCGATCTTGCTCCGGACTTGGGATATCCGGAATCTGCGAACGCGTTCGACGCAAACCGGTACGAATGGCAGCTGAATACGATCAGTCATAATACGGTGATGGTCGATAGGACTATGCAATCGGTGCAGTGGGACGGCACGCCGAAGCATTACGACGACTGCTCCTTAGTCAAGCTGATCGATGTTGAAGCGCCGGAGGTTTACCCGCAAACGAGGCTATACAAACGCACTTCCGCTATGGTACGCGTTGACGCTGCAAATTCGTACGTGATCGATTTTTTCCGTGTCAAAGGAGGGAACGAGCACCACTTCAGCTTCCATGCGGCCGAAGGACCCGTTATCACAGAAGGGTTGAATTTGACCGCTCAGCCGACGGGCACATATGCGGGACCGGAAGTCGAGTTCGGGAAACGCCCGGCAAACGATAGCGTACACGCCAGCGGTTATACCGGCCCCGGCTTTCACTGGCTCAAAAACGTCGAACGTGACAATGCTCCTTCCGCAATATTTAGCGTAGATTATGCGGTTGTGGACACATGGGACGTCCACCCTGTTGACCCGGACGTTCATTTGCGTCTCACGATGATCGGCGCTGTGGACGATGTAGCGCTGGCGGATGGGGTACCGCCGCAAAACATTGCGCGGAATCCGAAAAGCCTAAAATATGTCATCGTTCATCGTTGCGGGGAAAACTTGAATAGCATCTTTACGTCTATCATCGAGCCTTATAAGAACCGGCCTTTCATCCGAAGTATCGAAGCGGCGGAGGTAACCGCGGCTAATCGGATGGCTGAGCCGGGCTTGAACGATGTGCGTGCGGTTAAAGTCCGGCTTCATAACGGTCGAACCGATTACATTTTCTCCTCTCTGTACCCGGACGCGGCTTATATCATCGACGGTAAAATCCGATTCGAAGGGGCATTCGGCCTCTATTCTGAAAAAGATGGCAAGCCCTTATTTACCTATATCAACGATGGCGCTTATATCGGCAATATCGGCTCATCGAGTGCTAGCGCTGGCGTCAGCCGCCTACAAGGCACCGTCGTGGATTTCACGAAAGAGCTGTCGCTGCATAATTCGCTTACCGTGGAGCTTGACTTGCAGGGACTGAATTCGGACAGCTTGATCGGCGCATCCATTTACGTTCAGAACGACGGTAAGCGCAACGCCGCTTACATGATCAAGGGCGCTGCCGCTATCGGGGAGAAAGTATATGAACTTGATCTTGGCGACATAACACTGATTCGAGCCTATGCCGATTCGAACGATTCGCGTAAAGGATACATTTATGATGTGGCCGCAGGCAGCGCCTTCACAATTCCTCTGGCCAGAGAGCAGCAATGGCAATCCTAGGTAAAGGAGGTGAGCTTAAAGAAAAGAGAGTCCGCTTTCACGGAATTGTAGAACGTGCTGTAAACGCTTTCGGCAAGGCCCTCAAGCCTCGGGGGCCACCCTGAAAGGATGGAGCGAGAACCGAAATAGAGGCAATTTTATTAATCAGAGGAGGTGGATGTCAATCATGTTCATCAGCAGAATGATCAAGATAGGGCTGATTGTCTCGGCATGCTCCGCAATCGCCATCTTTATGCTGGTAGCCGCTGCGACTCCTGCTATGGCTTCGAACAATCCGTGGTACGATAAGTTCATTTCCTGGGAGTCGGTAAACGCGACCAAGATCGACGACATCAAGACGAATCCGTACTCCGAGAACCTGGGCTGGTGGGAAGGCTACGTGCTCAAGAGCTATATGAATATGTATGATTTGACGCACGATACGAGCTGGCTCGATAAGATCGTCGACCATACGGATTCGGTTATCTCCACCGCGACCGACATCGACGGCGACGGGTACCTCGGCTGGGGCACCGGCGCTTATGCAGGCGTGCAGCTGGTCACGAACGGCGGCTTCGAGACGGCGGCTTCCGGCGACCAGCTGCTGCCGGCCGGCTGGACAAGATTTCAGTCCACTAGTGCGACTGCTTATCGGGGAAGCGGAAGCGCCGCTTACTCAGGCACGTACGGGATCGCCTTGAAGACAAACCCGTCCGCCGGCTGGCAGAAAATGACTCAGACGCTGCCGACTTATGTGCCGAATGCTCCGTATACGTTCATTTTCGCCGGAAGGACGAACGGATCGGCGGCCAAAGGCAAAGCGATCGTGTACAACGCGACGACCGGTACCGTTCTGGCAAGCGCCGTCGTGGACAACACGACGTTCCAAGTGTTCACGCTCCGGTTCAAGGCCCCGTCCGTCGCCGGGCAGACGCTGCAGGTGCATTTTCAGCATAATGATTATACGGTTGCCGACGGTTGGGCGTACTTCGATGCAGCAAGTGTCGCCCCTTATTACCCGTATATGGTTCACGAGAGCAATCTGATGGTGCCCGTCGCCCAGTTCATCCGCACCGTCAAGCAGACGCCGTCTCTGCAAGCGGCTTACCTAAGCAAAGCGAATACGTACCAGAGCTTCATCGAGAACGAGATCGTGCCGAAGTGGGAGAGCAGCAGCTTTATCGGCAATACGTGGGTGAACGTCGGCACGACGGAAGGCTATTACAAGGAGCCGCCGAACTTCGATTCGCTGCCGGGCAACGTCAACCCGCTCCCGTACAACATGATGCTCTCGATGAGCGACCTGCTGCTGACGATGTACGATGTGAACGCGAACGCCTCTTATCTGGACAAGTCGAAGCGGATGAACACGTACTGGAAGAACAACCTCTTCCTGCAAAACAGCAATTCCGCTTACAATTGGTACTATGCCGAATGGCCGTCGCCAGGTATTGAGGATACGTCCCACGGTGACTTGGACGTCGTCTCCGCGCTCGGCATGTTCAATCACGGACTTGTCTTTGGCGGAACCGATATGGACAAGTTTACGAGCACGTTCGTCGACGTTATGTGGAACGGCTCCACGTCGTCGTCGCTCGTCGACGACAAGGTGGACGGTTTGTCGGGGAACTACGGCGATACGAAAATGATCTTCGGCTTTGTCAATCTTGCCCAATTCAACAACAACGCCTGGGTGGCCGCCGCTCGGCAATATAACGGCTATAATATGGGATCGTCGTCCGTTCACGCCGTAGAGGCGTTGACGTTGACGGAAATTATGAAGTGGGACCCGGTCAAGCTCGTCAACCAGGGATTCGAGCTCGATTCCAGTGCGGACAGCACTCTTCCGTCACGGTGGACGCGCGTCGGATCGACATCCGCGACGGCGTATCAGGACTCGGCGAACAAGTCGACCGGCGCATACGGTATGACACTCGTATCGAACGGGTCGACTCCCCAAACGGTGTATCAGCGGTGGGAAGAGGAAGTCGCTTCCGCGACGTACGTCGTCACATTCGACGGCAAGACGGACGGCTCGGGCGCCGGCGGCAAAGTATGGGTGTACGACGAGACGACCGGCACGACGCTAGGCAGCGTGACGTTCACCAGTACCTCGTGGCAGCCGTACACGTTCACCTTCACCGCTCCGAGTGTAACGAACCACGTCCTCAAGGTATACCTGGGACATAATAACATTGCTGTCAACGGCAAAACGTACTTCGACAACGTCGTCGTCAAACGTCAGGGAGACGCGTGGTAAAACCGATGCCAATACGCTGGACGGGAGTCGAAATTAGATCCCGTCCAACTTTTAGTTCCTTCACAGTTCCGATCATCGAACCTTTCACGAAAAGTTTCTTCAGAAATTGGTAGACGCACAGGGTCGACAATGTCGCAAACAAGATACTCCAAATGAAAGGCCATCATCTACATTAACAAAGATCTGTATCCACTTCATGTCGTGCTGCGGAACCTGCTCATAACCGGCAATGTGCAGAGTGAGGTCGGTATGGCCGGAGGTGCAATCGACATCTCTATTCCCGCTATTCCGGAGCAGTTAAAAGTGGGGGTCATTATGGTGGCGACCTTGCCGAACCTATGCGTCTACCTGTTTCTTCAATAATATTTTGTGAAAGGCTCCAAGATCGGATCGTTAAAAAGAATAAGCACTTTCAAAACACTGACGGACTAAGGAAAGGGGGTGAGGGGAATTTAAAACGTTGCGTGATTTCAACTAATCTCTAAGATCTAAGACGGGAGGATGAGAAGTATGAGTCTATTTTTTAAACGCCCGCTTTCGACGACATTATGCTTGCTGCTGATTTTTTCCTTATTTTCGACAGCTGCTTTGGAAACTGCTAGTGCGGATCCGGAAGAACCGTTCGTTATGCCGGATACTACGGTGTATCGTTTCGGAGCCACTTCAGGCCATTCCGTTTCTCTTATCGGCGATCCGATCTCGGCACCGGTTGTAACGGCTGAACCCACGGGGGTTAAAATCCAGTCCACCTTAATTGCCGCATCCAGAACGTTCGAATTTGCCGTGGACAATGCCGGCACTTACCGAATT
Organism: Paenibacillus sp. HJGM_3; assembly: GCF_045062745.1. Taxonomy (NCBI): domain Bacteria; kingdom Bacillati; phylum Bacillota; class Bacilli; order Caryophanales; family Paenibacillaceae; genus Paenibacillus; species Paenibacillus sp. HJGM_3. Next base: position 32,160 of record NZ_JBJGED010000018.1, read on the forward strand.
CTGCTCGGCGGGATGACAGCAAAGCATGGCGGTACCGCTGATGTTTCCATTGATGGATCTGTCTACGGCCAGTATAGCTTTTACAGCATGAACGGGCAGTACCCGAGGCCAGACCTTTTTATCCACCAGTTGCCGCTTGCGGCGGGGCGTCATACAGTAACGCTTACCGTCAAAGCGAAAGGAAACGCGAACGGTAATGGGACGGGAACCGTGATGTATCCGTCGCGTCTTGTTCTTACCGATCTTGGCTCCATCACGAACAGCAAGACACGCAGAACGTACTATACGGAGCAGAAGGTCCAGGCAGCACGCCAGAACGTTGAGCTGTACGACTGGGCAGCCGCTCAGCGAGACGCGGCAATGGAGAAAGCGAATGCATATGCAGCGCGCAGCTTTGAGGAACTGTGGAATTCCGTGCCGACCCAATACGTTCCGCGTTCCTACAACGTAAATCAGCTGAAGGGAAACTTCAGTCCGGTATCCGGCGATTTGAAGACCTATGGGAATTACCCGTGGAGGGCTGACCCGCTCAATGAACCTTGGAAAATTATAGATCCCGCAAGCGGCTATAAGTTTCCGACGAACGATTTCGCGGCGTATTATAAAAGCGGGTTGGACGAGCACGGCAATTTTATTCCGGCACTGGCCGACCGGAGCCTCCTTGTCAATACGCTTTACCCCGAAAAGGGCCCGACTTGGGGTGTGGACGACGGGTACGGCTGGGTCGATCCGGCAACAAACACCCGTTACACGTTTGTAGCTTACTTTGCGCATTGGTTTGCTTGGACCAACGGGTCAGGCGGAATAGCAAACGTTCAAGGTGCCCTGGACCAGCTGCAAAAAGCTTACGTGTTTACCGGGGATGAGAAGTACGCGAAGGCCGGGGCGGTTATTTTGGACCGCGTAGCCGACGTTTATCCCGCCTTGGACACCGCCGAATTTAGCAGTAGTGTTTATGTGAACTCACATGGCGGAACCGGAGACGGAAAAGCCGTGGGCTCCATCTGGGAAACCGGTTTGGTGAAAACATTCATTAGCGCTTACGATGCTTTTTTTACGGCGTTTGACGATCCGGAGGTCATCGAATTCCTTAAAGCCAAGGGGCAGCAGTATAGCTTACCGCTGAAAAACAGCAGTGCGGAAATCCGCCGCAATATCGAGGATGGTATTTTGCGCCAAGTTCAGCCGGGGATGTACTGGGATCAGATTCGCGGCAATAACGGATTCCATCAAAGCGCGCTCGCGATGGCGGCCGTTGTTCACGATACGATGCCGGAAACAAAGCAATGGCTGGATTATACTTTCCAATCCGGTGGATTTATCGGCACCATCCCACGACGGGTGACGGGCGGAAATGTCCTCTTCAGCATGGTCAACGATGTGGACCGGGATGGACACGGAAACGAATCGGCGCCAGGCTATAACCGTCAATGGCTGGGTACGTTTCTGCAGGTGGCCGACACCCTCCAGGGCTACGATAAATATCCGGTGGCCGACCTTTATCAGAATGTGAAATTCCGTAAAATGTTTCAGGCGATGTATCCGCTGATTATGATCGGAAAATATACGCCTTCCATCGGAGACAGCGGTGCGACGGGGAATAGAGGCATCTTCGCCGATAAAGCGCAGTCGATTAAAGCGTTCGAGCAGTTCGGCGATCCAATCTACGCCCAGCTCGCTTATATGCTGAACGGAAACAAGACGGACGACATCCATTCTGACGTTTATACGTCCGATCCCCATAAAATTGCACGCGATATCCAAGCGGTCATTCAGCAATACGGTCCGCTCGAGCTGGGCAGTACTCATTTAACCGGATACGGCTTTGCAGGCCTGCGCGACGGCAAGGTTGCGGAAGAAGCGGACAATCGACGGGGGATGTGGCTTTATTATGGCCGGAACGGCGGACACGGGCATAAAGATAAGCTGAACCTCGGTCTCTATGGCTTCGGTCTGGATCTTGCACCCGATCTGGGGTATCCCGAAAGCGCAAACGCCGTCGATCCGCACCGGCAAGAATGGATGCTGAATACGATCAGCCACAATACGGTGATGGTCGATAAGCAAAAACAAAAGGTCCAATGGGACGGAACGCCGACGCATTACGATGATAGTTCCCTGGTGAAGCTGATCGACGTAGAGGCGCCAGGCGTATACCCGCAAACGCAACTTTATAAACGAACGTCAGCCATGATTCATGTGGATGAAGCGAATTCGTATGTCGTGGATTTCTTTAGGGTAAAAGGCGGAAGCGATCACCACTTCAGCTTCCATGCGGCAGAAGGCCCGGTTACGACGGAGGGTCTCAGTCTGACGCCTCAGCCGACTGGCACTTATGCAGGTGCCGACGTGGAATTCGGACAGCGCCCGGCAAACGACAGTGTGGCCGGCTCCGGCTATACCGGGCCTGGCTTCCATTGGCTGAAAAATGTGGAACGCGATTCGGCGCCTTCCGCAACGTTCAGCGTCGACTACGATATTGTCGATACATGGGACGTTCATCCGGTAGATCCCGACGTTCACGTTCGTTTGACGATGCTGGGCGATGTTGAGGACGTAGCGCTCGCCGACGGGGTGCCGCCGCGAAACAATCCGGGCAATCCGGATCTGATCAAGTATGTCGTGGCTCACCGGAGCGGGGAGAACCTGAACAGCAGCTTTACGTCCGTAATCGAGCCGTACAAAGACAACCGCTTTATAACGGGCATCGAAGAAGCAGCGGTCGCAGCAGCCGAGGGAACCGTAACTTCGAGCGTTTACGATGTGAAAGCGGTCAAGGTTTCGCTTGCCGACGGGCGCATCGACTATGTTATCAGCTCCTTGAATTCGGATTCTGCCTATATTGTGGACGGCAAAATCCGGTTCCAAGGCTCGTTCGGGGTTTATTCCGAGAAAGACGGGCAGCCGGTATTCACTTACATCAACGACGGGGCGTATATCGGAAAAATCGGCTCGCCTCACGAAAGTGCGGGTCTCGCGAGACTACAGGGCACAATCGTCGATTTTACAAAAGAATTATCGCTTCAAAACAAGCTCACGGTACAGATGAACATGCACGGCACGGACCCAGGCAGCTTGATCGGCACGTCGATTTATGTGCAGAACGACGGTCAACGCAATGCCACGTATCTCATTAAGGCTGTTAAGGCACTGGGGAATGACCGGTACGAGCTGGATCTGGGCGACATTACGCTCATCCGATCGTACGCGGACCCTAATGATTTGTTCAAAGGCTTTGTGTATGATGTCGCGGAAGGCAGCTCGTTCGTGATCCCGCTCGACAGGCAGCAATTGTGGCTTTCCGAGGTGACAATTGCCGTTCCGAAGACGGAGCTGGATAAGAACGAAACGGTGCAGCTTGATGTTCAAGGCTATTACGCGGATGGAACCCGGGTTGACTTGGCGGGGTATAACTTCAAGTACGACATCGACGCCGAAAGCGTTGCGAACGTAAACGGCAAAAACTTGCTAAAAGCGCACAATGCCGGCTCGACCGTAGTATCCACAAACGTGGAAGTGAATGGGGTTCATCGTTCGGGAAGCGTACAAATTACCGTGAAATAAGACAGCCGGAAAACCGCGAGGCGCAGACCTTCTGCATCTCGCGGTTTTTTTTGGTAAGGTCTAGCTAAGACCTTTAATATGAACGGGGAGGCGTAAACGACAGACTTTTCTAGCAGAAAGCCTATAAATGTCTCCGCGTTTGTACTGTTGACTAGACATATCCGCACCCCACCTTTCGCAATCTTTGTTCGAGGAGAGTCGGGCCGGTTAAGGCGCCCCACGCCTACTGACCCAATTGAGAGAGCTGCATACTGGTTCTATCTCCTCCGGCAGCGGATTATTCCGACAAACGGTGCGCCGAGTGGATTCCGGTACGGTAAGGTGAAGAACAGCGCAGTCGATTACCAGAACGCAGTGGCCCGGCTTGAAACCTTTGAACGAAGGATGTCGAGCGTGCTGCTGGAAAAGAGAAGCACTATTTTGGTGGGAAATGTCTTGTTAATAGAGGTGGAATGCCCGGGGATACGGGGCGTAATGTCCGGGGGAACGGAATGAGGTCCGTTTAAAAGGACTTATTGGGCTTGTACCGACTATTTTACTTCACAAGAGGATATTTGCAATATAAAAAGAATAGAAGATATACAACATTGGGAACAGGGTCTAGATTACATTACGATGTTAGTGGAACGTTATCTTAGAGAAGGAGAGTATGCAAACATCCTCAAAGTGGTTCTGCAATCGAAATTGGATTTGTAGATGGGGCTATTGATATTCTGTTTCGTACTTAAATATCTGGAATTAGTCTTTAAGCATTACTCATGTGAGGAGGTTCGTTATGGAGAAAGAAAACAGAGCTAAATTGTTGGGGATCGATGGTGTCTATATCCCTGTAACAAACAGAAAGAAGTCCGAAGAATGGTATGTTGAGCACCTTGGAATGGAACGTGGTGGAGATTATTTACTTGCCGGCAGGCAGGAAATATTTCTTCGTGAGCGGTTAGATGAGCAGGTATTATCATTTCAAACAAACCAGTGGTTTGAAAATGGTGACAGCTATGTGATGCCTTTTGTTTGTTTTCGTACATCCGATATTGATGCGTTGTACGAGCATTTACGTACGTTAGGAGTTAGTATTGGCGATTTGATTGTACATAGTTGGTTTAAAGAATTTGATTTCTGTGATCCAGACGGAAATAAAATCAAGATATGGCAAGGGTCAAAAGATTAACGTAACAACAATGGCAGGAAAGGTTGCTGGCACATTAGATGATGTGTTCATCGACCATGTTACGTTTACGTCACAAGGGAAAAGCTTCACATCCGAATCTGTGAAATGGTTTAGTATTTTTTTGCTTCGAAAGTAGGTACTTGAAAAATAGGCAAATGATTAAACTCTCATCCAATCGATTCTATGAACTCTACCATATAGTATTTAACTGACAGACCATGCTTTGTTACAACTCTCTCAAAAACTAGATGAAAATGGAATATTATCGGATACTTAAGTACGAAGTCCCGCTTTCATCTCAGCCAACATTATAGATTCACTCTGTAGAGTTTCGAGGAATATTTTCTTCAAGTATTGAAACAGCAAGTTGAACAGACAGGCGTGATATCTTAACGACACCCTCCTTGGCAAGCTCGCTCATCACGCCACTGACCGCTTCGCGGCTAGCACCGATCATATTGGCAATCTCTTGATGGGAAAGCGACAGATCAATCAACGCATATCCGTCTTGAATGACGCCGAATTTGGCGCTCAGTGTGGAAAGGAGATGGAGCACGCGTTTTCTAAGACCATGAAGCGCAAGCTGTTCCAATTGATCCTCCCGCTCCTTTAACCGGTCACTGAGTGCTTTAAGAAATTTGAGCGCAAGCTGAGGCCGATTGATCATCAGCCGTTCGAACTGAGGCTCGGACATCGTGCAAAGAAGCGACGATTCCATCGTTTCAATATAAACCTTCCTGGTTCCGAACGAGAATGAATTTAACTCACCGAATATATTTCCTCTTGTGAGAATGCCAAGCGTGAATTGTTTTCCGCTGTCGTTCAGTTTATAGAGTCTAAGCTTGCCCTCCTTGACAAAATAGAGTCCCTCGCGCGCGGACTCCGGGGTTTGGACCAATGTGTTTTTTGTGATCCAATTGAAATGATGGATGGTATCTAGCTGATCAATCTCTCTCATTTCTTCTCGTGTCATTTCTTCAAAAATACTTATTTGCGATAAATACCAAAGCTTGTTCATCGGATATATCGGTCCTCCTAAATAATTTTGGCAAGTCATTGGGCGTTCGTTGCAATAACATTATTGCAACGAACGGACCTTTTTTAAGGCTTCGGACGGTTCCATCCGCGTTCTATGGTTTAAATCTGAAGCACCGGCTATGACGGTTCCTTTTTTATCGATAATATATGTGGCTGTGACAGGAAGCTCAAATGTATGGTCACCGTTATATTGATGTAGCTCAATTCCAGATTTTTTCTGAATGGCTTGCATAAAGTCAGGCAGCTTGTATTTAAGATTGTAGTTTTCCGCAGTTTTGTTGTTCGCATCGCTAAGGACGAAGTAGCTCAGTTCATGTTTTTCTTTCATGGAAAGTGTATGATCAGGTGTTTGCGGGCTAATGGCAATCAATTGAGCACCGACAGCTTTAATCTCATTCATGATGCGCTCATAGGCCTTCAATTGCAAATTGCAGTACGGACACCATTCACCCCGATAGAAAACGATAATGACGGGGCCCTTGGCAAGTTCTTCAGATAATGTGACGGATTTGCCCGTAGCATCTTCCAGGGTAAAATCGGGAGCCTTATCTCCGATATTCAGTCCTTTGCCTGCACCTTGATCTCGAAGGTCCTGAAGCAATCTGGTAAATGTCGCCGCGGCATCTGGCGACATATTACGGTTTTGAGCCTGGAGTGCATCAAATTCTTTTTTTAAGCTTCTTTCCCATTTAGAAACACTGTCCTGGACCATAAGCGAAATCGATTTTTGAATTGGCGGAAATTGAAATCCTAAAGCTGCTGCTCTGGCATTCAATATCTTCCAAGTATAAGGAAACATGGCGTAGGGGGATAAAGTTTGTTCTTCATGACGGCCTACATGAAACAGCGGGGTCGTATTCAAGCAGTTCCCTATCTCATAACAGAGTTCTTGGATGCTTAAGTAACCGCTATTCGCCGCATTGATTGGTCCGACAAAATCGGATTTGGCTCCGATAAAATTAAGAAATTCGGCCGCATCCCACGCTGTCACATAAGTAATAGGGTGCTCGACTTCCAACACGCCGATAGATTTATGTTCAGCAACATGCTTCACATAGTAATCAAAACGGCCTGTATAATCGTCGGTTCCCGATACGACCATGGCTACGCGAACCGCAACGACGGGAAATGTCGCATTCCGGAAGAAATAGGCTTCAGCCTGACGTTTTCCTTCGGCATAAGCATATTTCTCAACTTCTGAATCATAGACGTGTTGTTCCGGCGTGAAATCGTCTTCGGTGATTTCGGTATCTTTACTATTATAAACCGCCATACTTGAGGTTAATACATACCGCTTAACGCGGTTTCCAAGCGCTTCCAGGGCAATTTTGGCATCTTGAGGATTAAAGCAGATTTGATCGTAAACGACATCATAATAACAATTGCCGAATGCTTCCATCATGGCATCCTGATTCGTCCGGTCCACCTTTATTCGGGTCACGGCGTCGCGAAAATCATCCGGTGTCTGACCTCTTGTTGCAATGGTCACATCGTGACCATCCCCGAGTAATAAATGGACTAACCGGCGACCGAAAAACGCTGTTCCTCCTAAAACGAGTATCTTCATCCATATTCTCCTTTCACGTTTGTATTCTTACTTTATTAATTGAGCGAATTTACTCCTGCCATCCAGGACAAAATAAAATGGACTGATAACTCTATGGTACCTGGCGGTTTAGTTTACAGAGTAACATGCCGGTCGAATCGTTGTCTGTAATCTACTTTACATTGTTCTTCCGCATTTCGTATTTCAAGATATGATGGAGAACTGTAATCTACATTACAGAACTCCAATTTTTCTAGAATTATAATCAAGCCATCATTCGATATTGGAGGTTTCAGAACGATGAGCAACCAAAATGTAACCGAACACGATACGTGAAGCCTACAACAAAACGGCTTGAAGAGGTCAATGCGTGGGCGGAGCGAGCGTCTGAAGCGGATTAATGAGGCAGACAAAGGCGACTGTTCTACATGTGGCGACTATGCATCTTTATTAAATATAAGTTAAGAAGGAGAGAATATATCGTGACAATGACCAAGGAAGAAATTTTGGAAGCTCATCGTTTTCGGCATGCAACCAAAGAATTCGATCCTAGTAAAACCATCCCCGAGGACGACTTTGAATTTATTTTGGAAACGGGCCGGCTCTCGCCCAGTTCGTTTAGCTCTGAGCCGTGGAGATTTGTTGTTGTTCAAAACGAACAGCTTCGGAACAAAATAAAAAACATTTCGTATGGAGCGGCCAGCAAACTGCCGGAGGCCAGCCATTTCGTCATTATTCTGGTCCGGACCCCGCTGGATATGAGATATGACTCCGCCTACCTGAAGGAGCAGCAGTCCAAAGCCGTTCCGAAGGAACACCTGACAAGGCATCTTGAAATCTTTGAAGAGTTCCAGAGACATGATTTCAAGCTCCTGGATCATGAACGCTTTCTTACTGATTGGGCCATCAAGCAGACGTATATACCGCTTGCGAACATGATGACGTCTGCGGCGCAAATCGGCATAGATTCATGTCCGATCGAAGGCTTTGACATTGAGAAAATGAATCAGCTGTTGGACGAGGAAGGGCTGCTGGAGGACGGACACTTTACCATCTCGGTCATGATTGCCTTCGGTTATCGCAAAAAAGAGCCGAAACCGAAAATACGCCTTCCGTTTGATGATGTTGTGAAGTGGGTCAAATAAATTTTTGTACCATCTGTCGTCGTAAGACGCCGAGCTTTGGCGGGACTAATAGTCTGCGGACCGACGTGCTGTGCAGGCGAAGACTATACATGGAGGTGTCCAAATGAAAGCGATTGTGGTGACAGATAAGGCCGCAGGAACGGCCGGGATGACGCTGGCGGAGCGGCCGGAACCGAAGGCGGCGGCGAACGATGTCGTCGTTCAGGTTCATGCGTCGGGATTCACCCCAGGCGAGCTGACGTGGCCTGGAACCTGGACCGATCGCCTCGGCCGCGACCGCACACCGTCGATCCCCGGCCACGAGGTGGCTGGAGTGGTCAGCGCCCTCGGCTATGGCACGAGGGGGCTGTCGGTAGGACAGCGGGTGTTCGGGCTCGCGGACTGGACGCGCGACGGCACCCTCGCGGAGTACGTGGCCGTCGAGGCACGCAACCTCGCGCCGCTGCCGGGCGATATCGACTTCACGGTGGGAGCGAGCCTACCGATCTCGGGTCTGACCGCGTGGCAGGGACTATTCGTGCACGGCCGCTTCCAGGCGGGGCAGAGCGTCCTCGTGCACGGCTCGGCCGGTGGAGTCGGCTCGATGGTGACGCAGCTCGCCCGCGAGGCGGGAGCCTACGTCATCGGCACCGGACGTGCCGCCGATCGTCAGACGGCGCTCGGCTTCGGCGCCCAGGAGTTCGTCGACCTCGACAACGACTTGCTGGAAGACGTCGGCGGCGTTGATCTGGTTTTCGACGTGATCGGTGGCGACATCGGGCAGAGGTCCGTGGGTCTGGTTCGCGCCGGTGGAATGCTGGTCACCATCGCCGGCCCGCCCGAGGCACAGCCGGCCGAGGGCTTGGCGGTTGATTTCGTCGTCGAGGCCGATCGCGCGCAACTGGGTGAGATCGTCCAGCGGATCCGGGATGGTCGGCTGCGGACGAACATCGGCAACTTGGCGGCCCTCGACGATGCTGTCGCGGCCTTCAACCCTAATGAGCGGATCAAGGGAAAGACGATCATCTGCGTTCGTCCGTAAGGGCGCCGGGACAGTGACCGGGCCTCGTGGATCATCGTCAGCCGCGAGGCCCGGTCATTTCCGGCTTCGGACATGGGAACTAAATGGCAATTTACGACATATGTCCTTAAAGTACATGCAAAGACCACCGGAAATCCGGTGGTCTTTGCATGTCAATGTGTAGAGTTTCGAGGAATATTTTCTTCAAGTATTGTAAGAGCAAGTTGAACAGACATGCGTGATGTCTTAACGACGCCCTCCTTGGCAAGCTTGCTCATCACGCCACTGACCGCTTCCTGGCTAGCACCGAGCATACTGGCAATCTCTTGATGCGAAAGAGGCAGAACGATCAGCGCATATCCGTCATGAAAAATATTCAAGAGATGCTGCAGCACAGGAGGATCCATCCCCGCGATGCGGGACAGATCGATGAAGATCGTTTCGATATTGGCCGCCCGACATGGGTAAAGACGACAATCTTGCCGCCGTTGATGTAAAAATGAGGAAACACATTTGTATGATAGATATCCAACAATAGTAATACTAAATAGACTCCCGGATGCTCTTAGGAAGGCTTTTAACAACCAAATCGTAAGAGTGGTCAATCATTGCAAAGATATCCGATTCTGGCAAAGAACTCTCGAGAATAATCGTATTCCAGTGCTGTTTGTTCATATGATACCCCGGTCGAACGTCCTCATGCTGCTCTCTCAAGTTTTCCGCAATCACCGGGTCGCATTTTAGGTTCAAGTACCCTTTTTCCTCATAAAAAAGAGCGAATATTTTACCTGCAATTTTTATCGCGAACGGATCTTGATCGGGTCCCAAGGGATAATCCTTAATCGCTCCTTTTTTGTTTAGACAGTATTCGATGAAATAATTTTTCAAACCGGCTCATCTCCTTCATAAATGAAATCGTATAGTCTACGCTGAATATTTCTCGAAACTCTCTACGATTCGGGTTCAACTAGGGAAAAGGGAAAATTTAAACACATATGGACGAATTGACGTTCATGATTTACATAAAATGGGATATCCATGTTGTTAAACAAAGAGACTGTCATTGAGACAGCCTCAAGGTTAAGTTTATTTAAAAACTTTTATACGTTCTTGTACCGGAGTAAATTTCTTTTCACCTGCTGCGGCAGACGGTTTACCGAACGGCATTTGGGCAATCAGTTTCCAGCTTTCCGGCAACTTCCATTCTGCTTTTACCCGTTCATCAATCAATGGATTATAATGCTGTAGGTTTACACCAAGCCCTTCAGCCTCCAGCGCCATCCAGATCACCAATTGGTGCATTCCATTTGTTTGCTGTGACCAAATGGGGAAGTGTTCTTGGTAAGATGGATATTGTTTCATAAAACTATCAATAATGGACTGATCTTCAAAGAAAAGCACTGTACCGTATCCGTTCCGAAATCCGTTCATTTTTTCCTGAGTAGAAGAAAATCGTTCGGCAGGAACGTCTGCTTTGAGAACTTCGGTCGTAATATCCCATAACTTGTTATGTTGTTCACCCAAGAGCAAAACAATGCGGGTAGTTTGATTGTTAAACGCCGATGGTGTATGTTTAACGGTTTCCTCGATTATTTCTTGGATACTTTGATCCGAAATTGGTGATTCTTTGCTAATTCCATAAATGGAGCGCCGTTCGCGTAGTGCAGTGAATAAATCTTTCTCCAAGGTTTCCATGATACCTCTCCTTACCATATTTTTTAATTTCCAATGTTCCAAGTTCCTACGTCCACGGGATTTATTATAACCATTACAAACAAAAAGTTATGTGAAGTAAATTACATACTTGAATCGATTTTAGTGTGTAAGGGAATTTTAGTTCTAATTTAATTTGGGAACAGGTGCGATTTAAGACAATACGTCACATTTTTTTCGCCGTCAAGGGCTGCACAACAGCGCCGGATCATCGAGCTATTGGCAACTCACGCTACGAAAATTTGCGGACATTTTCAGACTTGCGGTGTCGCAGCATCTCAAGGTGCTGCTCGAGGCGAACCGAAGTTTAAAAAGTTGGACATTTTGCTCCAGACCGCAAAAAAGAAACCTACCAGCCGGTAGGCTTTTTACGTTATATTTCAATTCCTTGTAATGCTATCTACTTCGCTGAAACTACCTCTATAGAGATCTTAACCCATTGTCTATGGCAGGCTGCCTGATTTATTGCAGATTAACATGCCGGTCGAATCGTTGTCTGTAATTTCCTTTATATTGTTCTTCCGTATTTCGGATTTCAAAATATGATGGAGCACTGTAATCTACATTACAGAATTCCTATTTATTTTAGAATTATAATCAAGCTATCATTCGATATTGGAGGTTTCAGAACGATGAGCAACCAAAACTTAACCGAACAGCTGGAAGCGGCCACACAGCAGTTTAAGGCCAATTCTCCGATTGAAGCACAGATCAAGCTCAGTCAAATGATCGAGGATCTTCAGAAATCGGGGATCGCTTCCGGGAAGCAACCAGGCGAGAAGGCGGCGGACTTTAAATTAACAAACGCACTAGGCCGGGATATCATTTTATTTGAAGAGCTCGCGAAAGGGCCGGTTGTGCTGGTCTTCTATCGCGGCGGATGGTGTCCTTTTTGCAATATGCAATTAAAGGCTTACCAGCAGATATTGCCGGAAATCCAGGCGATAGGAGCGCAGCTTATAGCGATTAGCCCGCAAAAACCAGATCATTCGTTATCCCTTCAGGAAAAGGAAGGATTGGGATTTCAAGTCCTTAGCGATCGAAACGGTTTGGTAACGGCCAAGTACAATCTGCTCTTCGATGTTCCGCCAGGAGTAAGGAAAGTCATGGAAGGTATCGGACTCGATCTTGCGGAGTACAACAATACCTCCAAATGGATTTTGCCGGTTCCGGCTGCATTCATGATTGACGAGAGCGCCATTATTCGCTCCTCCTATGTCAATCCGAATTTCATGCAGCGTCAAAGCCCGGAGGAAATTTTGCGAGAGCTAAGAAAGCTGTAACGATTTTTGCATCATACATTTGTGAGCATATCCATATATGCTGGTGATACGGGAGAAGGTTATATGGCTGGGTTCAGCGACGGAGCTGGCGCACGAGCAGGGCTGTATTCCCTGCTCGTGCGTTTTCATAGCCCACAAAGGCCGCAGACGTCCGGCGTCTCCGGATATCGTGCAACCGGACATTCTCATGGTTCACCGCAGCCGGTTGGCTATCGTGTCTACTGCAGCATGTGTTTTTTTCGAATGGAACCAATAATCCACAATAGTAAAGGAATGCCGACGAGATTTATAGGAAATATCACATCAAGCCAAAACTTTGCGTAATTCATGACTTCGTTCGTGTTTCGCGGCAGCAGTGAAATGACAAAAACAATAGGCGCTATGAACCATACGGTGTGTTTCCATTTTTTGATGTGAAAAAATTGCGCAGTACCATAACTGGTAATAAAGAAATAAAGGGATGCTTTAATAAAAATGCCGATGATCCAAACCAAGACATTCAGCACATCAACGTTTTGGATAAATTCCATTACAGAAATATACGTTACAACAGAGTACATAGGATAAATAAATTTAGCCGGCAAATTCGGCCCTAAGACCATAATGATCATCAATGTCATGGCCAAAACGGCGAATGAAGCGGCTGCAACCCCGGCTAAGGAAGAGACTAGAGCTCGCTCGGGTTTGGTCATAAAAGCGATTAACATGACCACCATAAAGGATTCGGCTAGGAAGGAGGCAGGAGATAAACCTCCTTTAACAATGGGCAACAATCCCGAGTTGGAGTAAACCGGCAGTATTCTAAGCCAGTTCCAATCCTTCACGCTTAATATAAAGACGAGAATAGCGCTTAAAACGCTAATAGGACCGATGATTTCGCTGCAACGGCTGATACTTCTAAGACCTCCGGAATAGGTGACATATACGATAGCGCCTAACATAATGAGAATAACAATCCATAACGGCGTCGAACTGAATAAAGCAGCGAAAACAAAATCCGCATATTCCCTTAAAATGATTCCGGTCACGGAGACCCACATCAAAAAGTAAGGAACCAGTATGATTTTTCCCAGCCATTTTCCGAGAATCGACTGACTGTATTGAATAAAGGTTTGCTCCGGGTAAAGGAGGCTTAATCTGACTGCGACAAATGTAGTGAATAAGCAGATCAGGGTTGCGACGATGATTGAAATCCATGCATCTTGTTTGGCAACAAAAGCGTCGGACGAGAGGCTATAAATGGCGGTCATCCCAAATTCCATCGTGAAAATCAGCCAAAACAGCTGATATCCGGAAATTTTCATTTTTTAATATCACCTTCCTTAAATTGGAGCGGCGGCCCGACCAAGCCGACACTTTTTAAATCTACTTTTACATGGACCGTGACTTTTATGTCCTTAAATATCGTATCCCACTGTCCTTTTATTTTGTTCCATTCTCTTGGATGCTGACGATTCAGCGTTTCATTGAAACCAAGTACATCGGCACCATATTGTTTTTGAACTTTAGTGACCATTTCAAGAACATGCTCGCTCGTTTTCTTATTGATCGTGTTCTGTACAAGTTTCAAATTTTTCTGCTGTCTTAGATCCAAATTCGTATTGTTTTCTGAAACATGTCCCACTCCGCTTAGTTCGATCTCCATCTTCACCTTATTTTCCGAGGATATACTGCTTTTTAACTTTCTCCCAAAATTTGTAACGATGACGCCGACGCTCCCGCCTGCATCGGGAATATTTTCCTCTACGTCCAAGTAAGATATTTCTTTGAGAATCCACTGTCGATAAGCGCCTTCTACAAAATTTAAATAACCGGCTAATTGATAATCGTTGTTAAAAATAGCGTGACCATAAAATCGGAACGTTCTTTGCGAAGAGTCTCCCTGTACGATATCTACTACAGGCAAAGTCGGGCAACTTCCTTCGGTACTGGAGGCCATCATAAAATCGAGATAGGATGTGCCTGAAGTACCTCCAACCGCTTTATGTATTTTGATTGATGCGACGGCAGGAATTTTCTCCAGAGGGTAGGGCACTTGCAAAGCTTCCAAGCCTGTATTTCCCTTGACCACCCACATGTCCATTCGAATTCGATTGCCCGGGTCCCGGGAAAACGCATCCAGCACATCTTTGATTCCGTGTTTAGCCAGATCTTCTCCAATGTAAATATTGCGCCGGTGACTGCGGGTTATGATTCGGGAAAGCTGTTGTCGCGCTTTTTGAATGGATTCGAGAAGACTTTTACCGCTGCCCGTTCCAATAAAATAAGGCTTTTCACCGCCGGTTCCTCCTTTCGAGCTTTGTTCAACTCGGGAGGGAATAAAGAATTGAGCGCCAGTTAAATACGTCCCATCCTTATTAAGATCAGCCGATGCGGCAAGATCGAAGACTCTGTCCGAAAGTTCTTTACGATCCCAACAACCTGTCGTTAAAGCGATACAGAGTATCAGAAATAGGAAAGCTGTCGGGCGGTGTTTCATTATGCTTCGTCTCCTTGGATGTCGCCTGGTTTTTGTCCTTTGGGGAATCGCAAATGATTTTGGGTAGAACCGGATAACGGGATGGTATGCATCTTCCATCTTGGAGCGCGAATCAATACATCCTTTAATTCCGTTCTTGATAAGGGAGCTATCGGACTTAAATAAGGGACTCCGAATGACTCCAGATTCGTCAGGTGAATGAGAAGGAATAAAGAAGCCATCGTTATTCCGTATAACCCGAACATCCCTGAAAAAAGGAGCATCGGAAAACGGAGCATTCGAAATCCCACTCCCATGCTGTATCTGGGGGTGATGAGAGATGCAATTCCTGTCAGGGAAACGACAATGACCATCGGAGCCGATACGATCCCTGCCTGAACGGCTGCTTGGCCGATAACGAGAGCCCCGACGATACTGACTGCCGAACCGGTTGGCCTCGGCAGTCGTATGCCGGCCTCGCGTAAACCCTCGAATAAAAATTCCATCATAAATGCTTCAATGACCGCCGGAAAGGGAACCCCTTCACGAGCAGATGTGATGCTGAACAAAAAATTAGTGGGTAACAATTGTGGATGAAACGTCGTGATTGCAACATAAAGAGAAGGCAAGAATAGCGAAGTGATAATCAATAGCATTCGTAACCAACGGATGAGGGTAGTGTATAAAAACCGCTCGTAATAATCATCAGCGGACTGAAATGCGTTCCATAAGGAGCAGGGGACGATCAGTGTAAAAGGTGTGCCATCGATGAAAATCGCTACTTTTCTTTCCGCAAGGCATGAGGCGACAATATCCGGGCGTTCGGTATTCTGCACTTGCGGGAATAATGTGAACGGGTGATCTTCTATGAACTCCTCAATAAAATTCCCGCCAAGCACGGTATCGATTTGAATTCGACTGATTCGTTTTCGAACTTCTTCAACGATCGAATCTTTTGCGAGGCCTTCAATGTAGGCGATGACAATAGTCGTTTGGGAAAGATTGCCGACGGTCATGGACTCCATTTTAAGTTTCGTGCTCTTAATTTTCCTGCGAACCAGGCTTGTATTCACATTAATGTTTTCCGTAAAACCTTCTCTTGGTCCCCGAATCGTCGTCTCATTGGCGGGCTCTTCAACGGCTCGCTGTTCGAAGCCTTTCAATTCGGCAATAACGGCATGGCTTAATCCATCCGATAGGATAACGACATTGGCGGATAAAATACTTTGTACCATGTCACCTATTATCTCCACAGTTTTTGTTTTTGCGATGGAGACCAGCTGTTGTTCCAACATCAAATCAACAGCATTTAACTCCCCCAATCCGGGACGGGGAGTTTCTAACATCCAAGGTTTTAGCAATAGGTTATCCAATGCCTTGGTATCCACCAAACCATCCAAATAAACCAATAGAGCATTGATTTGTCCGGAAATTTGGATACGCCGAAAGACGATATCATAACAACTTTTAAACATATTTCTGAGAATCAGTTCATTCTTTTCTAAAGATTTGCTTATCGGATCATGGAGTGCTTCAGTAGGCAGGTTACCGTTAGAACTTGTATTTTGTGTAGTAGACATGGCATACCTCAGTCATTTAACGGATGTTTGGAACGGCGACTATGTATGTCGTAATCGCTAAGTTACATTTTTTCCTGATCGCTGGGATTTTAGCCGTCCCCGGTTACCGTTCGCTGATCGAAAGGGGAGCCGACACCGTATGTCGAAGTATTGGAGGTATTGAGAAGAGAGCATCAGGCGAAAGGGAATGGCATTATTACAAGTTGTTAATTCGTGCCGGCCGTAGATACATGCTTTTCTACAATCCTGAAAATAACTCATAGCGCGTATCCCGAAAAAAGACAATACGAAACTAGGCGCAGCTTGTACAGTTTTAAAAAAAGCTGCGTCTTCTTTGTTTAGTAGGAATGATCAGGAAGCTTCGGATGTGGCGAATTATGTTGAAGTATAAAATACAAATACAAATAAGAGGGGGAAGCTCCTTGAACGGGATAGCGAATTAATGAATCCCAAGAATAAGGCTGACACCTTTACTGTTTGCACTTCATGTATGGGGGCTATAACGGCGCGGCTTGACTGTGGGAGGGGAGTAGCGTTTTGAAATGGAAGGTATCCTTTGGCATCGTTCTGGTTGTCATACTGATCGCGGTAAATTGGTTCTACCAGAACCGCAGCGAAGCGGTGTACGAACGAATCATACACCAAGACGGATATACATTGTCACTTGTGAAAGAGGGCATCGCAACAGAATTCTTCTTGAAGCCGGAATGGATTCCGGAACGGGTCGGCGAAGAGAAGCGGTTGAATCTTGTGATCGAGGAGAAGTTCGACACGGAGATTGTGTTGGAAAAGGTCGCGAAGCGAGAGAAGGATTTCTATATTCAACTAAATACCGTTCCGCATCCGAATCGAACCTCAGGACAGTTGCTATCAACCTCTCTCATTGAGAACGGTTCCTTTACGAGCACAGGGAGTTTCAACAAATGGCAGGTTACCGACGTTGCTGGGGACGACCTGCTCGGGGGGAGTTTTGGCACGGGCGAGGGGCCAGGGAATTTATCCGTAATTTCCGTTGGAGATACGGACCGCGAGAAGTTTTCGCTAGGCGCTAATGTACGTTACTCGGGTTACTACTTGTATGGATATCAAAAACTGCCGAGGGAGTATGCGTCGTTCTGGTTGCCGATCCTCTTTACCGTGCTGCTGGTTGTCGTGCTCTCGGTGTTCTACCGCAAGCGCTCGGAACCGGAGAACGGACTGGTGTGGAAGCTTGTCGGCTATTTGCTACTTGGCGGGTTTACTTTTTCGTTGAACGACACCAGACTGCCGCTGGGCTTTGTCGTATATTGGCTGTTCTTCCGAAAGCCGAAGCCAAATCGCAGTATAAAGCATAAGGCGGCACTGTTGGGTCTACTGTTGTACGTTTCGCAGCTGATAACGCCTGGGATTGCGGACGTTCTGGATTCGAAACCCAGGGATATGGTCATTCACAATGTAGCGATTGAGCAGCTCGGGCTCGATGGAGTATGGAAGATGGTTGCGGCCCGTGGGCCAGTAAGTAGCCAAGCTAAGCTCCAGAGCTACGAGGCGGTGGTTTCGAGTGACGGTGAGGTGAAGAAACTTGCGTTCCACTTAGTAGATCGGCACGAGAGGGGTCGCTATATCCATACGGAAGCCGTTTACGATGTTTCGGGGCAGTCCGTCGAGCTGCGGTCCAGTTCGACGGACGAGTGGCTACAGTACCCACGGCAGATCATGGCGGAAGATTTCTTTGATAGGGTACAAAGCTTACATTTAATGGACTTGAAGCCTTCGGGCGGCGATCATCCGCTTGTTAAGCTGGAGTTACTGCATGACGGAACACAGGTGAATTATGGGGTTAAGGACGCGGATACCTTCGGCGTGGACGAGGAAGGTGTTTACAAGATCCGGGATGAGCAACTGCCGATTCAAGCAAATTTAATAATTGCATGCGGGGTGCCGCAATCCACTGATCCCGTCTTCAACTGCGAGGACCCGACGAATTATTTGTTTGATATCGTGGGAGGGACGATGAGATAATGTTGGGGCCACGGTGCAGTCATCCTGGCATTTAGCCCAAGGTTGTTTAAAGTTGATACGATGAAAGAACAAATTCAAGCGTATTTGTGTGCATTCCGCAGTTACTCGGGGTATCATTCCTTTGAACAACGCCGGGAAGTCATGGAGCGCGGGCGGATCGAATATCCGCTTGAGGTGTATGATACTTTCTGCCGCGTCGCCGACCAATCCGGGGTTAGCAGGCTTAACATTGCCGAAGCCGGCATGTAAATTCATGGAGTTACAG
This sequence comes from Paenibacillus sp. HJGM_3, assembly GCF_045062745.1. Classification (NCBI taxonomy): domain Bacteria; kingdom Bacillati; phylum Bacillota; class Bacilli; order Caryophanales; family Paenibacillaceae; genus Paenibacillus; species Paenibacillus sp. HJGM_3. Next base: position 50,921 of record NZ_JBJGED010000018.1, read on the forward strand.
GTTCTTTACTGAAAAAACGATCATCGATTGAACTCCCTCGGTACGATAGTTGTATACCAGGTACAGTCTCGTTCGTGATGTGCCCGGGAAGGTAGTAGCCTACACTCGTTCGTTTCCGTTGTCACAAAGCAGAGCCTTACGTTGTTATATGTGCAAAACGTAAAGGAGCTGAGGAAAAGATGAACGATTTGACATGTATCATCATCGGAGGCGGCCATGTAGGGCTTGGGGCGCTCAAAGCAATAAAGGAAGAGACCCGGGACATGTCGAACGGACGGCGGATTCGGTTTGTTCTGATCGACAAGCAGTCCGGTCATATGCGCAAAATGCTGTTATTCCGGCCGGCCGTAGGCCAAGAAGACATTATGATTCCCTGGACGCATTATTCGTTTTCAGAAGGAGTCGAATTCGTCCAAGGTACGGTTACGTCAATCGATAGTAAGGGAAAACACATTCAATATGAGGATTCGCAAGGAAATCATGCCCGCATGCAGTATGACCTTTTGGTCGTGGCGGTCGGCAGCATGGTTAGGCGACCGGATCCCGATCAGGGCGGCATCGCTTTGACCGATCTGCAAACCGCGGCGGACATCCGGGAGCGCTGGCGCGCCAACCTGAGTAAAGCTGTCGGCCAGACGAACTCTGTGGAACGAAAGCGACTAATGACGGTAGCAGTGGCGGGTGCCGGCATCAGCGGCGTTGAGACATCCGCTGAGCTGGCCATTGAGATGCAGAAGGAAGCATCTTCACTAGGGCTGAACCCTTCCGATATCTCTGTGTATTTGCTGAGTGGACAGGAACGATTGTTCCTGGAAGGGCCCGATAGAGTTGGAAGAAAATTGGAACAAATACTCAGCGAATGCGGCGTAACCGTGCTTTACAACCGTAAGGTGATGCAGGAGGAAGCAGGACTGGTGACGCTCAGCAATGGCGATCGTCTGCCTGTTGGCCTATGTGTTTGGACAATTGGCCTGATACCGAATCCGGCCCTTCGGACAATGGGCTTGCCCCTTACACCTGGTGGTCAAGTGCTGGTTGATGAATGCTATCGTGTCAAAGGAGCATCGGGCGTATACAGCATCGGCGACTGTGCGAGAGTCGTCGATCCGAGAAACGGCAAGGCGGATCTGATGAGGTGCGGGGAAGGTGGGTTACAGGCCGATCGACTGGGGAAAATCATGATGGCCGATCTGGAGGGTCGTTCTGCGCCGGTACACAAATCCCCCAGCTCGATATTGGATTTCTTCTGCATCGGCTTAGGGGAAAATCGGGGATTGGTGTGGGGACGCAAATGGGGACTTAATATGATCATAACGGGAAAGCTAGCGTGGAAAATTAGGCAACTGGCATGGGATGCAGGTAGTAAGCTTCGATAAAAAAGAAACCAACTGACAGCCAGAGAGGTGAGATGGCGAATGGAGGAACTGTACGATCAATATAAAGCGCTTCTGTTCACACTGGCTTACCAGTTGACAGGCTCTGCGGCAGACGCGGAAGATGCGGTGCAGGACGTGTTTGTTAAAGCGTGCGACGTACATCCCGAGCGTTTGGAGGAGCCGAAGGCGTATTTGTGCAAAATGGTAACCAATCACTGCCTCAATCTGCAGAAATCGGCGCGGAAGAAGAGGGAAATGTACGTCGGTCCGTGGCTCCCCGAACCGATTCTAACGCCGGAGGCAGATACGCTCGAGTCGACGGTCGTCCGCCGTGATCTGCTGTCCTACGCCATGCTCGTTCTTTTGGAGAGGTTGACGCCGACAGAGAGGACGGTGTTCGTCCTGCGTGAGGCGTTTGGCTTCGATTATCCCGACATCGCCGAATTGCTTGGCAAGCAGGAGGCGAATTGCCGCAAGCTGATGAGCCGGGCAAGAAGCATGATGGGAATATCCGAGGAGGAGTCGGTCGCGGCCGAAGGGGTCGAATTGGAATGGGTGAGCCGGTTCCTCACCTCCCTTGAGCAAGGTAACGTCGATGCTGTGTTGTGCCTGCTGACCGAAGACGTCATGTTTGTCGCCGACGGAGGCGGGAAAGCAATTGCGTTCAAGCATCCGGTACAAACGCGAGATCAAGTTGCCCGAGTTCTGCTCGACGGGTTCAAACGTATAGCGGCCTATCAGGGAAAGCTTTACTTCGACACTGCCTCTCTGAACGGTGAGACCAGTCTTGTAATCCGTTCGGGCAGCGAAACTCTGGCCGCTATATTAATACAACTCCAAGGTGGAAAGCTTGCCAGAATGTATGCCGTACGAAACCCGGATAAGCTTGCCTGGGTTTAGGAGTAGACTCATTTTCCATACTGATACGGCAAAGATCAAAAGCTTTTCAACATCAGAGAAGAAGTGTCGGATGAACATTATCTCCATTAAAGGCCGCAAATTGCGGCTTTTTGTGTTATGAGTTAGGACATATGTGATATACAGAAGGGGAAAAATTTCCTGTTTCATATAGACATCGCAATTAAATTAGATTAACATCTAATTACATGACGATCTAATTAAGTGAGGAAACGTATGATTCAGTCTGAACAAAACCGTAACCTGACCACCGTTGGCATTCTGGGAGTGATGCATGATGAACAGACGCGCAATCGGTACGGGCTGACGCTGACCCTGATCGGGGAGTTAATCCATGAATTTGCGCCGGATGTTATTTGCGGAGAAGTGCTCCCCTCCAGCTGGGATTTGATAACAAGAGGCCTTGCCGAGGAAGGCTATTGGAGAATTGCGGAATCAGAGCATCTTTCATATTGGGCCGAACCCGCAAGCGAATATTGGCGCTTGATCTTTCCCCTCTGTCGAGAGAAGGACATCCTGTTTGTGCCCATTGACTGGTTGGAGCTGGATGTGTGGTGGGACTTTGACCCTTTCCATGGCTTCACGGAGCCTGACAGATTGCTACTTGAAGCAGAGAGAGCCTCATGGCACGAAAAGCAGTTAGAGACTTATCGGTTGGGCCCGATTCCGTTCAACTCATCCGCGTATGACGAATTGGCTAGAGCGAAGCATAAGTGGCTGCAGCAGGTGAACCCGGACTCTTACAATTTCCGGTGGATCATCCGGCATCTGATCATGATTCAACGCGTGAAAAAAGCCATTAAGCAGAATCCGGGCAAGCGGATCCTTGTCATAGCAGGGGCAGATCATAACTACAGCTTCAACGACGGATTAAGGACTGAGCCGATTGAACTCATTTATCCATTGCGATGATGCGAAATCCAGCGATCGAGGTGGGCTGGCACGAAAATGGGCATAGATTGTGTTAAGGATCGTCGGCGCGCCTGGCGCATCCGCAGCGGCGAGAAAATGGAGGTATTAGCACAATGACGACAGGCTGCCGGCATAACGGCGGCCTGTTCAACGTGCAGGATAGTTTGGCTAAATCCGATTATGACGATTCTGACTTGGATTTATTTGCTGTATACTTAGAAAAAATATTGAACCGCGTTTGAGTACGAATCAACAATCCGCTTACTGGATGTAGAAAGTGCTAGTGAGTGCGATAAAAGATGGGGATCAGAGTAGATATAAGCAAAGCTGATGTTAAAGAATGCAAATATTAAAGTATCGGCTTGGCATAACGGGAAGCTAGTGGGTTTCCTGAGAGCATTCACAGACTTTTGCTTTGATTGTTACATTAACGATATTGCTGTTGACCCTGAGTACCGGGGAAGAGGAATTGGCAGAGGACTAGTAGAGTATTTAAAACCACCGTTAGAAAAGGATACATTGATCTTCCTTATATCCGTCCCTGAATCTAAAAGTCTTTATAGAAAAATCGGATTTAATAATTTTAAGGATATCGAAGATACATGGCGCCAAGGGAATAAATAACCCATTCCATCTTAAACGGCAAAGCGCCAATAATGACACCAAGGACAAGGCCGCCGAAATAATACGCGATAATAAATAAAAAATGTATTAGTGAGGGTTCTGATGACTATTGAACCGTATATTTCTTTTGGGGATGAAAAAGAAAGTGCCTACATTAGAAAACGTTTGATTGAGTTTAATGCGGAGCATGTTCCTGGAAATTTAAGCTCGCGTTATGAAGAAATAAATCTAACCATAAAAAATGACAGTGGTAAGGTTATTGGAGGATTGCTGTCTACCCTCTGTTGGAATTGGATTGAAGTAGAAATACTGTGGATTGAGGAGTCACTTAGAGGACAAGGATACGGTTCACACCTCTTAAACAAAATCGAGCGCATTGCAAAAGAAAAAGGCTGTACGTTTATCAAGCTAAATACCTTCAGCTTCCAAGCTCCAGAATTTTATCGGAAGAATGGTTATGATGAAGTCGCAGTGTTTAAAGAAGCCCCGACCGGAAGTAACCATTATTACTTCAAGAAATCATTATTCTAGGAGTGTGCTATCGTGAAGCGAATACCAAGGGTAATTTCAATTGCTGCAGTTTCCGGCGGAGGAAAGACTGCGACAACACTCGAGTTGTGTAATCAATTAAATAAAACGAAAGCTCTATATTTTGATGACTATGAATTCGAGCAAAGTCCAGACGACATTTGTGATTGGGTTGAAAGAGGAGCTGATTGTAATGAATGGAATATTAAACCCATGATAAATGACGTTGAACTACTCTTCACTGACCAATCGATCCATTATATTGTGCTTGATTATCCATTTGCTTATCTACACAGGGGAATGCGAGATTATATAGATTTAGCCATCTATATTGATACCCCGTTGGACATTGCTATGGCTAGGCGTATCCTAAGAGATCACGGAAATGGTCCAATTGAAGACATACGTAATGATTTAACAAACTATTTACTCAGGGCAAGAGGGGCATATATGAACATGGAAATGACAGTTAAACCAAGTTCAGACATTGTCATAGAAGGTACTCTACCTACTGGTATCATCGTAGAACGAATATTAGAGATTGTGAAAAACAGATTCCCCAGCTAGACAGGACACGCTAGTTGAGGATCCTGCTGAAACGATTATTATTTACCGATAAAACGGCCGCCCCAGTTATGTATCGTTTTATATGGCGGGTTGTACGTGTCGTCTTTGTTGACCGCTTTTTCGACGCCGTCACAGACTTCATCGAATCGAACCGCTTCAGCCACGGCGATAACGAGCCGCGCTAAACCGTCCAGCACATTTTGATTAGGCAAACCGCCGCCAAAGCCGTTTACCGCAGCTAAAGCTTGTTGGAGAGTGTGATCGCTAATGTTCGGTAAGTTGTTATTGTAGCCGAAACTTCCGTAAGATCCGTCTTGGCCGAGAAGAACGCCGACCGGCGTTCCGGGAACCGCAGGTACGATGTTGAATTGATACGTATTTTGAGGATTTTGGAATGCTACGATGTACAAAGAAGCGTTCGGCACCGGATAGTGGGAGTTCGGTTGAAAAGCCAAATTCATAAACAAATTGACGGTGGTACCTGGGAGTTTATCGTGACTGACGGTAATGGTGGCGATATTGTTTATCGATCCGTTTTGGCGAATAAGGGAGCGAATTTTTTGAATATCTGAGCTGTAGGATCCACCTTTTTTGAAACGTACATCCGGCATAATTTGCCCTCCTAAGTCAAATGATTGGGTTTTGCAAAGAGTGTAAAAATGCTTCTCCTCCTTTTAAGATGGGTTTATCAAGAAACATACACTACCGTATGAAACACTCTGATGAAATATGTCGGGTATCAGAGCAGCGAAAATAACATCGCCGGCCTGTCAAATCGATTCAACGAGAACGATATATTACCGCGGCCAACTTAACGTTTTAGGGAGATGACCTATGAACAGTGTGAACGGAATGGATAGTTCAATCCTTGCGAAAGAGGCGCTTGCACAATACGATATAAACGTGGTATCCGTATCGCCTGTAGCTCAAAGCGGTGCGGCGGTTTTCAAAATTGAAGATAATCGGGGGGTGCTGTACAGCTTACGCGTTCACGTACCTAAAAGCAGTACGCTTGAAAAGATATGGACGCGCCGAGATGTGCTGGATTCGGAGTTGGTATGGCTGGCTGCGCTTTGCCGGGATACAAGTCTTACGCTCCCAAGGCCCCAACGCAACCGGCAAGGATTGTATGTCACGCAAGTGGACGAAATGAACTGCACGCTGCTTACTTGGGTTCCAGGCGAGCAAAAACCGTACTTTACCAACGAACAACAATTGAAATCCACGGCTGAAATGACGGCAGCCCTGCACCGTCAAGCGAGTAAGTGGCTGCCTCCTGCATCTTTTGTCCGGCCGACGTATGATAGTGCACGCGTCCGACTTGCTCTGGACATGCTCAATGAGCGGGTGCGGGAGCAAGTATTAGATGCTCATGATGTTCAGATCCTTAATGCCGCTGGGGAAAAAGCGATTTCCTTGCTCGACACACTCCCTAAAACAAATATGACTTGGGGCTTATTGCACAATGATTTATTTCCAGGCAATATCGTGTATGTGGAGGGGGTCGCAAATCCCATAGATTTTGGCGCGTGTGGATACGGCTTTTTTCTCAATGACTTGGCTTGCACATTTTTTTTTATTCATCCTCATGCCAGACAGCAATATATCGATTGGTATGGAAAGCATTTTCCGCTACCGGATGATTATGTGGTTCAATTAGAGGGATTCTTTATAGCTTCACGGTTAGGATCCATGATTCACTTTCTCGGTCTGCCTGACTCAAACGACTGGCTACCGACGGATGTGGAAAAGTCGGCATCACGCGAGTTTGGCAGATATGCAGAAGGGGAAAGCTTTTTATTCACGGGTACACCATTTTGGGAATGAAACGCGCACAGGAAACTCAGGAAACAAAATTGAGCAAAATTATCGGCAACTAGGCCAGAAAAAGGTGAAACCTCTGAAAGCGAATCGGATGGAAGCGTTCAGCGATGGCGTGCTGGCGATTATTATTACGATCATGGTGTTGGAATTTAAAGTGCCGGAAGGGCATGACTGGCATGCGCTAATCGAACTGGGCCCGAAAATTATAAGCTACATCTTCAGTTTCATCTATATCGGGATCTACTGGAACAATCATCATCATCTGCTGCACATGGTTCGAACGATGAACGGGCGGTTGATGTGGCTCAACTTGCTGCTGCTCTTCTGGTTATCCCTTGTGCCGTTCACGACAGCTTGGATGGGGGAAAGCCACTTTGCCGCCACGCCAACGGCGCTGTACGGTCTTATTCTATTACTAGCGGCGCTCTCGTACTGGCTGCTTCAGCGAGCGATTATTGTCCAGCATTCCGGCGATTCCTCATTCGTTGCGGCGATGGGCAAGGACTTGAAAGGGAAATTATCTCCCTTGCTCTACTTGATCGCGGCTTTGACCGCATATGTGAGTCCATGGATATCCGGCTTCTTTTTCGTACTTGTTGCTATGATCTGGTTCTTGCCGGATAAGCGAATCGAGCACGCCCTCCGAGGCCGCTAGCAACGAACGACGGGATTCGTTTACAAGGATCTCCCGGCTCGGCTCCTGCCTCCGCGTAAATCTTTTGTAACAATTGCCCGCTACAATGGCAGTAAAGGCAATTGCCAGGTACCGGAGAGCGGAGGAGGGACAACGGATGGCCATGGCGTGGACGGAGCAAGAGGCGGTGCATTTGCTCAATCGGACGACCTTTTTCACATCACGGGCGGACGTGTCGGTTGCGGTACGGCTTGGGCAGAACGAGACGGTGCGGCGCCTGGTGGCGGGCGAGCCACTCGATGGGGCGGAACGGACGATACTGCCGATCGAGGAAGTGCTGGCAGACGGCAAAAACTTGAAGGCGACCGACATCGGCGACCAACAGGCGTATTGGCTCTACCGCATGACGGAGACGGGCGCGCCGCTCGTCGAGAAGATGACGCTGTTCTGGCACGATCACTTCGCCACCTCCCATCGCAAGGTGAACAACGTGGCGCTGATGGTGCAGCAAAACGAGCTGTTCCGCCGATATGCGCTGGGCAGCTTCTATGAGCTGCTGCTCGAGGTGGGCAAGGACCCGGCTATGGTCATCTGGCTGGACGGGAACAGCAACAAGAAGGGCAAGCCGAACGAGAATTACGCCCGGGAAGTGATGGAGCTGTTCACGCTCGGCATCGGCTACTATTCGGAGCAGGACATCAAGGAAGCGGCACGCGCTTTCACCGGATGGGCGGTGGATAAGAACGACGGCTACAAGGTGAGCTTCAACCCGAAGCAGCACGATACCGGCGTGAAAAGGGTACTGGGCGAGAGCGGCAATTATGACGAGCATACGTTGATCGACGTCTTGTTCCATCAAGCGGCTCTGCCGCAGCACATGGCGAAGAAGCTGCTGCAGGCGTTCGCCACGGAAGACCCGCCCGCCGCCTGGATCGAGCAGGTCGCCCGGGATTTCCGGGACAGCAAGACCGTGGGAGAAACGCTAACGAAGCTTTTCCTGTCGGAGGAGTTTTACCGGCCGGAATACCGGGGGACGATCATCAAGTCGCCGGCCGAATATGTGGCTTGGCTCGTGAAAGCCTATCGGCTGCCGCTCTCGAAGGGCTATACGTCCGCGATGCGCAAGATGGGGCAGGAGCTGTACTTGCCGCCGGATGTGTCGGGCTGGGAAGAGGGCGCCTCCTGGCTCATGTCGACCTCGCTGCTCGCGCGCTATCAGTTCGCCGAGTCGGTCGCGAAGAAGGTGAAGAGTACGATGTTCATCGAAGCGCCGTACATGCTCGGAAATGGGGCGACGGCGGCGGACTACGTCTGGAGCTGGAGCCGCAACTCCGGCATCTGGTCGCTCGGGGAGCCGTCCGAGAATGCGGTGAAGCAGTATGCGGAAGACACGTTTCTCTATGCGAAGTCGAAGATTAACGGGATGCGCGGACTGCTGCAGCTGCTGCTGATCAGCCCGGAAGCCCAGATGAAGTAGAAGGAGGCGGACCTACGATGAAACCGATAACCCGACGGGAGCTGCTCGTCAAAGGAACGGCTCTGTTCGCCACATTGGGCTTGGGAGTGCCGCTCCTCTGGAGCAAGCAAGGACACGCCCTGCTGACCGACACGGCAGAGGATGCGACCGATCCGGCCGCCGCTGCAGCAGGAGGTTCGGCCGTCAAGTCGCCCGTGCTCGTCGTCGTGCAGCTGTCCGGCGGCAATGACGGGATCAACACGGTGATCCCGTACGGACTGGGCGGCTACTTCGATGCCAGGCCGACGCTGAAGATCACCGAGCAGGAGGTGCTGCCGCTGAGCGGGCAAGTGGGGCTGCATCCGAGCCTGGTTGGCCTGCACGGGCTGTTCGAGAGCGGCAAGCTAGCCATCGTGCAGGGCGTCGGTTACCCGAACCCGGACCGTTCGCATTTCCGCTCGATGGACATCTGGCAGACGGGCGAGCCGGATAAACTGTCGCACTCTGGGTGGCTCGGGCGCTACCTGCAGGCGTCGATGGCCGATGTCCGCAATCCGCTGAAGGCGGTGCAGATCGGCAACAACGTGAACAAGGCGTTCCTCGCGGATCAAGTGAACACCCCGGTCATCCAATCGATGGAGACGTTCAACTTCCTCGATCCGAGGACGCCGGTCGCGGATCAGAACCGGATTGCCAAGGCGTTCCTGGACATGTACGACCCGAACCGGCAAGGGGCGCATCTGAAGGTGACGTGCCGGCACGGCAAGGATGCGTACGACAGCGTCGACGCCATTCACTCGCTCGGCGTGGACTATCAGAACAAGGTCGAGTATCCGAAGACCGGCATCGCGCGCGACCTGCAGCTCGTCGTGAAGCTGCTGGCGGGCAAGTCGGATACGCGGGTGTTCTATGTGCAGCTCGGCGGCTTCGACGACCATGCCCAGGAGAAGGAGCAGCACGCGCGGCTGCTGAAGGAACTGGACATGGGCTTGAAGGCGTTCTACGAAGACTTGACCGCTCAGGGACTCGAGAACGACGTAGTGACGATGGCGTTCTCCGAATTCGGCCGGCGGGTGAAGGAGAACGGCAGCGGCGGGACGGACCACGGCACGGCAGCCCCGGTGTTCATCCTCGGCGGGCAAGTGAAGGGCGGCCTGTATGGCGTGTACCCGAGCCTGACCGACCTGGACCGGAACGGGGACCTGAAGTACGGGGTCGATTTTCGCTCGGTCTACTTCACGTTGATGGACGGTTGGCTGAAGGGCGACGCGGTAAGCGTATTGGGTGCGTCATATGAGAAATTGAAGTTTATATAACTAATAGAGAGAGAAAATAGGCAGTAAGAGGAGAGAAAGGTTGGAAGCAGCAGAAAGCCGGGCTCCGTGCGGAGAAAGCACGGGGGCCGGCTTTTGCTTCACCTCGCTGGATGGATTTCATAGATTAGGCGAACAGGTATTCCTATTCCGATGTCGAATAGATGGGGTATAGGAATAGGAGGGATATTCGTTGCACACAACCACTCAAGATAAACAAATCCTGGATCGAATTCAAGAGAAGCTGCGGAAGCAATACGGCATGCGAGTGGAGAACGCCGCTCCGATCGCCCGAGGGCTGCTCAACCTGAAGTGGCGACTCGAGACGAACAAGGGCGCGTGGTTCGTCAAATGCTACAGTACGGAACGATACGGCAAGCATGGGGCGCGGGTCTGGGAGGAGATCGAGCACGCCTTGACCAAGCAAGCCGAGCTGCGGGCATTGGACGGGCTCTGCCCGAACCTGCTCGAGCCTGCGGAGGGCGAGAGCTACATGCAGCGTACGCCGGAAGGCGACCGCTTCGTCGTCATGGAGCTGTGCGAAGGACGGCTTATCGAAGCGGGAACCATGAGCGCCGGGCAGATGTACAGCCTGGGCAGAGCGGCGGCTCGCATGCACCGGGCTTGGAATGACGCCGGTGTCCAGGCGCAGGGGGACTCAACGCTCAAGCCGCTATGGCCGCTATCCCGGGAACAGATGGAGCAGACTTGGGAAGAGCGCTGGGCTCACGCGGTCGAGAACGGGTCGGCCGGCGTCCGCTCCGCCATGCAGCTCCAAGGCGCTATCATCCGCGCGCTCCGCGACGAGGACTTGGTGGAAGGCACACCGGGATGGACCCATCTCGACCTGTGGGCTGACAATTTGCTCTTCCACGACCATGCTCTGTCGGCCGTCGTAGACTTCGACCGGGTGCGGTACGCCTACCCCCGGTTGGATCTGGGTAGGGCGGTGCTTTCCTGCACCCTGCGGGACGGGACGTTCTGCGAAGAGCCGATCGCCGCCTTCGCCGAAGGCTATCGAAGCGTACGCCCCGATGAGCTGCCGCGAGGCGGTCTGCTCGCGGCGGTGCGTCACGTATGGTGCGTGGAATCGTTCTGGTGGATCCACGCCGGGATGGAGAGCTTCAGCGTGGCGCCGGCCCGGTTCGCGAGCGAGATGGTGGACACGGCGAAGCAATGGGAGGCGCTCGAAGCGATCTTGGGCGGGGTTTGATCAGTTAAAATGTGCATAGCAAGGGACCTGGCCGTCCAAGGCCAGGTCCCTTTTGCTCTATTTGCTTACGACTACCGTCATGACATCTGTGGAAGTAGCTCCTGCGTAGTTCACCAGCTCGCCCCGATACGTGTACGTCCCGACCGGCCGGCCGCTGATGGCGGTCACCGCCGACTGGGCATTCGGCGACCCGCTCGTCAGCGTTTGCGTGTCGATCAGCACGCCGTTCTCATACAGGCGGTACGTATCTCCATTCGTGCCCCACCACAGGTTCATCGTGATCTTGAAGCTGCCGTCGCGATCCCAGTTGTCGTTCGACAGAACCGCCTTGGCCGGCGTCGCATCCGTCACCTGGACGGTCAGAACGTCGCTTTTCGTCGTACCGTATGCATTCGTGAGCTCCGCGTAATACCGGTAGGTGCCGTTCATTTTATAAGTGACCGAAGTCACGGTAGATTGCGCGTTCGGCGCATTGTCGGTCAGCGTCTTCGTGTCGATCAGTACATCGTTCTCGAACAGCTTATACGTCCGGCCGTTATTGCCGTACCACATGTTCATGCTGACGGTGTAGCTGCCGTCCAGAATGCCCGTATCGTGTCGTTGGTCGCTGGACAACACCGGTTTGCCGGGCACGCCGGTGCTCTTCGTAGCGATATTGGTCACGGTTGCGGTGCGGGACCCGACGTTCCCGGCCGCGTCGACGAACTCGAAGGTGAAGCTGCCGTTCGCCTCGAACGTATACTGGCTGGAGCCGCCGTTGTTCGTAATCGTGACCGGCTCGCTCGGCGTTAAGGTCGCCACTACCGGACCCGAAGTCGGTGCCGTGGTGCTGTAAGCGATCGAGCCGGTCGGGGCGGTACGGTCGATACGGACGGACACGGACTTGGCGGCTTCCGTGTGACCGGCCCAATCGGTTGAACGGTATTGGATCGTATAAGCCCCATCCTGATCCAGGACGATCGGCCCCGTATACGGTTGCCATGTGCCTCCGTTGTTCAGGCTATACACGCTCTCCGTTACCCCGGTCGTCGGATCGGTCGCGTTCAGTTCCACCGTAACCGGACTGACGTACCAGCCGTTCGTCCCGTTCGGCTGCCCAGGGGAGAGGCTAGCGGTGGTTACGGGCGAGTCGCCGTCCAGGAGCAGCTTTTTGGTATACTTCTGCCGCGCATCCTCCACATTGTAGCGAAGCTCCATCCAATCGTTGACATGGCGGAACAGCTCGTCGGTCGCGGCTTGCGGCAGAGTGGCCAACTGACTCATCGGAGCGCCTTGGCCCATGCCCTTGGCAATGAGAGGCTGAACCACGCGATTATAGAACTGGATGTCCTTCGTAGCGGGGTTAACCGACCAATACTCGGTCAGCTCCGCCGCCTTAGTCTGGAAGGAATTCCAGGCACGGGACAGCACGTACTTCTGAATCGTCGTCCGCTGCTCCGCCGTGGGGCCTTGAAAGTGCAGCAGGTTGAACTTGCCCGGCTGGTGTACGTGTCCGCCCCATGATTGTCCGTCGGAGGGGGACCAGCGGATCAAGTTGAACTGCCAATTCCCGCCTTCCAGCGGCAAGTGATCGTACACGTTCTCCCACGGAATGACGACTACGGTTCCCCACCCGGTTGGGATTTGGGCCGAATTCACGCGTACGCTTCCTTTGAGCGGACGGTTGTCGCGGTACTCGGTTTGCCACTCGTAATATTGGATCGGCCCGCCGTTCGCCGGCACGATCATTTGATGATAAGGGAGGTCGCCCTCGCCCGGGGTTACGAAAAACTCGAAATCGCTGTTTTTGAGCTGGCCGGCCGCATCGTTCTCCCATTCGTTCGCCTGGAAGAACATATACAACCCATCCTCGCGGTAGACCATGTAGAACGATGTCTCGCGCGGCCCGCCGGGAGGAATCGGGGTGCCGGGCCAATACACCTCGAACCGGGTTTCCTTATACTGCGGATTGTTGAAGTAAGAGCTCTGCACCCATTTCTCCGGTGTCGACAAATCCTCCGCGGCCCATGTGACTTCGTACACCTTCTTGACGGGGTTGGCTGCATGCGCCCGGTCTTGGGACATTCCGGTTGCGGCGAAGACCAGCGCGAGCAGCAGCACTACGAATCGTCCGGATTTCGTAATCAAGAATACCGCCTCCTTATTGGGATTGTTCCAAGCTCAGCATGGCCAGAATATGCCGGATCATCTCCAGCCGCAGCAGATCTTGATTCGTCGAGCGCTCGTCGACCTCTTCCAGCCACACCAAAGCCTGATTCGCGGCGGTTACCCGGTCTTGTTGTCCGGATGCGATCGCGGCCGCGGCGAGCTGCTTGAGCTTAGTCGCATAGCGGATGTCGTCGATCCCTTCGCGGAAGCCTTCCCAGGCCAACGTGTCGATCAATTTCGTTCGGGTCGGATACACCAAGTTGAAGTTGCGGAATTCGTCCTGGATCGAATTGTCGTTCCAGATGTTAGGCGGCCCTTCATAGAAGATATAGTTGTATGTAGCGTCGTAGTTGGCTTTGTACGTCCACATCCCGTGACGCTGGCGCATCAGGTCGGGATTCTCCGGACCGGTATGCGGGTACGCGTAGTTCGTAATGATTTTGTCGCTGCCGAACCCATGCCACGCATCCGCCTTCTCGCGGGTCGGCTCGCCGACGATGTTCAGGAAGTTCTCCTTGATCGCCAGATTGTAGTGGCTCTCGTTGCCTGTAGAGAAAACTTTAAATCCATGGTCCTGTACATACTGCCACATTTCCTGCTGGAATTGGAGCATGCTCCAGCCCGGTTCATCCCAGCCGTCGAAATACAAATTCGTATGGCCGACCAAGCCCGACACATAGGTGAAAGCTTCGTCCAGTGCGTCCTTCTGTGCTTGAACTCCGTTACGCCACGCGGTATACAGCGTATCCATCGTTTGCTTGTTGGCATCCGTAGGATTCGCTTCGTAAGCTGCTTTGGCGTTCAAATACCCGGTATATTTATTGAAAATGTCATATGGCGGGAACGTTTGCTTGACGCCGAACAGCGGATTCAGGCTGAGTCCTGCCTGCTGCATGAGCTGAAGCTGCTTGGTGAAGGTGGCCCGGTCCGCTACAGAGTACAACGGCCCCGGGAGATTGAGCACGTTATGCTCGGCCAGGTTGCGGTAATCGTTCAGCAGCTTCGTCTCAACCAGCGCGGCATTGCCTTTGGCCGCCACGAGGTTTTCCTTCACGCGGCTCTGGTGGTACAGCATGACGTAGAAGTCTTTGTTCACATCGTAATAAGTTTTGGGCTGAGGGAGCTTGAACGGCAGCACCCGGACCGACAAGGCGATGCTTCCGGCGGGAACGCCGTCCGCGGTAATGGCGATCGACCCGGTGTAGAACCCGGCTGGAGCGTCGTCCGGCACCTTCAGCGTCAGCCACATTTGCTTGGATTCCCCTTGCTTCAGCGCGATCGGCAGCAGCGTCGGGCTGTCCTCGACCGGTTCGTCGTACGTATTGAATTTGGTGGCGGGAATATTGGAAATATCCTTGTACTGCGACCCTGTGGGATAGTCGACGCGCAAGGCGTTGCCCTTCCGGTTGTGGTCTACCTGAATGAGAGTCTCGTCGTGCAGGAGCAGCTCGGGCACAAGCACCTGCTTGGAGGAATCGGCAAAATAACTTTGCCAAGCGGTACCGCCCTGATACCAGGTCTTAACGACCCTCAGGTCGATGGCGCCGGCGGGAATCGATCCGGCGTCGCTCGTGAGCGCGCCTGCGGAGAAGGTGACCGAGCTCACGTCACGGAGCGGGGCGAGCACGAACGAAGCGGCTTCGAATTCGCCCTGGGCCGACAGGATCGAGAGCCGATCGCTGATCGCTCCGTCAAGCGGAAGGTTGTAGGGCAGCCGTTTGTCCGGACTGAGCGCAGGTGCGTCGTACACGATGAACGGGGTTTGTGTCCATAACTCGGCGTTCCCTTCCTGGTGGACATCGGCCGCCAGCTTCAGCGCATATTGAAGCGCCCGATGGGCGGTCAGGCCGTCCTGGGAAGAGATCTCGGAGGAAGCCAATACGGTGTCGGCCAAGTTGCGAGCGCTTTCAAGGAACGGCTTCAGCTGGGGTCGGGTCGTGGGTGCGGCAATCCACTCGTTCAGGTCGCCTACTTGGTCGGTCAGGCCTTCCCGCGACCAATTGTCGTCGAATCCAGGCTCGGTTGGCGCCGCCATACCGGGCGAAGCTGCCGTAAGCAACGTGCAAGCCATGAGAACAGCCAGCATCAGACGCTTAAGCATAGAACAATCACTCCTTTGGAGAAAAAGTGGGGTAGGTTGCAGCTTGCGCATACTGCAGCCAATATTTCACTGCACGGCGGGGTCCCAATGAGTGGCCAGCTCAAAGACGGCTACCGCTTGGCAGGAAATAGCCTGGTTCTATTACTGCTTATGTCATCTTGCCGTGTGTCGTTCCGTTGCAAATGCCTATTGTACGAATTCATCCTTTCCAGTTGTTTCCTCTGTTCTACGATCCATATTACACCTTATTGTTTATGTATGTAAATGAGTTTTTCATCCACGTAAAAAATTGTTTTAAAATAGCCTTAGTAAATTCAAGAAAACTTGATCTCATTTTTCATATTGGTAGTTTATTTATATTTATAAAACGATTACAATCAAAATATGGAAATCTAGGCGGGGGATGGACGAATGCCTGACAAGGATCGATGGGGCATGGCGGCTCTAGTAGGCTTGGCCGGTCTGCTGCTGTTCGCCTCGGGCTGCTCTTGGATGCCTAAGGAAGAACTGGCGCTCAAGCCGCCTCTTGTGAAGCCTCAACAGGAAAGCTACAACTTGGCCGAAGTGAAGCGCGGAACCGTAACCAAGCTCATCAAGGGAACGGCCCGGTTCGAATCGTCCGACATCGTCTACCAGGCTTTCCAGGGGGCTGCGGGTAAAATAGCGGCGGTCTCCGCGAAAACCGGCGATGTTGTGCGAAAAGGCGCTCCCTTGATTGAATTGGACATCCGGGGCTTGGATATCGCGGTCAAAGAAAGGGTAAGGGATCTGGAGGTTGCCAAGCTCAGCCTGCGGGAAGCTCAAGAAAGCCGCGACGAGCAGCGGATTCGTATCCGGCTGCTGGAGCTCGATATTGCCCAGCAGAAGCTGAACGAAGCCGAGCGGCAATTGGCCGGCACGAAGATGACCGCCGAGATCGATGGTGTCATAACCGCCATGGAGCCGCTGAAGCCAGGCGACGTAGTGGAATCGGGCAAGGTGTACGTCACAATCGCAGACCCGGCGAATATACAGCTGATCTATACCTCTACCGCTTCCGGCAATTTGCAGGAGGTTCAGGTCGGCATGAAGGCGGAGGTACTGTATCAGAACCGGAGTCTCGAAGCCGTCGTCGTGCAAAGTCCGTCGTCCGCACCGGTTACGTCCAACAAGCAGTTGAATGACAAATATGCGAAAACGATTTATTTTCGGCTTGCCGATTCCAGTGTACGTCCCGCATTAAACGAGAGTGCGGAGATCGCGATCGTCCTGCAGCATAAAGACCATGTGCTCTACATCCCCAAATTCGGCGTGTCGACCTTACTGGGAAGACAGTTCGTTAAGGTGCTGGACGGCGAGAGTATCCAGGAAATCGATGTGGAGACCGGGATCGAAACGCTAACCGACATCGAGATCGTCAAGGGGCTGGAAGAGGGGCAAAAGGTCATCCTGCCATAGCGGAACCCGGCGCTCGGTGCCGGTTCTCGATGCTCGGCAATCACTAGCCAAGGAGGCGGGGCTTATGGCTCTCTTCGTCATGGTTTTGCGCAAAATGGCGAAGAACGGATGGCTTACGGTCAGTCTGCTGGGCGGGCTGATCCTATCCGTAGCGCTAGCGAGCAGTATCCCGATCTATACCGAAGCGATCCTGCAGCGCATGCTGCTCCAGGATCTCGGGCAGCTGCAGCAATCGACCGGACGCTACCCGGGCATCCATTATGCCGAAGCGGTAATGGGCGGGACGTCATATTGGGATCCGGGCGAATACAAGCCGGAGGACCGGCCGCAGGTCGTCCGTGACATCGACGCGTTCATGCGAGATGAAGCATCGCCCGGGTTCGGCCTTCCCGTCGACCTGCTGGTCATGGAGAGGAAGACGGCGTACTACACGATCGTTCCGGCTGACAAGTCCCGAGTCGAATCGGAGACGAATCGCCGGGCGGAATTGGCCGGCCGCTCGGGGCTCTACGACCACATTCGTCTTGTGGACGGCCGGCTCCCCGCCGCGCAGCCCGTCGATGGCGTCTACGAGGCTTTGGTGGTTCAGCAGTCGCTCAAGGCGTTCAACATGGTCCTAGGGAACGAATTCGTGATTGAGGACGAGGACGCGAAGACGCCTGTTCGGATCAAGCCGGTAGGCGTAATCGCCAAGAAGGATGACGCCGACCCGTACTGGTACCGCAATCTCGAGACATACGCCCAAACCTTCTTCTTGGACTTCGGGCTGTATGAACAGGAGATTACTACGGGGAAGGTAATGCCGTCGACGAGCGCCAGCTGGCTGTTCGCGCTCGATTATTCGGCTCTGCATTTGACCTCCGTACACCGATTCGTAGCGGCGAGCGAACAGATCGACCGCTTTTTGGCGCAGCGGTTTCATACGTATAGCGTAGATGCGCCGGCTCTTGCGACGCTGGATTCGTACTTCGAGCGTGAAGCCCGGCTGAGACTGACGTTATGGTGCTTGTACGCGCCCATTCTGATCGTGCTCGCCTTCTACCTGTACATGGTGGCGGGTCTGATCACGGAACGGCAGCAAACCGAGATCGCGGTATTGCGCAGCCGCGGAGCGAGCCGACTTCAGATCGTCGGCGGGTATGTCTTGGAGAGCGCACTGCTAGGAGCGATTGCACTGGCTGCTGGCCCTTGGATCGGCATGCTGCTGACCAAGGTGCTCGGCGCCTCGAACGGGTTTCTCGAGTTCGTGGACCGCTCCGCGCTTCCTGTGCGGGTGAGCGAGATGGCCTACCGTTACGCCCTGTATGCGGTTGCAGGGTCGATGGGCATGACGTTGGTTCCCGCGTGGCTAGCGACACGGAGCACGATCGTCACGCAGATGCGGCAGAAAGCCCGTCCCGAAGGCCGGTCGATTTGGCACCGGTTTTATGTGGACCTGGTGCTGATCGCCGCAGCCTTATACGGACTGAGGACATTCGACCGGCAGCGCGCGGATTGGACCAGGCTGGGCACGGATGCGACCGAAATTTCCATCGATCCGTCGTTGTTCGTGCTGCCTGGGCTGTTCGTCCTCGGCTCGGGTCTCTTCCTCCTGCGGGTATATCCCGGCTTCATCCAGCTCATCTACCGGCTGGGGCGGAGGCGATGGCCGCCGGTCCTCTATTCGACTCTGTTGCAGGTAGGCAGGTCCGGCGCGCAGTATTCGTTCGTCATGATGTTCCTCATCCTGACGATCGCCACGGGGCTGTACAGTGCGAGCGCCGCCCGGACGATCGGCCAGAACGCCGAAGAGAAAATCCGGTATCGGAACGGTGCGGACATTGTCCTGCAGCAGGCGTGGATTAGCGAAGAGGCGGCGGGAGGGGGTTCAGCGGGAGCGTTGGCTGGAGCATCGGCGGGCGGAATGAAGCGAATGCGGTATGTCGAACCTTCGTTTGAACGGTTCACGGAGCTTCCGGGCGTCCGGCAAGCGGCCCGAGTGTTCGTGAAGGAGGACGCGGCCTTCCTGGCGGGGAAGGAGAGCGGACGCGTGCGGCTCATGGGGATCAATACCGCGGAGTTCGGGCGGACAGCCTGGTTCCGGAACGGCCTGCTGGACCATCATTTCAACGAGTATTTGAACTTTATCGCCCTGGATCCGAAGGCGGTGCTGATCTCGCGTTCCCTCGCCGATCGAGGGATTGGGCCCGGGGATGTGATCCACATCGATTGGAACGGAGTGTCCGCCAAGCCCTTCACCGTCTACGGGGTGATCGATTATTGGCCGACCTTCAATCCGAATCCGGCGAGTACGGCCGCGGGGGATAAGGGGGCGCCTCAGGCGCCGCTACTCGTAGTGGGCCATCTGGAGTACATCCAGATGGCGCTCGCGCTGGAGCCGTATCAAGTGTGGATCAAGCTGAAGGAGGAGAGCGGCAGGCAGCCGTTCTACGATGCGATCGGGGCGAGCGGGATGAAGCTCAGCTCGTTGACCGATACGAGCGAGCAACTGATTGCGGCCAAGAACGACCCTTATCAGCTGGCGATTAACGGAGCGATGACGACGGGATTCCTCCTCGCCGCGATCGTCAGCTTCCTTGGGTTCCTGCTGTACTGGGTTCTCTCGCTCTCCGGCAGAGTGATGCAGTTCGGCATTATGCGAGCGATGGGGATCTCGTACGCCCAGCTCGTCGGCATGTTGGCCGCCGAGCAGGTGCTCACATCGGGCGCGGCTGTAGGGATTGGCGGACTCGTAGGCCATTGGACGAGTGTCTTGTTCGTACGGCTGTTCGAGCTGTCGTTCAACCCGGCTGCTCAAGTCCCGCCGTTCCAGGTCGCCTTCGACCCCGGCGATCCGGTCAAGCTGTACTTGATCGTGATCGTCATGATGGGTGTCGGCTTGTTCATCCTCGGTTGGCTGCTCTCACGCATCCGCATACACCAGGCAGTCAAGTTGGGGGAGGATTGAAATGAGGCGCGGTATTCTCGTTGTGCTGATCGCCGCAGCCGTCGCACTTGCACTAGGAGCGTGTTCGCTCCTGTCCCCGCGGGAAGCGGAGGGCCCCGCCCTTATCGAAAATGTCAGAGTGAAGGCCGAGCAGGTGGAAGTGAAGCGGGGGACTATAGCCGAGGAGTTGATCGGTGTGGGGACGCTCGTCTCGTCCCGGACGGAATACCAGTCGTTCGCGATTGACGGGCGACTGAAGGAATTTGCGGTGAAGCGGGGGGATCGTGTCCGGAAGGGCGATGTACTCCTGCGTCTCGACGCCGGGGGCTTTGACCTGCAGCTGGCTCAGCAGAAGCTGGCCGTGGAGAACCGGCAGGCCGCTCTCGGCCAATTGCAGCCATTCGTCGGCGATCCCGATGCGAGAAGGATCGACCTCTTGAACCTCGAGATCGAACAGCTGAAGCTGAACCGTCTGCTGGAGCAGCAGCGCAAGCGGGTACTGGTGGCCGCCGGGGACGGGGTCGTAACCTTCCTCGACGACATCCGTGTCGGCGGCCCGATCGAATCGTATCGGTCCGTCATCGGCATCGCCCGGACCGATCGGCTTCAGCTCCAATTCGTCTGCGACCTGTCGGCTTACGGAGGCGACATCAAGGTCGGCATGCCGGTCACGGTCGCGCATGAGGGAGCGGCTGTGCGGGGCCAAGTAGCGGTGACCCCCGCCTCGGCGCCGCCGGAGGACGATCCGCTGCGGGCTGAGCTCAGCGGCAGAAGGCTGCTGATCGACTTCGTGGATGCCCTCCCCGAAGGCTGGGGGTTGGGCGACGGCGTCGAGCTCCGGCTGGAGCTCCGGCGCCGGCCGGATGTCTTGCTGCTGCCCCGCCGTGCCGTCCGTCAGGAGCCCGGCCGGGACTTTGTGTGGATCGCCGACGGCGACACTCGGCGCGAAGTCGCTGTAAAGGTGGGGCTCGTTACCCCGACGGAAGCCGAGATCGTGAGTGGCTTAACCGAAGGGCAAAAGGTCATCGTGTATCCGTAATCGGCGAGCTTGGGCTGCGTGGTCGGTGGACCCGTGTTGTACAGCGCGAATGCTGATGCTTGCCGCTACCGCTACCGTGGGTAGTGAGAACACGAGAGGGAATTTCTCCCTCATTTTCGTTCGATTCGTGCGGCTGCTGGTGTTACATGGGGAAAAGCTCCCTCTTTTTTTGAGATATAGCTTGATTCGGCCGGATATGGCCGAAAAGTGAGGGAGCTTTTCCCTCTCCTCGGGGCGAAATGTGGGGTTTAGCTCAGAAGTGAGGGAGGATTTCCCTCTCGCATCAGTAAGGTAACGCCACGATCTAAAGAAACGCTAAAAGAGGGCATGAGGAATGATCAATACATTCAAGAACAACAGCGGTCGGAGCCCTTCCTCATGCCCTCCCCACGCGTCAAACGGAATGTCTACGCCAAAGTAAACCATCACCATTTATCATAAATAAAAAAACATTACACACTCATGAAAAATTTTATTGACTGGAAATGGCAACGAGGCTTAGAATTTTCTTAGCATTTCACATTTTACATTTTACATGTCGAAACCAAAGGGACGGCTGCCTATGAGCGATAGCGAAAGCGGAAACAAAATCAAGGTCGCGGCGATCGTAACCGAGTACCGGTACAACTCCCACGCCGACGTTATCTTGGGCCGGCTGCTCGGGGACTTCGACTATCGCCCCCGGGTCGAGGTCGTCTCGCTCTACACCGATCAAGTGCCGGACGGCGACATGAGCCGGGAGGCGGCGTCCCGGCACGGCATCCCGATCTGCGAGACGATCGGCGAAGCGATCCGGGCGATACATACCGGCGGGCCGGTCGACGCCGTGCTGCTGATCGCGGAGCACGGCGACTATCCCCACAACGAGAAGGGACAAATCCTGTACCCCCGTCGACGCTTTCTTGAAGAAACGCTAGCCGCCCTGGACGAACTCAGCCTGGCGGTGCCGATTTTCTCCGACAAGCATCTGGCCTACGATTACGAGGACGCGCTATGGATGTACAACGCGATGAAGGAGCGGGGGATCCCGTTCCTGGGCGGCTCCTCGATTCCCCATGCCGATCTCGTGCCTGCCGTGGACCCTAGCCGGATGCTCTCGCTGCGAGACATTCTGGTCATCGGCAACGGTGGGCTCGAATCGTACGGGTTCCATGCGATGGAGGTGCTGCAATCGATCGTCGAGCGGCGTCGAGGCGGAGAGACCGGAGTGCGTTCGGTCCAACTGTTCGGAGGAGAACAAGGGGAAGTATGGGCCGCGATGGACCGCGGGGAGTGGCCGGAAGATTTGCTGCTGAGCGCCTTAAGCACGTATCCAGACCTGCCTCAAGTTCATCCCAGAGTGAGCGAGCCGAATCCGGCCTTGTTCGTGATCGACTATCTCGACGGGACGAAAGGCTACATTATCATGTTTAAGCGGCTGCACGAGCAGTGGGGCTTCGCCTTCCATGACGGTCAAGGGGAAATTGCCGCCGCCCGCTGCAACAGCGATCTCGACCGGCCGTTCAAGCATTTCGAGCGATTAACGAGCATAATCGAGGATTTCTTCATTACACAGGTAGAGCCGTTCCCGATGGAAAGGACGCTGCTGACGACGGGGATGATCAGCTTCTCCATGGACTCCCTGTACGCCCGCACGAAGCTGGAGACACCGCAGCTCCATATCAAGTACGGATGAAGCGCATTTGCGCCTGGAGGGGTAGAGATGAATCATAATTTGTTGGCGGGGATCCCGGAGTCGCTTACCCGGTTCACCCAACTGCCGAACGAGAACGGGCATAATGCGGTCTGGGATTTCGTCCGTTCGCCGGACGACCGCTTCTATGTAAGCGTATGCGGGGAGAATGAGAAGCCGCTGACGGCGCTGCTGTATGAGTACTATCCGCACACTGGAGAGCTGAGACTTATTTTCGACGTGGCCAAGGTGTGGATCGTCGGTTCCACCCAGATGCCGCCGAGCAAAATCCATACGAGCATCGATTTCCTGCCCGACGGACGGCTCGTCATGGCGACGCACAACACGGCGCCCGCTCCCGGGCACAAGCAGTGGATGTACGAGCAGCACTACGAGCACCCGTGGGAAGGGTATCCCGGGTCAATCTTCATGATCGTGAATCCCGATACGAACGAAGTTCAGGTCCGGGGGATTCCCGTGCCGCGAGAGAGCATGTATGGCGGGATGCTGGGCAACGACCCGCGCTACTATTATTTTCTGGGGTACATGAGAGGGCACTTGTACAGGCTCGATCTCGAGACGAACGAGGTGAAGGATTACGGGAAGGTGTCGGAGTTCTCTTCCTGCCGGCTTGTGAAAGATGCCGAGGGGCGCTTCTATGGCAGCTCGTATACGGGCGGCTTGTGGAGATTCGACCCGGAGCGGGAAGAGATCGAGGATCTGCAGGTCGGCTTCCAGTCACCGAACGGGACCAAGCATCGGAGACAGTTTATCTTCGCGGTGCGCTCCCCGCGGAATACGCTGTTCCTCGTCGACAACATGGACGGGGAAATGGTGGAGCTCTACCCGGATACGCTGGACGTCGTGAGGCACGGCCCGATCTATCTTCGTCATCAAGTCCCCGTCAATCCCTATGGAATTGGAGGTCTGGCCGCCGACGATGATTTCGTCCTGTACTACGGGCTGAAGACGTATGACGGCTATTCCCCGATCCGCTTGGTGCGCTGGGACATTCTGAGAGGGGGAGAACCCGAGAATCTCGGGGTAATCGCGCCGGACGGGAAGGACTCCCAATACATATGCGAAATGATCTTCGACCGCGACGGCGTGCTGCACATGGTGGACGTGTGTGGGGAATTCTCGCCGTACATCCTGGCGGTGGATGTGAGGAAGCTGCAGCCGCCGGGGCCCGAAGCGCCGCCTTCGCCGTTTAGGCCATACACGGAGCCGGATTATAACGGCGTAGGCAGTCCAGCCTTCATGCATATCGTTGCCCGAGCGGCTAGTGTTGTGCCCTTGCACCAGCACATGAAGTGGCAAGATACCTCAGTCCGGCACGTGCGTGCCCTGAACGGCCGCGTGATAAGCATCAGCGGACAGAAGAGCGTCATCCTGACCGCAGCGGGGATTCGGGAGGACTCCGGATTGCGGCGAGAGGTTCTCTACCCAGGAGGCGCTCCCCTGTCCGCCATCGATACGAGCGGCGATAAGGCTGTTGTGCTTACTTCAGACGGGAAACTCTTAGACGTGGACCTCGCATCCGGAACCGGCACCATCCTCTTAGACGTCCCTGCGCCGTTTGAACTTACCCGGCTGCATTTCAGCTTAGGGTCGGGCTCCGTACTTGCCAGCGACCGCCAAGGCGATGTATACGTTTGCGACCTGAATGCCGGCAACATCAGAGCCCTGGCTGCAATTCGTGTGCCCGCACACGAGGATGCACAGCTCATCCCGCTGGACGAGAACCGGATTCTTCTGTCCGGCCGCAACGACGAATTGCTGCTGTACCACATCGCGGAGATGCGCTCCGAGACGCTGCCGATCAAAGTCCCGTCCATCCGCGGGAGAGCGTTCCGGGCGACGGTTACGGGAGGAACCGTGCTGAGCAACGGAACCGTCCTGGCCGGAACCGAGGATGGCCTCTTATTCCGTCTGTCCGCCGATCTCCGGCTTACGACATCCTATGGCAGGCTGTATTCCAGCGGACAGCTCCGGCATTTCATCCGGCGGGGCGAGCGCGAGGTGCTGGGGATCTACGGAGGGATCCACGATGCCGGGCATGTGTTCCATTATTCGGAGGCTACCGGCTTCGTCGACTTGGGAAGACCCCGGGTTGTCAAAGACAATCCCGAATTGCGAGACATGGACACCGAATGGGCCAATATTCATTACATTTCCTGTCTCTCGTACTCGCAGCAGGAGGACGCCCTATGCGTCGCTTCGGGCGAGCTGTACGGCTGTGTTGTCCGCTATGAGAATATAGCGTTTCCTACGGGGCAGCTCGAGGGGGTTGTGGGATGAGTATGCTGGAGACGCCCCATACCGGTTATCGTCAAATCGAAGAGCAATACGATATCGTCGTCTGCGGCGGCGGACTCGCGGGATTCTCCGCGGCTGTGGCGGCAGCGCGTCACGGCGCGCAGGTGTGCCTCGTGCAGGACCGGCCCGTCTTCGGCGGCAACAGCTCGTCGGAAATTCGCGTACCTCCCCAGGGGGCGGCTAGCTTTCACGCCTATGCGCGGGAGACGGGCATTATCTCGGAGCTGCTGATCGAAGAGCGCGCCGTCAATCACGAGAACCCTACGTGGGATAACGGCTACATCAACAGTGTCTGGGACATGGTGCTGTACGATATGGCCGTGAGGACGCCGGGCCTGACATTCCGCCTGAACTGTACGGTCACCGAGGTTCGGATGCGGGATGAGCATACCGTGGACGCGGTGATCGCCAGGGTCAGCCAGGCGGAGACGGTGGTGACGCTAAAGGCGCATACGTTCATCGACTGCACGGGGGACGGGGTTGTGGCGGCGCTCGCCGGCTGCGAGTGGCGACTCGGGACCGAGGGCAGAGACGAATTCGGCGAGCCTCACGCCCCGGAGCAGGCGAGCGATGCGGTGATGGGCAACTCGATTCATTTCAAGGCGAAGGACGTCGGCTACCCGGTTCCGTTCACCGCGCCGGAGTGGGCGGTGCGCTATGAGAACCCCGATTTTTTCTACAAGCGGGGCCGATGGCCGAGCGACCCGCGCAGCGGGTTCTGGTGGATCGAGCTGTCCGTGCCATGGCATACGATCTACGACAATGAGACGCTTCGTCATGAATTAACCCGGCACGTGCTGGGCATCTGGGATTGGATCAAAAACCGGGATCCGCGATTGAAGGACGAGGCGCAGACATACGCGCTGGATTGGATCGGCCAAGTTCCGGGCAAGCGGGAGAGCCGGCGTATTATGGGGGAGTACCTCATGACGGAGCATGACCCGCTTCAGAAAACGGTGTTTCCCGACGAAGTCGCTTACGGAGGCTGGTTTATCGACCTTCACGAACCCGGCGGACTGCTGGCCGATTTCAGCGAGAAGGCGGCGGTCGAAGGGCATACGGGAGGCTCCTATATGGCCAAGAGCTATGTCGGCCCATATGGAATCCCGCTGCGCATCATGATCGCCCGCGACCGGAGCAACCTGATGATGGCGGGCCGCAACGTCAGCGTCACCCACGCGGCGCTAGGGACGGTACGGGTGATGGGCACGACGGCCGTGATGGGCCAGGCGGCCGGCACGGCGGCGGCGATCGCCCTCCGCGCGGGTATGGCTGTCCGAGATGTGCCCGAGCTGGCAATCCGGGACGTTCAGCAGGCGCTGCTGCGGGATGGCTGCTTTCTGCCGA
Organism: Paenibacillus sp. HJGM_3; assembly: GCF_045062745.1. Lineage (NCBI taxonomy): Bacteria > Bacillati > Bacillota > Bacilli > Caryophanales > Paenibacillaceae > Paenibacillus > Paenibacillus sp. HJGM_3. The sequence goes on from NZ_JBJGED010000018.1 coordinate 77,275, forward strand.
ACGTCGTAAACGAAGACCAGCTCGATCTGGCGAGACGGGCCCGAGTCCGGGCGAGCAGCGAGGCTTGCCTGACCGGAGCTCCGCCAGCGAAGGAGGCGGACGGGAGCTGGCCGGCCCATCCGCTCGAGATGAGGCGGGGGCAATGGATCAGTGTGGGCGCAGACCGGGTAGACGCCTTGTCCGTATGCCTGACGAACGAATCGGATGCCGTGCAAGCCGTTGAGGCGCACCTGTACGCGGTCGAGCATATCTGGGATTACCGTGTCGAAGCGGGAACGCCGATCGCTATCGCCACCTTATCCGTCCAGCCGGGGAGGGAGCAGTGGATGGAATGGCCGGTCGCCCTTGATACGGCGGCCCTGCGAGGGAGCTTTATACGATTGGATCTGCTAGCGAACCGCTTCGTTTCCTGGCATACGGCCGCTACGATCGAGCCCGGCCACGTAAGCGCCTATGAGCTCGGGAACGGGATCATGAGGAGGGTCGGGAGCGGGACGATGATGAGCTTCCGCATCTCGCCTCCCCAGCCGTGCTACGGGCCGAATCACGTCCTGAGCGGAGTAACCCGGCCTTACCGTAGCACGAACGAGTGGCGGTCCGACCCCCATCAGCCGCTGCCGCAATGGGTGGAACTGGCATGGGCGGAGCCGGAGGAGATCGGGCGCATCGAGCTCACGTTCCCCGGCCAGCTGCTGCGCGATTATCGGAACTACCCGGGCCTTTACAGGGATCCGGAATGTCCGAAGGATATAACCGCGGAGGCGTATGTAGACGGGGATTGGCAGGAGATCGGGCGGCTGACGGGGAACTATCAGCGGCAGAGAGCTATAGCGCTCGCGCAGCCCGTAACAACTGATCGCATACGGATTACCGTGCACGCCACGAATGGGGATCCGTCCGCGGCGATTTACGAGATCCGGTGCTATCGGTCCTGAGGCGTCGAACGATTATGTGGAGAAGGGGAATACCGAAATGAAGATGCTGCAGGATAAAGTGGTCCTGATCACCGGATGTCTGGGCATGCTGGGCAGCTCGGCGATCCGGCTGTTCTTGGAGAAGGGAGCGGTCGTGTTCGGCTGCGACCGTCACCCGCTCGCCGGCTTCCCGGAAATTCAACAGCTTCAGGCCCATTATGGGGACACCCGATTCGCGTATATGCAGGCCGACGTTTGCGACGAGGAGATGGTGCTGGCCGTCATGTCCGAGATCAAGCGGCAGTACGGCCGATTGGACGGCACCTATCATAATGTGTACACGAACGTATGGAAGCCCGCCCTGGAGCTGAGCTTGGCCGAGTGGGAAGACTCCTTGCGCGGAACGCTCACGAGCACGTTCCTCGTCAACAAGCATGCGATCCCCCTCCTGATCGAGTCGGGCGGGGGATCGATCGTGAACACGTCCTCGATCCTGGGGCAGCTCGTGTCTCCCGGCTGCCTCGCTTACGGGGCGGCCAAAGCGGGTGTAAATCATATGACCCGCGTAGTGGCCGCCGATTATGCTCACTGTGGCATCCGCGCCAACGTGCTGGTGCCGGGCGATTTCCGCTCGGATGAGGCGCTCCCGAAGCAATCGCCCCGAGAAATCGAGGCGATTCGGCAGCATGCGTGGCTCGGGCGGAGCGGACGCGCGGACGAGATTAATGAGGTGGCCGCATTCCTCTTGTCGGACCAGGCTTCTTATGTAACCGGAGCGCTCTATAACGTCGATGGGGGCTTCCACCAATGATCCGTATCCGATCCGACTATGCGGGCGGGAATATTGCCGTCGTGTCGATAGAGCCTTCTCGCGTGCTGCTGGAGCAGGAGCTTCGCGATTCCGTCAACTGGTGGTTTTACTGGAACTTCTGCGTCCAGTGCGACGAACCCGGGGAATTCGTATTCGACTTCGCGAACGGAGAGGTGCTCGGCCCCTGGGGGCCGGCTTACAGCTATGACGGGATCTCCTGGGCTTGGCTCGGAGAGAGGAGCTTGCGCAGCCGGGAGTCGTTCGTTTACCGGTTCACGGCGGACCGGCCCGAGGTGTATTTCGCCTTTTCGCTGCCTTACCAGCTGCATCATCTGGAGCGATTTTATCGGAGGTATCACACCCATCCGCTCGTTCGCCGGGATATTCTATGCCGGTCTGAGGGCAATAGAGAGGTGCCGCTGTTCATGCTCGGGCGTACCGACGCCCCGCGAAGCATCCTCCTAAGCGGCCGGCACCATGCCTGCGAATCGACGGCGAATTACTTGGCGGAAGGGTTGTTGAACCGGATGATCGAGCGCCATGTCGCTACCGGAGTGCTGGATCGCGTATGCCTGCATTATATACCTTTCGTCGATATTGACGGGGTCGAGAACGGGGATCAGGGGAAAGGAAGGGCTCCGCACGACCATAACCGCGACTATACGGATCGGCCGATTTATGAAACGACCCGCGCTATGATGCGGTTTGTGAGCGCGCTGCAGCCCGACATTGGCATCGATCTCCACTGTCCGTTCAAATGGGGAGACCGCCATGACCATGTGTTCTTCGTGAAGACCGGCACGGCCGCGGATCGCCGAATCGAACGGTTCGGGCGGACGCTGCAGAGGCTGACGCAGATGTACGATCCGGTTCACGATATAGAGAAAGGGGAGGACTGGAACCAGCCGAGCCCGACATGTGCCGCATTCATGCTCAGCCGGAACGTGCCGATGGCGTTCTCGATGGAAATTCCATATTTCGGCCTCGCCGATAGGAGGGTTACGACCGATTCGCTTCGCGAGCTGGGCGGTTGCGTGGCGGAAGCGTTAGAGCTGCATATTGAGGAGATGAGCGAATAAAGATGAGCGAGACGATGAAAACGATCCAGTGCCCTTATATCCGCCCGGACGACCGCAGCTGGGATCAAGTGACCCCGGAGCCCTTGGTCGATGTCGTTACCGGGGAGCGGGTGGAGGAACCGACCGATGTGCGGACGAGTTGGGATGACGACGCGCTCTATATCCGATTCGACTGTCAGGACGACTATGCGGTGGCGGATTATACGAGACGGGACGACCCTCTATACGACCAGGATGTCGTGGAAGTGTTCATTGACGAAGAAGGATTGGGGCGGCGCTATATCGAATTGGAGCTCAGTCCGCGGAACGTCGTGTTCGATGCCATCATCGAGAACGTGAATGGGAAGATTACGGTCGACACGGATTGGGATGCGGAGGATATGACAACGCATGTGTGGGAGGAGGGCGGTCGGCGCGTCTATGAGCTCCGGCTGCCGTTCGCCCATTTTGCGAAAAAGCCGGAAGCCGGCACCGAGTGGCGCATCAACTTTTACCGCATCGACGAAGACCGGAACCGGAAGCGGCATTTTCAGGCTTGGTCCCCGACGGGTGCCGTAGACTATCATATCGCTTCGCGCTTCGGAACGATCCGCTTCGTGAAGTGATTCCTGTCTCAGGAGGGAGGAGATTCCTATGAAAATGTACCGATATCACGAACACACAAGGGAAGAGCTGACGGCGAAGGCGGAGGCCGGCTATATGGCCATCGTCCCGTTGGCGGCTACGGAACAGCACGGTCCGCATCTCCCGGTCTACACCGACAGCCTGATCTGCGGGCATATCGCGGACGAGTCGGCCCGGAGAGCGGCAGACTCAATTCCTGTGCTGCTCTGCCCGCTGCTCCCGATCGGCTGCTCGAATCACCACCACACCTTCGGAGGCACGCTGTCCTTCTCCTCCGCCACGTACATGCACATGCTGCGCGATATCGGCGAGAGTCTCGTCACGAACGGATTTCGCAAGATCGCGTTCCTGAACGGCCACGGCGGGAACGACCCGATCATGCATCAAACGGCGAACGATCTCGCGGTTCGGTACCCGGTGTGGACGGCCTCCGCCTCCTACTGGAGCATCGCGAGGGAAGCGCTGCAGTTGGAGAACGCCGATGAAGTCGGTATGTTGCCGGGTCATGCGGGAGGCTTCGAGACGGCGGCTATCCTCGCGCTCAGGGAGGAGCTCGTGCACGTCGATCGGGCCCCCGCTCAGCACGAGCAGCGGGCCTGGATCCATTCCGGTCCTCCAGGTACGTTCATCGGTCGGCATCGGGAGCTGACCGGAGCCGACGGCTACACCGATGCACCTCATCTGGCTACGAAGGAGAAAGGAAGCCGGTACTTGGACGCGATCACGCGGAGCGTGTCGGATTGGCTGATCCAAGTGTATCGCCATATGGAGTCGGGGGAGAGGAGTGTAAGCACCGACAAGGGTTGAGGCGTTGAGGGGAAGGAAGTGTTTCGATTGTCTTATGGGACACTTTAAGAAAAATCAAACCCATAATTTGAATTTGGCTGCTGTTTAACCAGCAGCCTCTTCTTGTTTTATAACGCTCTTGCAAACATTGCCTCCACGTCACGTGCTGTTCTCCTTTTGAAGGACGTATTCGAGTGGTCCTCTAAGCAGATTGCAGAAACGCTAAGACATGAAAGACAAGAAGATCTTCCACATCCAAAATTTCATTAACACAAAAATATTTTCAGATTGGGCTTCCTGATAGACCGATGAATATTGCAATCGAATTTCGTCTAAATAAATGAGAATCAAAAACAATAATCTAGTGAGGTCATCATTTCATAGGAGGAATTCAATTATGAGAAAAATTATTGTGCTTGAACATGTATCCCTTGATGGTGTCATACAAGCCCCAGGCGGGCCAGACGAAGATCTCAGCGACGGCTTTGCCTATGGCGGGTGGTCAGCGCCATATGCAAACGAGATCGTTGGAACGCTCCTAAGAAGGCAGATGGACATGCCGTTCGACCTGTTGTTAGGGCGCAAAACCTATGAAATTTTTGCAGCGTATTGGCCGCAACATGCGGACGTATGGCCGGGGGCCGACAAGGCAATCAAGTACGTCGCCTCGAACACCATGACATCCAGCGAATGGCAGCCGTCCGTGTTTTTAAGTGGAGATATTGCGGAAAAAATCGCTCAAATCAAGCAACAGCAGGGGCCGGATTTGCACGTTTGGGGAAGCGGTGATCTCATTCAGACGCTTATCAAGCATGATTTGGTCGATGTGTTCTGGCTGATGATATTTCCTATAACGTTGGGCAGTGGAAAGCGGTTGTTTGCAGATGGCACGATCCCGGCGGCATTCAAGGTGACCGAAAGCACTGTCGCCCCGAATGGAGTTATTGTCGTGAATTACGAGCGTGCAGGCGCAATCACAACCGGAAGTTTATGAATATTTGCGCAGCGTCAGGCAGCTGACATCAAGTTCAGCGTGCAGGAGTGAAAGACAAGACTTCATGATCCGCAAGCCGAAAGCGGACAACAAGACAGTTCCTGAAGACAAGGTGATTGTGGAGTCGTGAGCGACAAAGCCTGGAGCAATAATGGAGCAGGCGCGTTGGCGACCAGCTCTTGCTCGTTGAAAGAAAAATGGACACTATGACAAGGAGGATTTTCATGGATAACAATCTGAATCAATCGTTCGAATTTGCATTTACGCGCGTATTCGATGCCCCTCGCGAACTCGTATTTAAAGCATGGACAGAGCACGGGCATTTCGCGAAATGGTGGGGACCAAAGGGGATCACCCTCGAAGTCGTTAAAATGGACGCTCGATCAGGTGGCGAGTTTTTAGGTTTTCAGACGTCTCCTGACGGAAAACAGGTTATGTGGGGAAAATTTGCATACCAAGAGGTTGTCGAACCTGAGAAAGTGGCCTATATCCGATCCTTTTCCGATGAGCAAGGCAATACGGTCCGAGCGCCTTTTAGCGCGAGCTGGCCTCTTGAAATTATGAATATCATAACGCTAGAAGATGTCGAAGGTAAAACGGTTTTAAAACTGAAAGGCGGCCCTGTGAACGCTTCCGCTGAGGAAAAAGAAACCTACAACAGTATGGCTCCAATGCTTCAAAAAGATCTAGAGGGGACTTTTGATAAACTTGCCGACTATCTTGTCTCCCTGAATTAGAAAGTTAATCGGCCAAATTCAGATTTCGACTTGAACCTTACGTGACGTAATGATTTATTATGAACGTAACAGCAGGGTGAAACGCGGGCCAACGGCCAAAAAAATCGAACATAATAAATTCGAAATCGAAGGAGAAACGGACATGAGAAAACTCGTATTGTTCATGCATGTGTCGCTGGACGGATATGCGTCGGATTCGAACGGAGGACTCGATTGGATTCCATACAACGAGGAATTAGAGAAATACGCCGAGGAGGTCGTAGCCGAAGTCGGAGCTCCCGTTTACGGACGCATGACGTATCGCCTGATGGAGAGCTACTGGCCCACGGTGCTGGACAATCCGAATGCGTCGAGGCACGGTATGGAGCATGCCAAATGGCTGCAGGATGTTAAGAAGATCGTCATTTCCAGAACGATGGACAAGGTGGAATGGAACAATACGATGCTGATCAAGGACAATATCGCAGAGGAAATCAAGGTACTCAAGGAGCAGCCCGGCAAAAATCTCGTTATCTTCGGCAGCCCGGGAGCGGCGAAGACGCTGCTTAAGCTCGGCCTGATCGACGAATTCCTGCTTACAATTTGTCCGGTCGTCCTGGGCGGCGGAAAATCGGTATTCGACGGCGGCGGCGAGAAAATCAGGCTCAAGCTGCTGTCCAGCCGAACGCTCAAGTCGGGCATTATCGCAGCCCGCTATGAGTTGGAGAAATAGCCGTACAAGGTGTTCCGAGGGACGGGAGATGTTAGTTCAACGAATAGCGATTGGAAGGCTACCTATTGGCGGCCTTCTTTTTGTGCTTTCGGCGCAAAAGCCGGGAATGACCGACTTAACGCGAAAAACCGTCCAACTCCAGTCGCAAAGCCCCGGACGAACGGAATTAACGCGAAAAACAATCTAACTCTTTGCGAAGGCTACCCTAGCCGCATTCCCACAATATCCCTACATCTCCGGTTTGCTCTTCAGCTTCGCCACGACATCGATTTCCACCAGCAGGTCAAAGTTCAAATCGCAGTACACAAGCGTGCGGGCCGGATAAGGACGAGGGAACAGCCGCGAATAAATTTGATTGAACGCTTCATAATCGTTGCGGTTGGACAAGTAGATATTGGCCTTCACGACGTCCGCCAGCGTCAAGTCCCACTCGGACAATATATTTTGAATATTTTGCACGGTCAGAATCGTCTGACCCTCCAAGTCGGCAGCCGCCACTTCTCCGGTATGCGGATCGGTCCCGCCTTGGCCGGATACGAACAGCAGGGAATCCGATGGCGTTGCGGAGGAAAAGGGAACTTCATCCAATCCGTATTTTTGTATTTTCATATTCAATCCTCATGTTCCTCTCGCCGTATATTTCGTAGGAAGGTCCGTTCATACTGCTTAAACAAAGACAGGAGGCCGCTGAGCCACTCTCAGCAGCCTCCAGCTTCCAGCTTCCACGCGGGAACACGCTACCAGCCTAACGCTTTGCGGGTTTCCAACGCTTTCGTATTGTAGGCCTCGACCGCCGGGAATAACGTGCTGATGTTGCCGCCATCCCGGATCAGCTTGTCGATCGGCCCGTTGACTTTGCCGACGAGCTCGCCCAGGTTGACCAATCGCGGATCGCTCGAGAAGCAGCACATGTTCGCGGACAGCTTCAGCGCGTCGACGTTTTTGCCTTTCCACAGCGGCACTTGGCCGAAGTAATTTTCCAGGACCGGATCTTTGACGAACGCGCTGGAGCCGGTTTCGATCATCGTCTTTTGCGCTTCGACATCGAACAGGAAGCTGATGTACAGGAACGCTTCTTCTTTATGTTTGGACGCCTTCGGAATGGCGATCGGGCCGGCTTGGTGAATCGTCGCCTGCTGCTTTTTGCCCTTCGGCATCGGCAGGACGTCCCACTCGAACTTCGCCTTCTGCACCGTCTCGAGCATCCAGTCCGCACCCAGCATGAACAGCACGTTGCCTTTGATGAACGCTTCTTCCGCTACGGCCGGAATACCTAGATCTTTTTGCTCCTGCGCGGTCGGTTGAACGTGCCATTTGTTCGTCAAGTCCTGTACCCATTTGAAATCTTCCTGAATGGCCGGCGTATTCGCGACGCTTTGGGACGAATCCTTGTTCATGTACCGATAGTTCTCCGCACTGCCATTGGCCATCGTCATGATGCTCGTGAACTCATGGCCCATCCCGACCATTCCCCAATCGCCCGCGGCCGTATTGGTCGCTTTTTTGGACATTTCGAGGAAGTCGTTGTACGTCCAGTCGTTCTTGGGCATCGTCATGCCGTATTTCTTCAACATATCCTTATTGACGAGAATCCACATCGGAATGTCCGAGAAAGGCACCGTCCATTGCTTGCCGCCGGTAGCGAACGACTCCAGCAGGTTGTCGACCTTTTTGGCGCTTTGAATTCTTTGATCCTTCTTAATATAAGGGGTCAAATCCTCCAACAGATCGCCGGACATCCATTCGGACAGCCCGTTGTCGAGGAACACGAGGTCGGCCTGGTCGCCTGCGATGACGTTCTTGATGATGCCGCCGTTGATCTTCGTGCTGGCGTCGATCGTAATCCAAGGATACTTCTCATGGAACTTGTCGAACAGCTTCTGGAAAGGGCCGGCGTTCCAAGTCAGCACCTTCAGCGTAACCGGGTCTTTCTTGGCCGTGGCGGCCGGGCTTGCCGAGGCTGCCGTACTCGGAGCGGCCGTCGGGCTGGGCGTGCTCCCCGAATCTCCTCCCGAACAAGCGGCGAGGATCGGCAGGAACGCCAGGAGCATGATCATGGTACTGACAATCGCGAACTTTCTTGGACTCTTCTTACGGAACTTCATTCATTTCCCCTCCAGATCATCGTTCTTAATGAAAAGCCATTCTCCGCAACCCCTGAAGTAAGCGTATCCAATTCGATCTTTCTGTCTCGATTTTATCACGGCACTTTTTCATGTCAAGAAATATTTTTCATGTATAAGATAAAACTGCATGTCTGTTAAAAGGTATTGTTGAAATTCGTTAAATAGAAGAAGATGATCTTACGTATTTACCTTATTTTGTTTCTTTGGTATCATTGATTCATGTACTTGAAATCATTTTATGAATTTATCCGCGGGGGTATTACTCATGGGGAGCGTGGCATTCAAGCATGTCTACAAGTATTACAAAGGGGAAGCGAACCCATCGGTCCATGATTTCCATCTGGATATAGACGACGGCGAGTTCCTGGTCATGGTCGGCCCGTCCGGCTGCGGCAAGTCGACGACGCTGCGCATGTTGGCCGGCCTCGAGGAAGTTTCGAAGGGCGATATATACATAGACGGCAGATTCATCAATTATGTGTCTCCCAAAAACCGCGATATCGCCATGGTGTTCCAGAATTACGCGCTGTATCCGAATTTGACGGTGTACGAGAATATGGCGCTGGGGCTGCAGCTGCACAAAGTCGCCAAGCACGAAATCGAGCTGAGGGTTAACCGGGCGGCCAAGATGCTGGAAATCTCTCATTTCCTGAACAAACGGCCCGGCCAGCTGTCCGGCGGTCAGAAGCAGCGCGTCGCCTTGGGCCGTGCGCTCGTCCGGGAGCCGCAAGTGTTCCTCATGGATGAGCCGCTGTCCAATCTGGACGCCAAGCTGCGGACGCAGACCCGCGTGGAGATCAGCAAGCTGCACAGCGAGCTGAAGACGACGATGGTGTACGTCACCCACGACCAGACGGAAGCGATGACGATGGGGACGCGGATCGTAGTGATGAAGGACGGGCGTATCCAGCAGGTAGCCCCGCCCCAGCAATTATACGATCATCCGAACAACATGTTCGTGGCCGGGTTTATCGGCACTCCGCAGATGAACTTCATCGAAGGCTCGATCGTGCTGCAGGAGGGCCAATTCTTTTTCGAAAATAAACGTTGGCTTCTGCGTATCCCGGACCACTTCAACCGTGCGCTCCGCTCGGCCAAGACGAATTTGCGGCAGGTAACACTAGGCATTCGCTCGGAATACGTGAGCTGCGAACCGTGGGCGCTCGAGCAATATGCGGACTGGCGCATCTCCGCCGCCGTCGACACCCGGGAGCCGATGGGGTCGAATACGTTCCTGTACGCCCGATCGGGGGACGATGTCTTGGTGTGCCGTACGGAAGCGCATACACCGATTCAGCCCGGCGACCGTATCGAGCTCGCGATTCGGATGGACAAGGCGCATTTCTTCGACCGGGAGAGCGGCCTATCGCTCGCGGTCCAGGGGGATGCGACGTCATGAGCCGGAGAGGGTACAGCAGGATTGCCATCGGCATCTTCTTCTTATGTATGATAGGCTGGATCACCTGGCGGGCCGCCTCGGGGGACGGGGCGGCTATGCCGGTGCTCGCCGAGAAGGACATTCCGCTGTCCGAGGATGCGGCGGCTGGCCAATCTCCATCCTACGTGCAATGGCTGCGCACGGAGGCATCCCGGCCGAGTACGGGAGGAGCTAAGGTGGAGATCAAGGTGCCCGCGGTCCAATACAGCGCGGCATCCGCCGAAGCCGGCATCGTGCGCCGCCAGGACCCGGCCCGCAACGCGGAAGTCGTAGAATGGAACAATGCGAAGGGCTGGCTCGAATGGAAGGTGGAGGTGCCCCAGGATGGCGTATATAATCTGGCCCTGGATTATATGCCGCTCGAAGGCAGCTTCTCCGAAATTGTCCGTGGAGTTCAGATCGACGGCTCCTATCCGTTTGCCGAGGCGGAGCGCATCGCGTTCGACCGGCAATGGAAGGACGCCAAGTATCCGTACGACCGCAATTCGATCGGGAACGAAATCCGTCCGGTCCAGCAAGAGATCCGAGTCTGGAGTATGATTCGGGCAGCCAATTATGCGGTGTCCTCGGAGCCGCTCCGCTGGCCGCTTACGAAGGGCGTGCACACGATTCGCCTCGTCGGCGTCAAGGAGCCGCTGGCGCTCGCCTCGCTCGCTCTCGTGTCGCCCGACCCGATTCCTACATACGCCGATTATACGGGCCGGCATTCGACGGACGGTGGCCCGCGCGACTGGTTTGGGCAGATCGAAGCCGAGCGTTATACGAACAAATCCGCAGTCAGCACCCGCACGCTCAGTGTAGCCGAGCCGTTCGTATCCCCCGATGCGCACGGCAGACTCGTCTACAACGCGGTCGGCGGGACGTCCTGGGACAAACCGGGGCAGTCGATCGAATGGGAGATTGCGGTCCCCGCCTCGGGGTACTATGCGATCGATCTGAAATATTTTCAAGGCTACAACGGGAAGGCGAATGCTTACCGCACCGTGTTGATCGACGGCCAGGTTCCGTTTCAGGAAATGCTGCATTACCGCCTGGCTCCGAATACCGCGCTCCAGATTAAACCGATTGCCGGTCCGGATGGGAAACCGTACTTATTTTACTTAACCGAAGGCAAGCATCGGCTCAAGCTGGTGGTCGACAATTCATTGATCCGTCCCGCGGTGCTGGCGCTTAACGAGATGGGCCGGCGCATCCAGTCGATCGAACAAGAGATTCGCGCCCTGTCCGGCAATTACGGCTACGGAAGCGATCAGAACATCGATACGGCCCGCACATGGGATATCAAGAAGATTTATCCGGAGATGGAAAACAAGCTGCAGTCCGTCATCGATGACATGACCGTCGTACGCGACTACTTGCAGGGGCTGAATCAGGCTGTGACCGATCCGACGACCGCGCTCAGTACGATCATCAACCAGATCGGAGAGCTCCGGCAGGATGTGAACGAGCTTCCCAATCGGATCGGCGAGTTCGGAGATATCGCCACGGTGCTGGGCACTTGGATCAAGTCGATCGAGAGCCAGGCGGTGCAGCTCGATTATATCGTCGTGCGAACGCCTGACACCGATCCCGGCTTCAAGGTCCCGAACACATGGGACAAGGTGAAGTATACGACGGCCAACTTCGTCCGCACGTTTTTCCAGAACTACAGCACCAATGAGCTGAACGACAAGAAAGCTCTCACGATCTGGGTGCAGCGCGGCCGCGATTACGTCGATTTGCTGCAAACGCTGATCGAGCAAGAATTCACGCCGAAGACCGGGATTAAAGTGAATGTCAACCTGATCCCGGCGCAGGGCAATCAGAATGTGCTCCTCATGGGGAATGCCTCCGGCGACCAGCCGGATCTCGCCCTCGGGGTCGGGATGGAGACGCCGGTCGACTTCGCCATGCGCGGAGCGGCTGAGGATCTCACCCGGTTCCCGGGCTTCGCCGAGGTAATGAAGCGATTCAATCCGGGCCTGATGCGCTCCTATGAATACGACCAAAAAGTATACGGCCTGCCCGAGACGCAAACGTACAACATGCTGTTTTATCGGACCGATATTTTCGACCGGCTGGGATTGAAGCCGCCGGATACTTGGGAAGACGTGATGAAGCTGCTGCCGTCGCTGCAGGAGAATGGGATGACGTTCAAATATCCGAAGACGATGGACAAAACGATCCACTCGAATTTGACGACGTCTACCGCCTACAGCTTTCACTACGCGCTGCCGTATTACCAGCACGAGGCGGAGTTTTTCACGCCGAACGGCTTGCAGCCGCAGCTCACGACCGCCGAAGGGCTCGCCGCGTTCAAGCAGTATACCGAGCTGTTCAGCAAATACAGCCTGCCTCAAGACGTCCCGGCGTTTATCAATCATTTTCGCTTGGGGGATATGCCGATCGGGATCAGCGACTTCATGCTGAACATTCAGTTGTCGGCCGCGGCGCCCGAGCTGGACGGCCGCTGGCGCATGCTCCCGCTGCCCGGCATCCGCCGTCCGGACGGGACAGTCGCGCGCTGGGCGCCGCAAGAGACGACGTCGGCCTTCATGCTGAAGAAGAGCGAGCGCAAAGAAGAGGCGTGGAAGTTCCTGGAGTGGTGGACGTCCGACGCCATTCAGAGCCGGTTCGGCAATGACATCGAATCGTTCGCCGGAACGGAATACCGGTGGTACACGGCCAATACGGCCGCGATGCAAAAGCTGCCCTGGTCGGAGGATGATCTCAAGGCGCTGAACGAGCAAGACCGGTGGGCTAAAAATGTCCCGTACGTGCCCGGCTACTATTTCCTTACTCGGGAAATGGACTTTGCCTGGATCAACACGGTCTTGGACGGCCAGCCGGGTAGAGAAGCGCTGGAGCAATCGGAAATGTCGCTCCGGCGCGAGATGATGCGCAAGCAAGAGGAGTTCGGCTTGACCCCGGACGATAATTTGCATCTGGCGCCTTATACGAACCCTTACAGAAGGGAGTAACCCATGGAACCCGCACACTTGACCAAGGTCGCTACGACCCCGCCGGCAGCCGCCAAGCCGGCAACGCCTGCCATCCTGCGGCGGATTCGTCAATTCCTGCGAGAATGCTGGCGGGACCGGCTGTCCTACTTGTTTCTCGCGCCGTTCCTGCTGTGCTTCGCCTGCTTCATCATCATTCCCGTCTTCATGGCGGCCTTGCTCAGCGTCACTTCCTTCAACGGAATTGCATTTCCGCGGTTCATCGGCGTGAGCAACTTCATCTACATGCTCACGCAGGATATCGTGTTCATGAAATATACGCTGCCCAATACGCTCAAGTTCGCCATCATCGTCGGACCCGGCGGATATGCATTGTCGTTTGTGTTCGCCTGGCTCATCCACCAATTGCCGAGAAGCATCCGCGACTACTTCACGCTTGCTCTCTACGCGCCGTCCATGGTGGGAGGCGTCGCTTTGTCCGTCGTGTGGGCGGCTACATTCAGCGGCGATCGGGTCGGGTATTTGAACAACGTGTTGATCCGTCTGGGAATCATCGATGCGCCTCATCTGTGGCTGCAAGACCCCAAGTACCTAATGAACATTATGATTCTCGTTACGCTATGGACCAGCATGGGGGTCGGATTCCTGGCGATGCTCGGAGGCCTGCAGACGGTGAACACGGAGTTGTACGAAGCCGGCCGTCTGGACGGGATCAAGAACAGCCTGCAGGAAGTGTACTACATCACGATTCCGTCCATGAAACCGCAGATGCTGTTCAGCGCGGTTATGGCGATCGTCGGCACGCTCAAGGCCGGGGCGATCTCGACCCAGCTCACGGGACTCACGATCACGCCGAATTATGCCGGCCATCTCATCACGAACCACATCGACGATTACGCCTATCTGCGCTATGAATGGGGCTATGCGTCCGCACTCTCGGTCGTTCTGCTCATCATGAGCTACGCGCTGATGAAGACGAGCTACAAGCTGTTCGGTTCGAAGGGGGAACAATAAGTGATTCGTGCGCTTCGCAAGCAGCTGACCGTCTCCCGGATGTTCCTGATCGCCTTTCTAACCGTCTTAGGCCTATTTATGCTCATCCCGATCGTGTTTCTGATCAATAACGCCTTCAAGCCGCTGAGCGAGCTGTTCCTGTTCCCGCCGACGATTATCGTCCGGCAGCCGACGCTTCGCAACTTCGAGCAGCTGCTGCTTCATACTTCCGCAGGACTCGTGCCGTTCACGCGGTATTTGTTCAACAGCGTCATTGTGACCGCCGTTTCGACGGTATCGGTCATCCTGGTCAGCACGATGGCGGGATATGTGCTGTCGAAGCACCGGTTTCATTTCAAGACGCTGATCATGGCCATGATCATGCTAGCGCTGATGTTCGCGCCGGAAACCGTAGCGATCCCACGGTATCTAGTGGTAAGCTTCTTGGGCTTGAAAGACACCTATTTCGCCCATGTGCTGCCCTTCATCGCTTCGCCGGTGGCGGTATTCCTGATGAAACAGTTTATCGATCAAATTCCCGACTCGCTGACGGAGGCGGCCAAGCTGGACGGGGCGGGGGACATGTACATTTTTACACGCATCATCATTCCGCTCACCGCTCCGGCGGTCGCTACCGTGACGATCATTACGTTTCAGGCGGTCTATCTGGACGTGGAGACTTCAACGCTTTACACGACCAAGGAAACGATGAAGACGCTGGCCTTCTACGTGACGAGCTTGACGTCGGGCGTTCCCGGCGTGGCGGCCGCCGGTATGGCGGCAGCCGTCGGTCTGCTGATGTTTTTGCCGAACCTCATCTTATTCTTGCTCTTCCAGCGGAAGATGATCGAGACGATGCTGCATTCGGGAGTGAAGTAAGATGGAGAGAGAGGGGGTCCGCCTATGATCGGCCGGTTCGCATCGGGGTTATGGAAATTCAATGTCAAGCTGTTCACGGTGCTAATCTTGTTCGGCCTGATAGCGCCGACGGCCGCTTCGGCCAAGCTGCCTTACAATACGTATTACGTCGATCCGCTCACGTACAAGATCAATCGGATTCAGCCCATCTATGTCCCGGACCGCATCGTCGACGGCAACGGCATGAAGGTGCCGCTCTCCGCGCCGAGCGACTTGTTCATCGCGGACAACGACCACGTCTACGTGGCGGATACGGGCAACAATCGCGTCGTCGAATTGGACCCGGAGGGCCGCTATATTCGCAGCATCGGCGAAGAAGAGGGACCGGGCAAGCTGAACCGACCGGAAGGGGTGTTCGTCGCCAAGGACGGCACGATCTACGTGGCGGATACCGCAAGCGAGTCCATTGTGAAATACGCTGCGAACGGCAAGGTGGAGCGAGTCTTCACGAAGCCGGAGTCGGCTCTGCTCGGCAAGGACTACTTCTTCCTGCCGACGAAGCTCGCGGTCGATAACCGGGGGTTCATGTATGTGGTCGTGAAGGATACGTACCAAGGTCTCGTGCGGATGAATCCCGAGGGGAGCTTTACGGGATTTTTCGGGGCGAACAAGGCGAAGCTGGACTGGCTGGACCGGGTGAAACGTGCAATGCTGAACAAGGTGCAACTGGCTAAAGAAGTGGCGAAGCGCCCGAACTCGATCGAGAACGTAACGCTGTCGGACGAAGGGTTCCTGTTCACGACCAGCATGGGGAAGGGGAACGACGGGCAGATCAAAAAATTAAACGCCGGCGCAACCGACGCCTTCAAGAACAAACCGTTCCGCGAGCAGCAGCTCGTCGATACGGCGGTCGACCGCAACGGTTTCTTGTACGGCATGAATCGCCAGTTTAATGAGATCTCCATCTATGACCCGACCGGCAACGTCATGTTTTACTTCAGCGAAGGCGACAAGAATGCCCGTCAGCTCGGCGTGACGAGCTTCGCGAGCAGCATTGCCGTGAACGGGAAGAACGAGCTGTGGGTCGCGGATAGCCGGTCCAATCTCATTCATGTGTTCGCCCGCACGAGCTTCGGCGATACGTTCCTGACGGCCGCCCATTATTACTTCGAGGGCGATTACGAACAGAGCAAGACGTATTGGGAAGAAGTCGTGCGCCAGAACGGGATGCTGAACATTTCGTACAACGGCTTGGGGAAAATTGCCCTTCATGAGAAGCAATACGAGACGGCACTCGGTTATTTCCAACAATCGTACGATGCCCAGGGCTACTCGGACGCGTTCTGGAACATCCGATACGAGTGGATTCAGAGCCACTTCATCCTCGTCGTTCTGATCGCCGCCGTCGCGGTCTGGGTCCTCGTATTCGCGGGGAAACGGGGGAAGGCGTTTGTGGCCCGGCGGACATGGCCCGGCTTAGCGGTTCGCTACGCGGGTGAGCTTCGGGACTCGCTCTATGTGATGATCCATCCTTACCAAGGCTTTTACCGGCTCAAAGACTGCAAAGTTTCGTGGTTCGTTCTCTTGCTGCTGCTCGCACTCGCCGTGGGCGTTCACATCTGGTCCATTTTCGGCTCCGGGTTCATCGCCTATCCGTTCGATCTTGGCACTTATAATCTCAAGTGGTCGTTAACCGTATTGATCGTGCCTTGGGCCACATGGGTGCTTGCCAATTACCTGGTCAGCGCGGTGAAAGGTGGAGAGGGGCGGTTCCGCGAAGTGTTCCAAGCGAGCACGTTCGCCATCGTTCCGTACATCGTGCTGAAGGTCCCTGCCGTCCTGCTGTCGAATGTGGTCGTCCTGGAAGAATGGATCCTGATTGATTTGATTCATCGCATTCTGTGGATTTGGATCATCGTTCTGTTCTTCGTCATGACGCAGGTCATTCATAACTTTGATTTCGTCGAGGCGATCAAAAATGCGGGCATCACGTTGTTCACGATCGGAGTCATATGGGTATTCGTCCTGATCATGACCGGACTCGGCATCAACCTGTACGACTTCCTGGATCAGATGTACCGGGAGGTGACCTTCAATGGCTAGCCGGTTACGGCTTACGAAGCGGCGGCTGCAAGCATTGGCCGGAGTGGTGCTTCTCCTCGTCTTAGCGGCACTATGGGTGGCGAACCGGAATACGCTGCCAACACTTACATCGATGCAGATCGAAGCACCCCCTTCCGGAGGGCTGCCTGTCGTACAGGGGGCCGAATGGAAGGCGGGGTCCGTCGATGCCGAAGGGTTCGCGGCCGCAGCGGAAAACGCGCGCTTCGCCCTGCTGCTCGATCCCAAGACGAGCCAGATCGCCGTCAAGGACAAACGGAGCGGCTACTTGTGGCGAAGCAATCCGCCTAACGAGAAGCTCGCGCAGGAGACGGTGAAGGGAACACTGCTGGAGAACCTGCACTCCCCCTACATCCTGGAGTATACGTCGGGTACGGAGACGAAGCGGTCGGTGACGAACGTGCAGGATCCCAAGATCGCCATCCGCTATACCGCTATGGGGAATACCGGGATTCAAGCCACTTACACGCACCCGGATCTGCAAGTCGCGATCGTGATTCAATACGTGTTAACCGATCGCGGGGTGGAAGTGCTCGTACCGAGCGAAGGGCTCTCGGAGACGGGGAACGTCCGTATCTTTGCGTTGAATGTGCTGCCCTTCTTCGGCGCGGTGTCGCGGACGGAGGAGCCCGGCTACTTGTTCGTGCCCGACGGACCGGGCGGTCTCGTATACTACGATCGCAAGAGACCGGCAATCGGGACGGTCTATGATTTTCCCATCTACGGGGAGGATCCGGCCAACATCAAGATGACCGAGCGCAAAACGCCGCGGGAACAAATTACGTATCCGGTGTACGGGTTGAAGCGGGGGAACGAGGCGTTCCTCGCCATCGTGAAGGAAGGCCAGTACTCCGCGTCGGTCAAAGCCGTCCTGCCGGGCAACATCTCGAGCTACAATACGGTAAGCGCCAATTTCAGCTACAGGCAGGAATACGGTCGTAAAGTAAGCGGCATTACGAAGGAGGTCGTGAGCACGATCCAGAAGGATCGCATTCATGAAGACCGCCGCGTGGAATACCGGCTCTTATCCGGCGAAGACGCCGATTATGTCGGGATGGCGCATGCGTATCGCACCTACCTTGAGGAGAGCAAGCGCCTCGCGCCGCCGCTGCCGGCCAAGGACCGGATCCCTCTGCAGCTGTCTATCGTCGGCGGAGCGACCAAGCCGAAGTTCGGCGGGAAGCAGTACGAGGCGACGACCACGTTCGCGCAAGCGGAATCGATCGTTGACGATCTTCTAAGCAATGGCGCAGCGAATATCCGGGTGACTTATCAAGGGTGGCAGAAGAGCGGGCTCGCCCAGTCCGATGAACGATTCCCGATCGCTCCGGCGCTCGGAGGTACCGAAGGGGCGAAGCGGTTCATCCAATCGATGCACGGGAAGGGCATTCAAGTGTGGTTCGAGGATTATGCGGCGTGGAAAAATCCGGAGTCTACGTCCTTCTACCTGAAATCCGACGGCATTCGCAGCATGGATACGTCCGTCCTGCAAGCCCAGTCCGGCCGGTTCATCGTAGAGCCGGTGAAGATCGTGCGCGGGATGAAGGAAGTCATCGAGCGGCTGAAGGGACTCGGGGTGGACGGCATTCATTACGTCGACGGGCCGGGCAGCCTGCTGTACAGCGACTACAACCCCCGCTCCCCGCTGACGAGGCAGGACACCGCGTACTACTATGAACAGCTGCTGGATTATACCCGTACCCAGCTGGGCGAAGTCGGAGTCGTGCGCGGGGAAGACTATTCGCTCGGTCATGCCGGGATGATCGAGGAGCTGCCGTTCTCATCGAGCTACGATATCATGATCGACGAGACGGTGCCGTTCTATCCGATCGTCGTCCACGGCACGGTCGAATATACGTCGACAGCCGGCAACCTGAGGGACGTCTATGACGAGCAGCTTCTGAAAGCGATCGAATACGGAGCGATTCCATTCTTCCGGCTCACTTATGCGGAGAGCCGCGTTCTGAAAGAGTCGGATTACGATTGGATCTATAGCGGAGAATACGCCGTGTGGAAAGACCGGATTGTGGACGAGTACAAGAAGTTCGATCGATTGGCTTCGGTCTACAACCAGCCGATCCGCGATCATGAGCGGGTGTCGGAAGGCGTCTACCGAACGACCTATGCGGACGGAACCGCCGTGACCGTGAACTACAACACCAAGCAATTCGACGTTGCGAAAGGAGGAGTCCGATGATCGGCAAGCTCGAGCGGCGCAAAGCATACATCAAGCTTCTCCTGAGGGAGTACGGGGTCGGCTATTTATTTTTGCTGCCCTGGATCGTCGGCTTCTCCTGTTTTGTTGCTTTTCCGGTGGGGTGGTCCCTGTACAACAGCTTCAACAAAGTGCTGATCTCGAGCGGGAGCTTTAAATACCAGTGGGTGGGGTTGGACAATTACAAACGGATGCTGATTACGGACAACGCCTACCCGATTGTGCTGTATTCGCTTTTTCAGGAAATGCTGATCATCATTCCGCTTATTCTTATCTTTTCGTTTTTCGTCTCGCTCGTGTTGAATCAGAAGTTTCCGGGCCGGGGCTTGATGCGAGCCGTCTTCTTCCTACCGGTCATCTTCGCCACGGGGCAAGTGCTGATGGAGTTGTTCGCCCAGGGGGCGGGCGAGGTGCCGTTCATGGATCAGTACGACCTGGCTCCGATCCTCCAGCAGTATTTCAGCGAACGTACGGCGAATACGCTCATGACGGTATTGAGCCGGGCCGTCATCATCCTCTGGTACTCCGGCGTGCAGATTCTGATCTTCATAGCCGGGTTCCAGACGATCCCGAAGTCAATCTATGAGGCGATACGCGTAGACGGCGCCACTCCTTGGGAGAGCTTCTGGAAAGTTACGTTTCCCGGCATGCTGCCCTTCATCGGGCTGAACGCGGTGTTCACGATCGTCGATTTGTTCACCTTCCCGTTCAATCCGGTGCTGCAGATCATCAAGAATAACATGTTTTCTCCCACCACGGGGTACGGGTATGCGAGCGCACAGGCGTGGCTGTACTTCCTGCTCATCCTGATCCTGCTGGGCATCACCTTGTGGCTCACTTACCGCGCGACGAAAGGAAAGGGGGGACTGCGGTGAAACTTACCGAGACATACCGGCAAGCGAAGCTGGAGCTGCAGCGAACGGTCGAGAGCCGCCGTGCGCAGCGCGTGGGCAAATTCCTGCTCGGCCCGAACTTGAACGACGGATTGATCGCGAAGACGATCATGATTGTTCTCTTGTCCGTCATCGCGTTCTTGTACGTGAAGCCGATTCTCTATATGATCTCGACGAGCGTCAAAAGTCTGGAGGATTTGATCGATCCGGTCGTCGGACTTATCCCGAGAAGCTTGCACATTCAAAATTATCTCGACGCGTGGAAAGGACTCCGCTATCCGGAGGCGTTCACCAACACGTTTATCATCGCGTTTTTCGGGTCGCTGTTCCAAGTGTTCTCGTGCGCGTTGACCGGGTACGCATTGGCGCGGCTGCGCATTCCCGGGAAGACGCTCGTCTTCGTGCTGGTCCTGATCACGTTCCTCGTTCCGCCCGAGATCACGATGATTCCGCTGTATATGATCTACAGCAAGCTCGGCTGGCTAAACACGCCGCTCGTCTTCCTCGTGCCGGCCTTGCTCGCCCAAGGCATGCGGGGGGCGTTATTCATCATTATTTTCCGGCAATTTTTCCTGGCGCAGCCCAAAGCGTTGGAGGAAGCGGCCAAAATCGACGGGGCCTCCGTCTTCCGGCTGTTCTTCCGGATTATGCTGCCGCTTGCGGGCTCGGCCTGTCTCGTCGTCTTCCTGTTCTCGTTCGTCTGGTATTGGAACATGCACATGGAGCCCTCCATGTTCCTCAGCAAAGGCTTCACCCCGCTCTCCCTGCGGCTGAACGAGCTGTCGGTGCAGCTGCTTGGCAACAAGTCGATGAGCCTAAGCGTAGCCGTCGGCAAAGACCCGATCTCGGAAGGGCCCAAAATGGCCGCCGCCTTCTTGATCATCCTGCCGCCGCTCATCGTCTATCTTATCGCGCAGCGATGGTTTACGGAAGGGATCGAGCGGACGGGACTGGTGGAGTAAGCTTCTGCCGTATGTAAGAAAAACTTCTGGAGCAGATTCACTCCAGAGGTCCTTGCGTTGGCGTTCAGTTGGCGCGTGAGGCGGGCATGGGGAAGGGCTCCGACCGCTGTTGAAATCGTAGGGTAAACCCTCTTATAGTGAAGGGCAACGTAATTCCTCTATTCTCCCGTAATCCAGAGAAATGAACCCATTGTGGGAACGAGGTTCCCTTATTTGGCGGCAAACTGGTCTAGAGTCGTTCTTCGGAAAGGAATAGCGGAATGAGGTTCTCCTTTCTTTACGAATCCATGCCGATCAGCCCAAATAGTGGAACGACGTTCCCGTTCATTCGCTATTATCCCTTCTTCGCTCCAGTTCTTAGCTCAGAGCTTGCCGGGTTCGGCAATATCGTACGATACCACTTCGCCAAAGAAACCCGATATTTTTACTTTACTAGTATTTCAAAAAAAGGACCTTGCTTCCTCGTCGGAACGACGGGAGCCAGGTCCTTTTTGTTTTAAATCCCGGGGTCCCCGTAAAGTACTGGGAATAAGCTCCGAAGGTCCACTTCACTTTGTGGGGTTGATCACTGCTGTCGAAACACCTTGTAACTCAGCTCTTCGCACGCCTTCCGGATCCAATCGTGGACATTGCCCCACACCTCGCCGGTGATGCGCACGACCGGAATCGAGATGCTGATCGAGGCCGCCGCTTTGTTGTCCGCGTCCCGGACCGCCCCGGCTACGCAATGTACGCCGTCAACGGTTTCACCCATGTTGTAGCCGAACCCTTGCTTCCGGACCTTCTCCAGCTCCTTCACCAGGTCGCTGAACGAGGAGATCGTCTTGTTCGTCACTTTCTCCAGCTGATCGGTCGGGTACAGATCGCGGAGATCTTCCATCGTCATATCCGCCAACAGAATTTTGCCGGAGGCGGTAGCGTGCAGCGGCAGCGTATTCCCGAGACTCGGATTGAAGCGAAGGGGGTGGGTGCTCACCTTCTCGCCGATATAGAGAAGCTGGTTATCCGCCCGAATCGACAGGCTCACCGTCTCGTTCAAATCCTGGATGATTTTCTCGGCGATCTGGTTGAACTCCCCAGTCAAGCTCGAGCTCCGCATATAGCCGGAACGAATCGTGAACAATTTATAGCCGATGCGGAATTGTTTGCCGGACCGATCCGTTTCGAGATAGCCCCGGTTCAGCATATTTTGCAGGATTAAGTAGGTGCTGCTCGGAGGCATATTGAGCTGTTTCGAAATATCCGTAAGGCTATAGGAATCTTTCTCTCCTGTGAATAGCTCGAATATATCCAATACGCGGTCCGCCGACTTCACTTTTGGTGCTTGTTGATCCATTCCATTCACCCTCACAGAAACGATTTCACAAATATGAAACACTATGATTCTACCGCATTTGGATCATATTGTCGATATGCGATTTGTTTGTCAGTAAAATTAAGCCAATACTGCCATAAATGAAGCAAAAAGCTCAAGCCGTTACCTCCCGGCTTGAGCCTATTCAGCTTTTCACAAATAAGTTGAAGGTTTCATCCATTTGCAAACGATCATCGGGAGCTTATTGCCAGCTCTCCAGCGCATCATCCAAATCGGTTAGGGTCAGCTGCGGTTTCCGCATGTGCATGTTCGGCACACAGGCGTTGTAGGCGTCGATGCTGCGGTTCAGCTGCTGCAGGTCCGACTCGGCGAGCGTTTGCGCGTGCGCGAGCAGCCGGTTCAGCTGCGTGCGAATGTCTTGCTGCAGCTGCAGCCACGAGGGCAGGCTCTCCGTATGGCGGCAGTCGTTATAGAAAGGATCGAAGGCGTCCGTCAGGGATACCGGCTCCAGGGTTGCTTCATTCCGAATCGTCTCATTAAGCATAGCGTAATCCTCCATTCCGGAATTAGGTCGTGCGCGCTTCCTATCCTTAGTATAACGCGGGAACTGAGGCGGCGAACGGAGCAATTATGTCCAATCTCGGGCGGAATGATGGACGAATCATGAACATGGGTTGCGTGCCCGTTCCCCTCCTTCTATACATACTCCGTAACTCTGCATTGCATACTACAAGGTGAAAGCATCCAGGGGAGGTGAGCTAGAATGGCTGGCGCGCAAGTGAAGAAGCAAGCGGAGAAAATAATGGAGAGCTGCAGCAAGCTGCAGAACATGACGACCGACGAAGCGATTCATAACGAAATTTTGAAGATCAAACAATATTGCCAGATGATCGAGAGTCAGATTTAAAAGCGGCCCAAAGTGAAACGTCCCCGGCATCCGCAGCGTGCGGAGCGGGGACGTTTTGCTTGTTGTCAATCCGGGGCCCCCGCAAAGTACTAGGACTACGCTTCGGAGGCTTTCTTCACTTTGTGGGGTAACTTAGAACTGGAAGTAAATAAAGGTGCTCTGCTCGCCCTTCAAGTAAATGATCAGGAAGGCGATAATCGCCGTGTACAGCACCGCCCGGACCGGGGCCGGGAACCGCTTCTGCCACCCTTCGGCCAGCTTGGCTGCATTTTTGAACAAGAAATATTCGCCGATATGCAGCAGGAACAGGAACGCTACGATATAGGCGTAAGGGAACAGCAAGCCTTGGAACTGGAACACTTCCGGCGACAGCATTTTGCGAATCATGTCTGTCGCGTTGTGCATCCCGTTCACCCGGAAAAGTACCCACCCGATGCAGGTGATGTGGAAGAAGATCAGAACCGACAGCACGTAATAAATCTTGCTGTTATCGAGCCCCTTCAGCCCGAGCTTCTCCTTCACCGCCATATACAGCTTGTGCAGAATGAGCAGCGTGCCGTGGAACATCCCCCAGACGACGTACGTCCACGCGGCGCCGTGCCAAATGCCCGAGATCGCCATGGCGATGAACAGGTTCACATATTGGCGCACACGGCCCTTCCGGGAGCCGCCAAGCGGGATGTAGATGTACTGCATGATCCAGGAGGACAGCGTAATGTGCCAGCGGCGCCAAAACTCCGTCGGGTTCGTGCTCAAGTACGGAGTGCGGAAATTGACGGCCAGCGTCATCCCGAACATATAGCCGAGCCCGACCGCCATCTCGCTGTACGCGGCGAAGTCGAAGAAGATCTGGAAGGCGAACATATAGGACGCCATCCACGCCTCCGCCCCGGTCAGGGAAGCGCCGCGGGCGAAGTAATCGTTGACATAGGGGGCCAAGTAGTCGGCCATCCATATTTTTTTCATCAAGCCGATCGCGAGCCACGCGACCCCCATCTTGAACTTGCGCACGTCGAATTTGATGGACCGGATCGCTTCGATCTGCGGCATGAACTCGTTCGAACGCATAATCGGTCCGGCAACGAGGTGGGCGAAGAACGAGATGAACACCCAGAAGTTGAGCAGCGTTGTGGCCGGTTCGGCTTTGCGCTGATACACGTCCACCATATAGGCGATCACCTGGAACGTATAGAACGAGATCCCGATCGGCAGCACGATCGTCGTCAGGAACGAGTCTTGGGCCACGAGCTGGATATTCACGAGCCGTTCGACCGTATGCAGGAAGAAGACGATATATTTGAAAAAGATCAGGTTCGCCAAGCTGACGCACACACCGAGCCAGATGAACAACCGGCTGTAGGGGCCGCGCATGTTGCGGGAGCAGATGTAGCAAAAAATCGTAATGGCCAGGAAGATCGCCAGATTGCCGAGGCCGGCCACCCCATAGAACAGCATGTTGGCGATCGTGAGCACATAAATGCGGATGTTCGGGAACGCGTAATACAGAATTAGCGTAACGACGAGCAATCCGGCGAATTCCGGTGTATGAAACAGCATCGCTTTCTATCTCCTATTCCATTCTTGCCAGATCAGATCCGCCATCCGGTGGTAGCCTTCCGGCGTTAAGTGCGTATGGTCGGTGAATAACGAATCCGGGATGCGCCCTTCCAAATCCGCATACTGGAACGGCTGCTTCGCCATATAGGCGTTCAGCGCCTGCATGTTCGCGATATAGCCGGGCTTGTTCACATGCTCCTTCATCATCTCGTGGTTCGTGCCTGTCAGCAGTACCAGCGTCTTCTTGCCCTCCTGGAATGCGGTCATCTTGTTCAGGAAGTAGATGTCCGGGCTGTTCTCCGTCAAGTCGAACGGCTTGTCCGAGAAGCTCTGGAGCAGCTGCGGGTCGTGCATGAAGTCGGCGAAGTCCTTCTCGAACCAAGGGCGGGAATCGCCTAGTGCATCGCCCGGAATAGGCTTCCCGGTGAGCTTCAGATAATCATGGTAATAGTCCAGCTTGATATTGTCCTTGTAGCGGAACAGCCCCACCTTCGGCAGTACGACGTGGTGCAGGAAATACTTATACCACTGGAACGGCGTGGACGGCGGCTTGAAGCCGGCATTCTTCAATGGCGTAAGGACGCGGTCGTACGCTTCGCGGTCCAGGCCGCGCAGCTCGTCCGCCAGCCAGAACACGGGAGACGGGAACGGATCGCGCTCGATGAACATGGCGTATCGGATATTGAGGATCAAGTTGTCCGTGGAGATGCCGAATTTCTTCAGCTTCAGCATCATCACATAATAGTCGCCGAGCTGCATCGCCGGCATCGACAGATTGAAGATCGCCGGGGCGCCAGGCTGCTCCTGCATGAAGACGTTCACGCTCTGGTCCGAATTCCCGGGGCTGCCGAACAGCACGGAGTCGCCCAGAATGATAATATAGTCTTGGAGCTTCTTGCGCTTGATTTCCTTCTGGATTTGCTGCATGACCGCGTCCAGATCGTGAAGATTGCTTTTCACCCGTTCATAATCGATCCGGTTATGGTATACGTCCGCGAGTGACAGTTGGGAGGGCAGGAAGAACTGAATAATGAGAAGGAACACGATTACGTATTTCAAGGATTTCATGAGTCGGCGGCACCTATCCTAAGTATAGTCTCTAGTCATTATAATAGAAACGAGCTCGAACGTCACTTTTTGCCAAAATGTTTCTGCATTCCCTATTGTATATAACACCGGTTGTCGAACATTGTTACTAGTTTGTCACCGATTTTTCAATCGGGCAAGCTACTATAGAACTAGTCTGTGTCATGGACAATCCGGGGGAGTGAATCGTTGCACCGGCAGGAGCTTGACTCTAGTTTGCTTACAAGGGCATAGTTTGATGTATAGATAGAAGAAGGATCGGAATCGGAACGGCGGGAGGTGGATTCGCATGAGAGGTCGAAGGAGGCTGGCGCTGCTGCTGTTCGCGGGGGTGCTGCTGGGACTGGGGACAGGCTGCTCGCTCATGCAGCAGCCCCAGACCTATATGCGCCTGCCCAAGCTCATGGCGGAGGAGGAGAAGCTGATGGAGCAAGTGCAGCTGTCGCTTCCGGCCGGCGCTGCTATCATCCGCCCGCGGCGGGCGGACCAGCGCAACACGGTGGCGATGCTCGATCTGGATGGGGACTCACGCCAGGAAGCGGTGCTGTTCTATAAGAACAAGGGCGACAAGGATCAAATCATCGGCGAAATCTGGACGAGCCGGCAGGGAGCCTGGCAACGGCTCGCCACGATTCCGGGGGAAGGCTACGAGCTCGATACGCTCAAGTTCGCCGACCTCATGAAGAACGGCCGGCAGTCGGTTATGATCGGCTATTCTGCCGCGAACAAGTCGGACCAGCGCGGCTTGACCGTATACAGCCTGGAGGCGGACGGCCATTTGACGAAGCAGTTCGAATCGCCCTATCAGGAGTTCATCGTCGACGACATGAACGGGGACGGCAAGAAGGACGTGACGATCATCAACCGGACGAGGGAGAAGGAGAAGGACAAAGCGAACGCAGTGCTGTACCAATACGAGCAGTCGATGGGAAAACTGGGCATGGTCGACCTCGATCCGAGCGTAAACGGCTATTACAACGTCGTATCGGGAGCTGTGGCGCCAGGCCAAAGGGGCATTTTGCTCGATGCCGGGGTGGGCGCCCATTCGTCGACGACCCAGCTGATCGTGTGGGAGAACGGACGGCTGAGAGCGGTCTTCTCGGATAGGAGCAATCCGACGTTCCGTGCGTATTCGGCCCTGAGCACCGATGTAGACGGCGACGGGATTCTGGATATCCCGCTTATGAAGGAGGCGCCGGGCTGGGAAGAAGCCGCGATGGCGTATAAGGCTTGGCTGTATCCGTATTACAAATGGGATGGGAAGAATGGGCTCACATTCGTCCTGGAACGATATTACAACAACGAGCAGGGCTATTATGTAGACATTCCGAAGGATTGGGTGAATCGGTATACGGTCGAGAAAACGCCTCAGTCCGTCCGGTTCGTCGGCTTAAGCGGAGGGCAGCTGTTAGCCGAGATCCGGGCGGTGCCGGTGGACCAATGGACGGAATCGGCCGGCGGTTGGATAGAGCTGACCCGCACCGGCAGTACGGTATTCGAAGTGAACGCGGAGGCGGCCCCGGTCGGACTCTCTGCCTTCCATCTCATCACGGAGACGACCCAGCAAAAGGAGGACAGGCTGCCATGAACAACGGAGTGACATTGTCGGGGTCAGCATCGGGATTGAGCAAAGAGACGGAATGTACGGCGAAAGTGCTCATTCTGGAGGACGAGGAATCGATCCGCAGCTTCGTGGTCGTCAATCTGAAGCGAAGCGGGTTCCAGGTCGTGGAGACGGACAATGGCGACGACGCGCTGCGGATTCTGCGCTCCGATCTCTCGATCGATATCGCGCTCCTCGACGTCATGGTGCCCGGGATCGACGGGTTCGAGGTTTGCCGCCAAGTGCGGGAGTTCAATGAGAAGATCGGCATTTTGTTCCTGACCGCCAAGGTCCAGGAGCAGGACAAGGTCATGGGCCTGTCGCTCGGAGCGGACGACCATATGGGCAAGCCGTTCAGTCCGGCGGAGCTGATGGCGCGAGTGCAGTCGCTGCTGCGGCGCGTGCGGCTGGTGAAGATGGATGCCTCGTCCGCGGATACGTTCGTCTCGGGCCCATTCGAGCTGCACCCGAAGTCGAATCAGCTGTTCAAGCTCGAGCAGCGCATTGAGCTGACGCCGACGGAGTTCGCCCTGATCCGGTTCCTGATGGAGCGCCGGAATGTCCCGGTGAGCCGGGACGAGCTGCTGGATTCAATCTGGGGCGTGAACTATGTAGGCGATCCGAAGATTGTGGACGTCAACATCCGCCGGGTGCGGCAAAAAATCGAGGAGGATCCGTCCCATCCGGTCTACGTCGAGGCGATCTGGGGCTTCGGGTACATGTGGAAGGAGAGCACGGAATGAGCGGCGGCGGCCTGAAACGCCAAATCGTCGCCCGATTCATCATCGTCGTGCTGCTGACGCTGCTCCTGATCGAATCGGTCTTAGCCGTGACGGTCCATCAGTATTATTACAGCAGCATCGAATCGGTGCTTCGCAATCAGGCATCCGTGTCGCTGTCGTTTTATACGAAATACTCCAATCCGTTGTATGTGTCGACCTTCAAGCAAAATTTAAATGAACTGGTGCAAAATTTGGCGTTCGAAGCGGCGGAGCTGGAAATTATCGATCGGGATGAAACCGTGCTCATCACGTCGAGCGGATTCGCGTCCGATCGCAAACGGGCGACTGAAGACGTCCGCTCCGCGATCAAGGGGCATACCGGGACATGGGTGGGTAAAACGCCGGTCACGGGGGAGAAAGTGATGGCGGTATCGACGCCGATCGTCTCGAACGGCCAGACGCTCGGGGTGCTCCGCTACATCACGTCGCTCGAAGAAGTGGACCGTACGCTGCTGCGGCTGCTCTTATTCTCCGCCGCGATTGCTCTCGGCGTGCTTATCGTCGTGCTGCTCGTCAGCCTGACGCTAGCCAACTCGATCGTCAAGCCGATCAAGCGCATTACCGCCGCCTCCGCCGAGATGGCGCAGGGGCGGTTCGATGTGCGGGTGGAGGAGACGGTCCGCAACGAAATCGGCGAGCTGGCGAAGACGCTGAACTTCATGGCTGCGGAGATCGTGCGGAGTGAGGGGCTGAAGAACGACTTCATCTCGTCGATCTCGCACGAGATCCGCACGCCGCTCAGCAGCATCAAGGGCTGGAGCGAGACGATCCAGACCGGCAGCCTGCAGGACGAGGAGGAGACGCGCCAGGGCTTGCGCATCATTTCGAAGGAGACCGACCGGCTGATCGGGCTCGTCGAGGAGCTGCTCGATTTCGCCCGACTCGCCGAGAAGCGGATCCTCCTCGATCTGCGCAAAGTGTCGCTCACGTCGCTGCTCTCGGAAGTCGTCCTGCAGCTGCGGGCTAAGGCCGACAAGAAGCGGTTGACGCTGCTGCTGCCGGAAGACCAGGAGCAGGAGCCCGTGTATGTGACGGGCGATTCGAATCGGCTCAAGCAAGTGTTCCTCAATCTGCTGGACAATGCGGTCAAATTCTCGCACCCGGACGGCACGATCGAGCTTGAGGTCGAGCGGTGGGAGACCGAAGCCGTCGTGCGGGTGAAGGACAACGGCATCGGGATCGAGCCGCAGCATCTGCCGCACATCGAGATGAAGTTCTACCAAGTCAACCCCCAGGCGGAAGGGACCGGGCTCGGCCTCTCGATCTGCCGCGAGATCGTGTCGCTGCACGGGGGCCGGCTCGAGTTCGAGACCGAGCCGGGCCAAGGCACGACCGTCTCGGTCGCGCTCCCGCTGTCGGTGTAAGCGGCATCGGTTCCCGGCTGCCGGCATCTGTAGGCGGCTTGCGCGGCAACTGCGAGGCGGCGGCTCAGCCGCCGGAAGAGAACACGAACTCGCGCAGCGGTTCGTACATCGGCGACCGCCCCATGCGGGTGCGGTACAGCACGACCCGGTCCGCGGTCCACGCGGCCGCGGGCCACAGAGCATCGCCCGAGAAGGCGGGGACCGGCGTCCCCGCCTTCTCGGGCTGCAGGGCGTGCCGCCGCGCCGAGCCGCGGCCCCCGCCGCCTGCGGCGTAGCGGCGGGCCAGCGTCACGTGCGGCGCATACGCGCGCCCTTCGGGCGCGTAGCCGAGCTCGGCGGCCTCCCGCGCTGCATCGGCCTGGAGCCGATGCAGCGCGGGCAGGCTGCCGCCGAGCCCGGCCCAGAGCACGCGCGGCGCCTGAGGCGCGCCGAACGTGCCCGTGCCCTCGAGGCGGAGCGGGAAGGGCACGGCTCGCGAGGCGAGCCGGGTGAGCGCCGCCTCGAGGGCGGGCACGGCGGCCGGCGCCGTGTCGCCGAGGAAGACGAGCGTGATGTGCACGTCCTCCGGGTGCACCCACTTCTGGAACGGCAGCCCCGCCTGCAGCGTGGGGAGCGCGCTCGTCACGAGCGCCTTGACTTCGGGCGGCAGCGGCACGGCCACGAACAGACGCCAAGGTGCAAGGGTGGAAGAATCAGTCGAAGAGATCATGATGAAACCTATTCTCCTTTCGGGAACCCTATTATGGGGATGGTCCGAACATCTGGATCAACCCTAGCTTGCCCGGATTTTAAGACAATTTTCGGACAAATGGTTCGTTTCGTATTGTACGGGGGGACGAATACTGCTATCATAGCGATAAACCACAAGAGGGAAGAAGGAGTCTATTAGCATGAGCCACAACCGCGCGTACAATTTCAATGCCGGTCCGGCTGCGCTGCCGCTCGAAGTGCTGCAGCAGGCGCAGGAGCAATTCGTCGATTTCCGGGGCATCGGCATGTCCATTATGGAGATTTCGCATCGCAGCAAGGAATATGAGCAAGTGAACGACGAGACGCAGGCGCTCATGAAGGAACTGCTCGGAGTCCCCGCCGGGTACGAAGTGCTGTTCCTGCAGGGCGGAGCGAGCACGCAATTCGCGATGATCCCGATGAACCTGCTCGGGCCGGGCAAGTCGGCCGGCTATGTGTTGACCGGCACTTGGTCGGACAAGGCCTTCAAGGAAGCCAAGCTCTTCGGCGACGCTTATGCGGCGGCGAGCGGAGAAGCGAGCGGCTTCAAGCGGATGCCGGGGCAGGCGGAGCTAACGATTCGTCCGGATACGGCCTATGTACACTTGACGTCGAACGAGACGATCGCCGGCTCGCAGTTCCCGCACTACTTGGACACCGGCTCGGTGCCGCTCATCGGTGACCTGTCCAGCGATATTTTATCCCGGCCGGTCGATGTGTCGCAATTCGCCATGATCTACGCCGGAGCCCAGAAGAACCTCGGCCCTTCGGGTGTGACCGTCGTCATCGTGAGAGAGGAGCTGCTGGCGGGCAGTCCGAAGCACGTCGCCTCCATGCTGCGCTACGACACGCATGCCAAGACGAAGTCGCTTTATAACACGCCGCCGGTCTACTCCGTCTACATGGTGAATCTCGTGCTGAAGTGGATCAAGGCGAAGGGCGGCCTGGCCTGGATGGAGCAGTTCAACCGGGACAAGACCCAGCTCATCTACGACGTCATCGACCAAAGCGGCGGCTTCTATACCGGCCTGGTCGATCCGGGCAGCCGGTCGCGGATGAACATCACGTTCGCCTTGGGCAGCGATGAGCTCGAAGCCCGCTTCCTGAAAGCCTCGGAACAAGCCGGCTTCGTCGGCCTGAAGGGCCACCGGGACGTAGGCCATTTGCGCGCCTCGACGTACAACGCCGTGCCGCTCGAGAGCTGCCAAGCGCTCGCCGACTTCATGAAGCAATTCCAGGCGCAGAACGGGTAAATCGATTGAAGTGCCGTCCCCTGCTTCATGCAAGGGACGGCACTTTTTTTGTATAAGAAAACCCAGTTCGACCGAATGTAAGCCTAAGTTTACAATTAACACGGGTACCCTGACTATTTTCACGCCATTTTGGCGGTTTTCGCCGTTTTGTAAGGCTATCTTCTGTTATTTGTAAAGCACACATTACTAATAACACAAGGTGGGTTTACTATTCGACTCTAAACGTTCCAAACATGCCCTAACCTGTTAGGGTACTATGCTTATTAGTAAACATCGATTATCAAGATGGACAACGCGTACGATCCATTCGCTGGTCGGAATCCATCCTGCCTGCCCGTCCCACGCGCCTAACTGACCGTCACGACCAAGGACGTATGAAGTGACCTGACCCAGCAGGTTTATCCCATATTAACTTTGTTTAAACTTATCTTTCAGAATGCCGGAACCGATACCTCCGCCCAGCATCAGCAATAAAGGTCCGAAATTCCAAAGAACCTTCCCCCCGTACAACGTAATGTCCAGCCCTGCTGTTTTGTTCAGAATCAGAACGACTAGTTTGATCACCAACAAGACTAGACCGACCAGAAATAACACATCGAACGCAAACTTTAATTTCGGATAGGCCAATTGTCGGCTGTCTCTGATCACTTTCTTCGTCAACTCCTCGTCGCTTCTCAGTAACTCATCGATCGTTAAACCGAATAGATCGCTTATTTTCATAATAATCTCAATACTCGGGTAGTTTTGACCGTTCTCCCATTTCGAAACCGATTGCCGGGTTACAAACAGCCTCTCGGCCAATTCGTCTTGAGACCAGCCCATCTTCTTTCTTTCCGTTTTCAACTTCTCCCCAAAGATCATAGGACCAGCTGCCTTTCTGCATTGGATAAGTCCATTGTGGTCGGACCGTATGCAAAAGTAAAGCTCGCTTTGGTTGCGAGCGGCCCGCAATCTCAGGTTGCATCCAGGCTTTCTCCCCATTGCAGCAAAAATTCCGGGCTCCCTGCTGGTCGCGTTTAAATTCGAATCATCAACGGAGTGCCAATCCGAATTCCTGCACATACTAGGGAAAAATGTGTGGGGAGTGCGTGTGATGAGGCGAGGCTATCGTAGCAAGGGACAAGATCGGGGACTGTCATCGGGCAGGCGAATTGCCGGGGCTGCCGTCTGGACGATCGCGCTCGTCCTGAGCGCTTGTTCGGCCGGTTCGACGTCCAAGTCGGCCTCGCAAGACCCGCCCGGGATCTTGCAGCCGAGCCAGGAGCAGCAGGAGCTGAGCGGAAGCACCGGAAGCGCAGGAAGCGCCGGGGACGCCGGCCTTAGCGGCCGTGTTCAATTCTCGACGCCTGCGAAGCAATATCGGTTTATCGTCGGGCAATCCGACCCGGCCAGCCCCATACCGGCCCCCGCCGCGACAACGGACCCGGCTTCGCCGCTTCAGGCGGCGGCCCCGGTTCCGGCTCCCGCGCCGACGCAGACACCGACGTCGCCGGCCGCCTCCGTCAAAAGCAAAAAGCCTGCCATCCCCGTGCAGCGGCAGCAGGAGCAGCAGGCTAAGCGAAAGCTTACATTGGGCGAGCTGAGGCACAAATATTCCGACATCTTCAAAGTGAACGGCCAGCCCGGGGTCAAGCGCATTGCCCTTACGTTCGACGATGGCCCGGACCAGCTGTATACGCCGCAAATTCTGGATGTGCTGAAGGCGCATCAGGTCAAAGCGACGTTCTTCTTACTGGGGAAACGCGCCGAGGCGAACCCAAATATCGTGCAGCGAATCGTGCAGGAAGGCCATGTAATCGGCAACCATTCCTACAGCCATCCGTTGTTCACCAAGTTGTCGGTAGAGGAGTACAAGCAGCAGATCGATCGAACCTCCGCGATCCTCCAGGCCCAAATCGGCTATACCCCGAAGCTGATTCGCCCTCCCTACGGTGAGATTACGGAGGAGCAGCTGCAGTGGACGGGCTCGAACCGGTATGTAATCGTGAATTGGAATATCGATTCCTTGGACTGGAAAGGTCTCTCGGCCGATCAAGTCTCGCACAACATCATAAGCCATGCCAGGGGGGGCGCGATTGTGCTGCAGCATTCCGCAGGGGGAGACAAGCAAAATTTGTCCGGCACCGTAGCGGCGCTCTCGACGGTGATTTCCAAAATAAAAGCGGACGGCTACGAACTCGTAACCGTCCCGCAATTATTGAAGCTATCCAAGCAAATGTAGGTACAACGTTCCTTAGTTCAACACGTACACTTGAACCTTTTGCAGCCCGAAGGAGTTCACGAACGATTTGGACCCGGGGATGAAAATATCGATCCGGTTGCCTTGGATCGCTCCGCCGATGTCGGTAGCTTTGGCGACGAGCGTCTGAGGCAGGCCGTTAAAGCTGTATCCCTTGATCAAGACGCTCGAACCGAGCGGGATGACTTTCGGATCCACCGCGATCGTACCCAGCTTCAGCGCGTTCCCGTAATAGTCGAGTCCACCGTAGCCGCCGTTTTCTTCCGGCGCGTCGGAGTAGGCCGAAGCGGTTACATTCAGCACTTTCTTAAACGTGTACGATTTGCCTTGGTGATCCTGAACGGCTTGTCCGGCTTGTGCCGCCTGTGTATCGGCCGCCGCCATCGTTTGCGCCGGAGCGCTTGCCGCAGGCTTCGCTTTTGCCGCAGCTGCTGCCGTTTTGGCTTTGTTCACGATCGGCGCTTGCTTCGCCGCAGGCGTAGCTGCCGGCGCAGTTGCGGGTGCAGGCGTTGCCTGTGGTGCCGCCGCTGCTGCAGCTTGTGCCGCTGCCGCCGCGATCGAGGCTTGAGCCGCCGCGGTCTGAGCTGCCGCCCTAGCCGCCGCCGCTTCGTTCTTCGCGATCGTGTCGATCAGTTGCGGGCGCTGCAGGTCCCAACCTGCCAGCAGGTCGAAGTGGATCGGTTCGGAAGAAATCAGGCTTATCCCATTTTGGGAATCGGCGCTCGTGGTGGCGCGGAGCGTTGCTTCCGCTGCAGGGGACTTCTCCTCATCCGGATTCAGCTTCGAAACTAGGCTTTCCGCGAAGACGGTCGTCCCGCCGACACAGAGCGCACCCAGTGCGATGGTAACCATCGTTCTGCTGAAAAGCTTGCTTTTCAATGTACA
Organism: Paenibacillus sp. HJGM_3; assembly: GCF_045062745.1. NCBI lineage: Bacteria > Bacillati > Bacillota > Bacilli > Caryophanales > Paenibacillaceae > Paenibacillus > Paenibacillus sp. HJGM_3. The sequence continues at coordinate 112,197 of NZ_JBJGED010000018.1, forward strand.
TCGCTCCTTTTGTGTTGATGCCTACGAGGTTAGCTGTCGGGTTTGGGCTGAGGATACAACCCTACGTTTTCGTGAACGATTCACCCCAAACGAACGAACTCCATCCTGATTCGTTCGTACAATCCTGCGTCCCCCGCACTTTCCATCCATGAACTGGAAAGAAAGTCTCGGCCGTGCTTAGTTAACAGGCTAACATACGACAACAGTAGGGAAAAACCCTAAAAATTTGGTAATTGTTTATGTAAACGCTTTAGTTTGTAAGCATTTGTAATTCTCGAGGGCGCCGGAAAGCAAACAAAAAAGCGCTAATTTCTTAGCGCTGAGCAAAGTTTTACGGGGTTTCGAGTGTCTAGATTTGATGGTAGAAATGCCCTTTAAGCAAACGACTCTTTTTTGACAGGCGGCTCCAGCAGCTTGTAGCCCACATTGCGAATCGTAATGATGTATTCGGGCGTGCGGGCGTTTTTCTCGATTTTGTCGCGCAGATGGCTGATGTGGACGTCCACGATGCGCGTGTCTCCGAGGAAATGGTAGTCCCAAACCCCGTGCAGCAGCTGTTGTCGGCTGAGCACCTTGCCCCGGTGTTGGCACAGGAACGAGAGCAGCTCGAATTCCTTCGGCGTCAGCTCGATCGGATTGCCGTGCAAGAACACTTCCCGCTGCGCGGGGCGCAGCTCGAGGGGGCCGATCTCGATCGTCTCCTCCGTATTGGCCGGCAGCGTGTGGAGGCGTCTCAGAATCGCCTGGATCCGGGAGACGAGCTCCTGCGGACTGAATGGCTTCGTCATATAATCGTCCGCGCCGTTGTCGAGACCGGTGATCTTATCCGACAAGTCCTGCAGGGCGGTCAGCATGATGATCGGGACGAGATTGCCTTGGCTGCGCAGCCTCCGGCACACTTGGATGCCGTCCAGCTTGGGCAGCATCAGATCGAGCACGATCAGATCCGGGCGAAACTGGGGCAGCACGTCGAAGACCGCCTCCCCGTCAAACACACATTGCACCTCATATCCGACCAGCTTCAGATTGAATTCAATCAGCATGGAGATCGAGGGTTCGTCATCAACGACAAGGATTCGTTTTTTCATCATCATCGTCTCCTTTATGTCACAGTCTGGGTCGCAGGTGGTACCCTAACGTTAAGATTAGCTCCATTATCGCCCGGCAACGTCATGCCGATATTAATCATTCGTAAAGCGGGTGTTAAAAATCGCGGCAAATTTGTTGTATAATGAAACGCGAGGTGAACGCATTGGCTTTTCATATCGTCCTAGTCGAGCCGGAGATACCGGCCAATACCGGCAACATATCCCGCACTTGCGCGGCTACGGGAACATACCTGCACTTGGTGCGGCCGCTCGGATTCCAAACCGATGACAAGACGCTCAAACGGGCGGGACTCGATTACTGGCATTCCGTCAAGATCGATTACTATGACTCTTTCCAGGAGCTGCAGGCGAAGTTTCCAGATGCTCGCTATTTCTATGCGACTACCAAGGCGACCCGTCTCTATACCGAGTTTGAGTACCGGGACGGCGATTTCTTCGTATTCGGCAAGGAGACCAAGGGGCTTCCGCCGGAGCTGATCGAGGCGAACCGCGAGACATGCATTCGGATGCCGATGACGGATGCCGTCCGGTCGCTGAATTTATCCAACTCGGCGGCCATCGTGCTGTTCGAGGGGCTTCGGCAGAACGGCTTTCTCGGCTTACATTGATTTTTCGCGTAGAATTTCAAAAGATTCCCCTTTGTGAATGAGTCTTTAGAAGGATTTTTCATCGTGCACAGCGAATGATTATCATTGTAATTTCGAGCTTTCTTGAGGATCCTGGGGAGGGGGAAGTATGATGAGGCCTGCCGGAGTCGTACGCAAAGTAGATCAACTAGGCAGAATTGTTTTACCGAAGTCGTTAAGGAAACGTTACAAAATGAATGAAGGCGACCCTGTGGAAATTTTGGTTGCCGGGGATCAAATTTTGCTGGAGCGGTATCGCCCGAAATGTGTGTTTTGCGGAGAAATGAACGGCGTTACCGAATACCGCGAGAAGCACATTTGCGAAGGCTGCATGGGGGAAATGGCCCAGATTCGAGCTTAAGCGACTTGATCTTGCGGATCCCAGCGGAATGACGAGCGAAACACCCTACACCCCAGACTCGCGCAAAAGAATAGACGATACAAGGAAAGAGACGTGCTTCGTCCGGACAGGGCGAGGGCACGTCTCTTGTTTTTAAAGACGGCTTCACAGGGGGAGGATGGACAGTGCCGACATCTCGTGTTACTGGACGGGATAAGCGAGCTTAGGCCGAGAAAGTCGAGTTACTTGTCAGGATCCGAGACGCTAGGCGGGATAAGCCGAAAAAGTCGTGTGACTGGGGGTTGGAAATCGCTCCTTATTGGAGCCAGGCCTTGCGGAGACTGTTGCAGAGGGAAAACCTCCTTCTTTTTCCGATGAAACGGTGCCTTTTGCTTCGATGAAAGGGAAAATCTCCCTCTCTTTCGGTCTTTTCTTCAAAGCCCCATAATTGGAATGGAGTCATCATAGTGAAATGAATTACACTATTGGTGAAGGGGGCTGATGATCATGAAAAACCCAACGATCTATGAAGAAATGCGAATGAAAGTTGCACAAGAAGCACTTAGCGGAACAAGAGCTGGGTTCTTAGCTCGAAAGTACAATGTTTCCCCAAAAACGATTTACAATTGGGTGAGTCAATATAAACAAAAATACGGAGCCGAGGCTATTCCTTCCGTGAACGAACGAATCGATGACTCTAAGCGCCTTCAAGAACTAGAAGATAAGTACGAAAAAGCGGTAAAAATGATTGGAGAAAAAGATCTCGAAATTGAGATTCTCCGTGACCTCGTAAAAAAGAGCAACCCCGCTTACAAGAAAGACTCGAAATAGCCGACAAATACATGAAGCGGGGCTTTGCTGCAGCACTCGTGTTGCGCTTGGTCGGCGTGAACGAATCGACTTACTATGCACGAAAGAAACGGAAATTAGAGCGGCGCGGTCGCAGAGAAAAAACGATTTCTGCCGGTCGCCCGTTCCCTGAGTATTCCCTGACGAAAGACGGTAAAAAGATCAGCGACGCCCAGATCGAAGAATGGCTAATGGAACTCGTCGAAGGCGAAGAACAAGGCTATGGGTACCGAAACCTTGCTCATGCGTTGTACATGCAAAAGGGACTCCTTTTGAACCATAAGAAGGCCTACCGACTTTGTAAGAAGTTAGGCCTCCTGCATACGCAGCGGAAGAAGAAGTTTAAGTATCCTCGGCGCTTACCCAAAAACCGAGTCGTTACAGGACCGAACCAGCTATGGCAAATGGACATTAAATACGGATATGTAGCAGGGTACGATAGCTTTTTCTTTCTATTCGACATCATTGATGTGTTTGACCGAGCGATTGTAGGTTACCATGTTGGCTCAAGTTGTGATGCTAAAGACGTTTGTGCAGCCGTGAAGCGAGCGTTACTGGCGCGAATACAACCTGGAGAAGAGAAGCCTGTCCTGCGTACAGACAATGGACCTCAATTTTTGAGCAATCGGTTTGGTGAACTGTGTCTGGAAGATGAGCAAAACCCGCTCATTCACGAGCGGATCCCGCCCAAAACACCAAACCTGAATGCTTACATTGAATCCTTCCACAGCAACATTGAGTGGGACTTGTTCTCAAGAGAAGAGTTTAACACCTTTGAAGAAGCGTACCAGGCCGTCCATCAATACATCGAGTTTTACAACCAAAGACGCTTTCATGGCAGCTTAAAGCGAATGAGTCCTGTTCAATTCCACGAAGCATGGAAAGCAGATAAATTGCCAGAGATTAAAATCGCTGTATGAAGCCCGTCAAGGCCCGCAGAGCGGTTTACTTTAGCCTTGACGGAGTGAGGATACCATCCAACACTTTTTTACAATCCTCCGGCCCATTTGGCCGGGGACGGCACACGCCGAGTGACGGGGTGCAGGGGGCGTGCTCCCTGCAAAAAAAAGGAATACTACGACAAACCGAGTAATTCACAACATGACTCCAAAATTAAGGGGCCGAGCCGATTTCGCCCTCCTTACTTGTAAAGTGGGGGAGGTTTTCCCGAGGTTTTCCCTCCCTCCGTTGGAGCGATAGCCCTCGTAATCCCATAACCTCGTTAATTGAAGTAATTCAACACCCCGTGCGCGAGCTCGTAGTTCAGAATACGCTCTCTCTTGCCTCGTTCGGCCGAAACTAACCAACCTTTGTCGCACAGCTTCGCGAGCATCAATCCCGCCGTTTTGGCGTCGATGTCGAAATGCTTCACCACATCCATCCGGCGTATGGGCCGAGCGATGGTGATGGCCAGTCGGATCAGCTCCTTTTCGGCCAGCTGGGCGCGGGAGACGGGAGGAGGGCTCGACTGGTAACGAGCGAGCACCATGCGGAGCAGAGCGATACAGAGCTCCGGCCGCTGCTCCACATCGTCGTAGGCGAAAGAAATCACGTGGTAGCCCATGGCGTGTAGGAACGTTTCCCGGTTGAGCTCATTGGAATACTTGGGGCGATCCATGTCGCGGACATGGGTGTTGAATCCCTTGATTTCGATCAACAGCTTAACCAGGCCGTTCAGCGGCAGCCAGGCGAAATCCGCGAAGTATGATCTACCCCGCCAATCCATCACTTCATACTCCGGGTGCAAATTCTCGAAATGTCCAACCAAGAGCCACCAGATCTGGCGTAAGAACAAAATCTCTGCGTGCCGATGCCCCCGTTCCAGTCTGCTGCGGCGTTCACCCGTCCTTTTTTGCAAATGCCCTTCAATAAAAGCTTTATGCTGCTCCTCGAATGACAAATAAAAACCTCCTTATAAAAATAAAAAACGCCCCAAACACGCCGCTACACAGCGTTTATTCGGGACGTTCTTCGTCTTGGTTGCTATTATAACCTATCATTCAATTATTTTCCAGTAGATTCCTGCAGATGTAGCGTATACATGCAGATCGAGCAGTTATCAGAGAAAAAAATATGGAACGAACTAGCTGGAAGATAGCTGTGATGGGGGGTGACAGCATTTACGCCAAATGCCGGATTTCATTAACGGGTCCCAGCCAGGGCAGACGTACTAGAATTGGCTGCGGCGTCAGCAACGCGACCAAATCGGGTAGGATTTTGCCGTCACTTCTCACTCAACCTCATCTCAGAAGCCAGCATGTTCCTATACCCTTCATGCGCTCCGCTTCTCTTCATTCGCGTCCGTCGAACGCACCCATCCGAGTTTGACGGGTTCTTTGTTCGCGAAGAGTGCCTTAACGAAACACCTTGACGCCTCCCTAATTATCAAGCAAGATGACCCTAAGGGACATTCAGGAAATGAGCAGGAGGGACGGGAATATGAAACGGTTTCGTATCGTCGTCGTTGGGTGCGGGAACATGGCTCACGCCTGGGTCGGGTATGCGCTAACGCGCGAAGACAGTGAGATCGTCGCGCTAGTCGACATCTCCAAGGAGAATGCGGAGCGCATGGCGGAGCGGCACGGTCTTACATGCGGAATATATCCCGATGTCGCAATGGCGATCGCCGAAACCGGTGCGAATGTCGCGTTCGACATCACGGTCCCGGACAGCCGGTTCGACGTCAGTCGAACCGCGCTGCAGGCGGGTTGTCACGTCTTCGCCGAGAAGCCGATGGCCGTCTCGCGTGAAGAGGCGCATGAGCTGGTCCGTACGGCGGATAGAGCCGGACGCAGGCTCTCGATCATGCAGAACCGGCGCTACAACGGCCACATTCGATCGCTTCAAGGACTGTTTGACGATGGGGCAATCGGGCCGGTCGGATACATCGGCGCCGACTTCTTCCTGGCGCCGCACTTCGGCGGGTTCCGCGAGGCGATGGAGCACCCGCTGATCGTAGACATGGCGATCCATACGTTCGATCAAGCCCGGTTCATCGGAGGAGCGGACCCGGTGTCCGTGTACTGCCAGCCGTTCAATCCGCCCGGCTCCTGGTACGCGGGCGCGGCGGCCGCCGTCTGCATTTTCGAGATGTCGGACGGCTCGATATTTTGCTACCGCGGATCGTGGTGCGCAGAGGGAGCACCGACCTCTTGGGAGGCTTCATGGCGAATTACCGGAGCGCACGGGACGGCGATCTGGGACGGTACCGGCGAGCCATACGCGGAAATCGTGGCTCCGGGTATCGGGACCGATCAATCTGGCTTTCTGCGGGAACATGTACGAATCGAAGCTAACAATCTGTGGAGGGGTCGCGAAAGGCATACCGGGTGTTTGGACGAGATGTTCGCCGCGTTGCAGGAGGGGCGTCCTGCGGAGACAGATGCGCGGGACAATTTGAAGAGCATTGCCATGGTGTTAGGGGCGGTGGAGAGCGCGGAAAAAGGCCTGAAGATTGACCTCAGGCCTTATTGGAACCTATAGCTCAGCCATTCGCCGAGTAACCGATGCCTCGGGAGATCTCCATGGCTACATCCGCGATGTAGGCGCCCACTTCCCCGAATTTGTCGGAGGGGAGGTCGTGCTTGAGGGCGGTGACGCTGATAGCGGCGACGACTTCGCCTTTGCTGTCCCGGATTGGAGCCCCGATGCAGCGTATTCCGAGCTCGCCCTCCTCGTCCTCGACCGAGTAGCCGTTCACCCGAACCTTCTCGAGCGACGCCTTCAATGCGGCCGGCTCGGTGATCGTGTTCGGGGTGATGGACTCCATGCCGTGCACTTCCAGGATGCGGTCGAGCTCCTTCTCCGGCAAATAAGCGGCGAGCGCCTTGCCCACGGCGGACGTATGCAGCGACCAAGCGAGGCCGATCTTGCTCGAGAACTGGACGAAGCCGGGTCCGTTCACCTTGTCGATATAGACGGCCTTGCCGAACTCGAGTTGGGCGAGATGCACCGTTGAGCCGAGCTTCGCAGCCACCTGCTCCATGTAGGGATGGGCGACCGCGCGTATATCGAGCTTGTTCAGGATGAGCTCGCCCAGGTTGTACAACTTGAGCGTCAGCTTGTACTTGTCGCCGCTTAGCTTCTCGACGAATTTCAAATCTTCGAGCGTGGACAGAATCATGAAGACCGAGGACTTGGGCAACCCGCAGAGTGCGTACAGGTCGGTAATGCCGAGCGGCTGATCGCTTCGGGCCAGCGTCTCGATGATGAGCAGTCCTTTCTCTAGAGCCGGCACATTGTATCGATTTGGTTTCAAGATGGAAACCCCTTCTCAGAATAAATAGATTTTTTCTATACCGAACCGTTGTTTGAAGAATGCTGATCTAATTTAAACATAAAACGACACCGCGAATCAATCGAAGGTTAACGCTTCGGATGGAGCGGCAACGAAGAAGAGCCGGCGAGGGAGCCGGCTCTTGCCTGTTCGAAACAATCCGATCAATGGTGTTGAGACGAGTCCTTCTTCTGCAGCTCCTGCAAGTACTCATCCAGCCGGTCGAAGCGCTCCTCCCACATCTTGCGGAACGGGTCAAGCCACTTGTCCAGCTCCTGCAGCGGCTGAGGCCGCAGCTTGTAGATCCGGCGGTTCGCGGCGGGGTTCATCTCGACCAAGCCGGCGTCGCTCAGCACGCGAAGGTGCTTCGACACCTGCGGCTGATGCAGCCTAAGCCGGTCGGCGATTTCCCCTACGGGCCTGGGCCCGTCGCGCAAAAGCTGCATGATGGACATCCGGTGAGGTTCCGCTAAAGCGCTCATTGTTTTATACATCGCACAACTACCTCCAGCAAACAAGCTTAAATATAATGAGCCGTCATATCCGACAGCTTTGTTCGTATCCGTTCTATCAATTCTAACGGTTGAAGCACCTTCGCGGCAACACCCAACCCGATAAAAAAGACGGCGAAAAAGTCCAAATCGTTCTTCGGCACCGGACCGTCCAGGAGACCGGTTCCATCACTGCGCAAGTGGAGCTTGGGCGACGGCCACAGTTCCGCCATACATCGCTCGGCGCCTTCCTTGGTTAATTCCACATGTATACTAATATACTCCTGCGACACCCGGTTATGCGAGCCCCGATTCGTAAGATCCACATGACGCAGATCGATCGGCTGCTCCGTCGCCGCCTGCTCGTCTACCGAGCGGAACCGGTCGCAGCGGAACAGACGCACTTCGCCGCGCAGGAAGCAGTAGGCCGGGCAATACCAGAGGCCATGGCTCGCGTAGATGCCTACCGGCTGAATGTCGCGGCTCGTCGTGCCCTCCCGCGATGCATAGTCGACGCGAAGCACCTTTTGCCGCAGGGCCGCCTCAAGTAGGACGGGCAAGTAGGGTGACTCCAGCGGCCGGGTCGGTGAGAAAAAGTCCACGCGGTTGCGCATTTGATCGATGCGCTCTCGAACGTCGGAAGGCATGAAGGAGTAGAATTTGTTTAAGGCCGACGCGGCTTCCATCTCGAACGGAAGGCTGGCATAATGGCGCAACGCATGGCTGGCGAAAAAAATCGCGACCGCTTCCTCTTCGGTGAACGCGATCGGGGGCAGGATGCGTTCCTTCAAAATCTGGTAGCCGCCGTGCGGCCCGACCTCGGAGTAGAGCGGAACGCCCAGCTCACCCAGCTCTTGCAGATCGCGCAGGATCGTCCTCGATGACACCCCGAATTCTTGGGCAAGCTCCTTGACAGTGAACTTGCGTTTACGGTTGACGGCCATCATGAGCTCCATCAGCCGCTTCGATTTGGACATGGCGCAACTCCATCTGTTAATTATGACAGGACTTGTCACTATTATAAGCTATAATGGGAACGAAGCAAGTGGAAGATTCATTATGATGCGTGGAGGGACGAAATGGCTGAAAAAAACCAAATGACAGGCGTGCAGCTAATGAAGCAAATGCTGTTCGAGGAACTTGGGCAAATCGTACGAACGAGCTCCAAGCTTATTGGTTCTATTAAAGAGGAAGATTGGGCGTTCAAGCCGCACCCAAACATGCGGTCGCTGCGCGAGCTGGTCGATCATCTCGTATCCGTTCCTTCGACGGACCTGCTCATTCTGAAGGAGCATGCCGAGCCGGATATCCGCCGATTGGAATCGGACATAGCCGCTGACAGAGACAAAACGTCCCTTGCGGCGCGGATGGCCGCCGGGCTGCAGGAAGTGACCGAATATATGGAAGCTTTGGATGACGAAACGTTCCTGCACCGGACTACCACGCCGTTCTACATCGATCACCCGACGGCTCAGGCGAAGTGGCTGATCGAGATCGTCACGCACGCCCAGCACCATCGCGCCCAGCTGTTCCAATATTTGAAGCAGCTCGGCTACTCCGTCACGATGTTTGATTTGTACGGTTAAGCCTGTGCCTATACGCGCGGAACCTTATTCCGGAGCTTATCCTTCGCCTGGAACGCGAGGGTCCCGGCAGGTTCCGCGTGGTCGCATAGCAGACTTACATTCTATTGAACACGGCTGTTGTACAAGCCCGATTGCTTCAGCTGGGCGAAGAACGATTCGAACTGTGGTATCGTAAGCTGCTGCTCCGCATCAGAGAGGGCGGTCGGAGGATCCGGATGTACTTCGATCATAATGCCGTCGGCTCCGGCGGCTAGAGCAGCCTTGGCACATGGCAGTACGATGTCCTTGCGCCCGGTGGAATGGCTGACGTCGACGAGCACCGGCAAGTGGCTCTCCTGTTTCAGGATCGGGACGGCGGAGATGTCGAGCGTATTGCGCGTCCACTTCTCATAAGTCCGGATGCCGCGCTCGATCAGCATCACTTGCGTATTGCCTCGCGAGACGACGTATTCCGCCGCCATGAGGAATTCCTCCATCGTCGCGGCGATGCCCCGCTTCAGCAAGACCGGGATGCGGGCTTCGCCGGCGGCTTTCAGCAGCTCGAAATTTTGCATATTGCGCGCGCCGATTTGAATGACGTCGATATATTGCTCCGCCAGCTCGATATGGGCGGGATTCACGATTTCGCTGATCGTGACAAGGCCGAATTCGTCGGCGACTTCTTTCAGAATTTTCAACCCTTCGACACCCAGCCCCTGAAAATCGTACGGAGACGTTCTTGGCTTATAGGCGCCGCCTCGGATGACCTGCACCCCCGACGCTTTAAGAGCTGCCGCTACCGTTCGTACCTGCTCATAGCTTTCCACCGAGCACGGTCCCGCCACCATCAAGTGCGCGCCTCCGCCGACCGTGACCCCCTTCGCGTTCACGACCGTATCCTCCGTTTGCCGCTTGCGGCTGACCAGCAAATGCTTTTTCCGGTCTTGCTGCTGCAAATCCAGCGAAGCTTTGAAAATTTGTTTGAACAGATGCCTGATCGTCGCTTCATCGAACGGGCCTGTGTTCATCTCCACCAAGGCGTCGAGCATTTGCCGCTCCCGAACCGGATCGTACTTCGGGACGCCTTGCGTTTCTTTGACGACGCCGATCTGCTGCGCGATCTGGCCTCTTCGGCAAAACAGCTGCAGCAGCTCCTTATTGATCTGATCCAATTCTCCGCGCAAGGCGTCCAATTCGTTGTTGCTCATCGTCAGTCCACTCCTTCTTCCCGTTATTTTTTGAATTCCTCGGACAACAAAAAAGGTCCCTCGTCCGGAAAGGGACGGGGAACCGCGGTACCACCCTAATTAGAGCGCTGCTTCCGTAAGCGGCCGTGAGCTATGCCCGGGCCGTGGAAATGCGCATCTCGCTTGGAGCACGGTAACGGCGTGCGGCCGGATCACCTCTACATACCTGCGGCATGCGCGGCAGGCGTTCAAGAATCCACTCGGGAGCGAACTTCGGCTGCTGTTTCCTTCGGCGCGCTCTCAGTCGCTGACGCGCCGTCCCTGATAAGGACATCAGGCCGAACTGACGCCTAACAGGGGGCGAGTCAGTTCCGGCATGCTTACTTTTCTCCGTCATTGTGCTTGCGTACGTATAATGACTCTTACTTTAGGGGAGAGAGCTTATCCGTGTCAAGCCCATTTTTTTGATCTCGGGACGGGGTTACGGGCTGGACCAAGGTCCAGCCGACGAACGACCTGAAGTCGGTTTTCGATCGAGAGGTCCTTGCGTATAGTAAAAGTATCAGAAACAAACTGCGAGGTTACGAGGAAACAGGAATAGAGGAGTGGCGAAGATGGAACGCATGGAACACCAACGTATCTTGATCTTGACTGGACGCTATGGGGAAGGACACCGCCAGGCCGCGCTGGCGCTGCAGGAAGCCTACGGGCAGAGCTATCCGAACGCCTCCGTTCAAGTTGTTGACTATATGGAATGGATGCACCCGTATACGCATGAGCTGGGCCGTACGTTATTCGTAAAGGGGGTGGCCGCCCTACCGTCGGTCTACGGCTTCCTGTTCGAGCAGACCCGGCGGCCCGGGATGATCGCCCGCGGGATGCACTTCCTGACCCGCTTCGGCATTCCGCGCATGCAGCAGCTCCTGGAGGAGACGCGGCCTACGCTCGTGGTCAGCACGTTCCCGCTCGCCGCGGGCGCCATGTCGGCGCTGAAGCAGCGGGGATTGACGGATGTCCCGACAGTCACCGTTATTACCGACCATACGGACCACAGCTATTGGGTGCATCCGTATACCGATCGCTACTTGGTCGGCTCGGAACGGGTCGGCCGTCTGCTGCGGAGGAAGGGCGTCCCGTCCACGCGCATCACCGTGACCGGCATCCCAATCCGCAGCCGGTTCGGGCACGATCCGGAGCGGGAGCTGCTTCGGCACAAACACGGACTGCGGGCGGACATGCCCACGATCCTGCTAATGGGCGGAGGCTGCGGCATCATCGACAAGCACCTGCTGGCGGCGCTCGAGAGCGAAGCCGTGACCCAGCGGCTGCAGCTCGTCATCTGCTGCGGGCACAATACGCGGCGGATGGAGCAGATGACCCGCGCTTCCCGCTCGAGCCGCCACCGCATCGTTCCGCTCGGCTTCGTCGAGTGCATCGACGAATACATGGCGCTCGCCGATTTGATCGTGACGAAGCCCGGCGGGCTCAGCACGTCGGAGGCGATCGCTATGCGGCTGCCGATGCTCTTGTACCGGGCGCTCCCCGGCCAGGAGGAGGACAACGCCCGGTACTTGACGAAGGCGGGCGTTGCCGTCAGGGCGGAAGGCGAGCTCGATCTCGCGCGGAAGCTAAGCGCGCTGCTCGAAGCGCCGGAGCAGCTCGACGAGATGCGGAATCGCGCGAGCCGGCTCGATCAGCGCCATTCCGCCGGCAAGGCGGCGCTTCAGATGGCTTTCGTGCAGGCCGATCCTTACACGGCGCCGTCGGACACGGGCGCCATCGCCATCGCCTGGTCGAGACGGGGCTCCAAACTTTTGCCGGAGTTCCTCAAGCAAAAATGGGCGTCTGTCCGTGCAGCCCGCCCGTTCTCGCGAATAGGATAGGCTAAGAACCCATCACGCGAGATAGGAGCCCGAAATTCATGGTCAGGATCTCCCCTACGGAATGGATTATCGTATTAACCCTGTTTACCCTGCTGGCGCTTATACTCGTTTTGCTGCTGTAACGAGAGGTTCCTTCGTGAGCCGCACCGCTTCCTCGAAGCGGGTGCGGCTGTTTGCCGTGGATAAGGATACGCGATGTTGCGAATGCTATCCACACAAGGCGCTAGAAGCGAGTGCTATCGAAGTGCGTTTTTGACAAACGCTGTAGGAGTTGACACGAATGACAAATCAACAAAAGAAGAAGATGACGCCGGTTCAGCAAAAGTACCAGCAGCTCGCCAAAGCGAAAGAGCCGCCCCGGCCGGTGCTGATGAATTGTATCCGCGCCTTCTTCGCGGGGGGCCTCATTTGTTTGGTGGGGCAGTGCCTCATGGAGCTGTTCATCCATCAATTCGATTTCACGGAGAAGACCGCGGGCAACCCGACGGTCGCCGTGCTCATCCTGATCTCGGTTATCCTGACGTCGTTCGGCGTGTACGACAAATTCGCCCAATGGGCGGGCGCCGGGTCGGCGGTACCGGTCACGGGCTTCGCCAACTCCATGAGCTCCGCCGCTATCGAGCACAAGAGCGAAGGTCTCGTGCTGGGCGTCGGAGGCAACATGTTCAAACTGGCCGGCTCGGTGATCGTCTTCGGGACGGTGGCGGCGTTCTTTGTCGGCATCGTACATATGCTGCTCGACCTGGGAGGATGACCGGATGCTGAAGGAGCACGTAACGTGGGTTTGAAGAGGTTGAAGAAGGGCGAGCTGAAGCGCGTGCTGGTCGTCGCGACCGGAGCGCTGCTGTCGCCGCTGTCCTTCCAGCAAGGCGAGAGCATTCCGTGCATTGCGCATGCGGTAGCGTTAGAGAGCGGGGGGTATGGCGAAGATGGATTACATGCAATATGTGTGGGCGTTTGTGATAGGCGGCGCAATTTGCGTCCTCGGGCAGCTTCTGTTCGACGTGGTCAAGCTGACCCCGGCGCACACGATGAGCACGCTCGTCGTGTTGGGAGCGATCGTGGACGGGATCAATGTGAACGGGAAAAGCTTGTACGACCGGTTCATCGAGTTCGCCGGAGCGGGCGCCACCGTGCCGATCACGAGCTTCGGGAACGCACTCGTACACGGGGCGCTGCAGGAGTACGAGCTGCACGGGTGGATCGGGATCATCACCGGAATTTTCGACGTGACGAGCGCCGGCGTATCCGCCGCGATCATATTCTCTTTCCTCGCGGCGGTCGTGGCCCGGCCGAAGGGCTGAGCTCCTTTCACCGGACATTGAACAACTGAATATATGCCCCATGACAACCTCTGAAGGATCCGCTTCAGAGGTTTTTGGCATGTCTTTCGACCCATCTCCTATTCAATCCGATTTCAATAGGCTGAATTATACAAATATTTCTGTAAGGACGGCTACTATACGGGATTTTTCAATTCCTGTAATATAGAATTAACACCCTTGTATGCATCGATAGACAACCGCCTATATTCGGCTGATGGACCTAAAGGAGGAGCAGATTTTAATGGATGCACGGTTTAGTGAAGACGTACGGCTGTTAGAAGCAATTCAAGCCAATTTAAGCTCCTGCATTTTAGGCAAAGATCAAGAAATCGGACTTCTGCTGACCGCGCTGCTGGCTGGCGGCCATGTGCTGCTGGAAGACGTGCCCGGTACGGGCAAAACCGTGCTGATCAAAGCACTGGCCAAATCGATAAGCGGTCAATTCCGCCGCATTCAATGCAACCCCGATCTGCTTCCTACGGATATCACCGGCGTGTCCATTTTCCATCCGAAAAACGAGGAGTTCATGTTCCGGCCGGGACCGGTGCAGACGAACTTCCTGCTCGCGGACGAGATCAACCGCGCCACGACGAAGACGCAATCCGCGTTGCTGGAAGCGATGGAGGAGCGGCACGTGACCGTCGACGGCGAAGCGCATCCGCTGCCGACGCCGTTCCTGCTCATGGCGACGCAGAACCCGATCGACTTCGAGGGCACATACGTGCTGCCGGAGGCGCAGCTCGACCGGTTCATGATGAAATTCGGGCTCGGCTACCCGGATCATGACACCGAGAAGCGCATGCTGTTCTCGCAGGCGAGCGCGCATCCGGTGGAGCAGCTCGAGCCGGTTACCGACGTGGAACGCATCCAGTCCATGCAGGCCCGTGTTCGGGATGTCCATGTCGATGACGCCGTGGCCGATTATGTCGTGTCGCTGACGCGCAAAACCCGCGACCACGCCTCCGTGTTCCTCGGGGCCAGCCCGCGCGCGACCTTGTCGCTGATGCAGGCGGCCAAGGCGTACGCTTATATCCAGGGAAGAGACTACGTCATTCCCGACGACATTAAGACGCTGGTGCCGTTCGTGCTCAGCCACCGCATCATTCTTCACTCCGAAGCCCGCATCGAGGGCAAAACGATCGAATCCGTATTCGAATCGATTTTCTCGCAAGTCCGGGTACCCGTCCGCATCGAAAAATGACTCGCCGCCAAACGAGGTGAACTGGGATGATTCAATCGCTGAAATACTCCCCCCGGTTCTGGGGGGTCTCGCTCTGCTTCGTCTTCAGCTTGTTCTACCTGCTGTTCCAGGGGGGCAAGCTCGCATTCATGGTGTTCATCATCGTATCCGTGCTCTGCCTATACTTGGCGCTTATCCGCTGGAGCGGCATCGCCAAGACGCAGGGCGAGCGGCAGCTGCTGAATACGAGCCACGAGCCGGTGCACGAAGCGGGCTCCACGCTGGCCGTGCAGATTCAAGTGCAAATTCCGGGCTTCTGGCCCATTCCGTACGTCTCGATCAAGGACCGGCTCATCCGAAGAGGCGGGGAAGAGATGATGTTCGAGTCGTTCCTCATCCCCGATTGGAAGCGCAAGGGCGAGATCTCCTACCGGACGCCTCCGCTTCGCCGCGGCTTCTATCATTTCGGATCGACCGCTTGCTCCACCGAGGACATCTTCGGCTTGTTCGAATCGAAGGGCACGATGGAGATGCCGTATTCGTTCGGCGTGCTTCCCCGCAAGATCCATATCCGGGAATGGAAGCAGCTGCACCAGCTGTTCCGCGGCGTGCACCATCACTCGGCTACGACCCGTTCCCACCGGGAGACGACGCAGATCAACGGCGTCAGGGAGTATATCTACGGCGACCGGCTGTCCCGGATTCACTGGAACGCGACAGCGAAGACCGGCACATGGAAGTCCAAGGAGTTCGAGCGGGAGTCGCTGCCGAAGACGATCGTTTTGCTGGACCGCAATTTGAAGCATTACAAGGACAAGGAGCATTTCGAGCTTGCGGTATCGGTTGCCGCCTCCTTGCTGGATTACGGCACACGCAAAGATTTGGCGCTGGGGCTCGTCTCCATCGGGAAGGAAACGCAGATTTTCGAGCCGCGGCTCAGCAGCACGCAGAACAAGCAGATCAGCAATCACCTCATCGACGTGGAGCCGGACTCGACGCACGGGTTGATGGAAGTGCTCAAGAACAGCAGCCGGCAATTCGCGCCGGGCGTGTTCTTCACGATCGTGACGCCGGTCTACGGAGAGCCGCTCCTCTCGGCATTGTCCTGGATCGACAATCGGCAGATGAACCCGTGCCACATGTGGATCAGCGCCGAGCAGCCGGCCGCCGTGCAGGAAGCATGGAGGAAGCAGCTGCATACGAAAGGCTATATGGGCTATTCGATCGCCGCATTGGACGATTTGGCGCAAGGGCTGGGGGGGCGTGCTTGAGATGAAAAACTTGCTGCGATCCCTCGTCTTGAACCACTGGTATGAACGGTTAAGCGCCTTTTTTGTCGGTTTGTATTTGCTCCAATTCCTCTTGTGGATCTCGAAGGAAGACCAGCTGTGGCTCCCTGAGACGATCTCGATCGTGAAGTTGACGCTCTTATGCACATTTTTTATCGAACTGTTTCCCAGACTCAATACCTGGCTCCGCATCGCGATCCAACTGGGGCTTATGATCTACATCCTGGAAGCCCAGCTAGGCTATGAATACATAGGCGGCAGCTTCTCTTCCTGGACCGGATTCCTCGATTGGTTCGACATGAACGCCTCCCAGCTGCTGCCTTACTTCTGGTTTAGCTTGTTCACCTGGCTCGCGTTTTGGGTGACCAAATGGTGGGTGCAAGCCAAGTGGCGCATCTTCATCCTGATGACGGTGACGGTGCTGTTCTTCGCGATCAAGGACTCCTACAGCGTCATCCTGCTATGGCCTCAGGCGGCGATGACCATCTTGTGCGGACTGTTCCTGCTGATCGTGCACCACTTCGCGAACCTGCAAAAGAAAAACCCGGCGGGCTGGTCGAATTTGGCCGAGAATCCGCTTGGCGTCGCAGTGCCGATCGTGTTCCTCGTGTCGCTCGTCGTCTTCCTCGGGACACTGGCTCCTAACGTGGGAGCGGTTCTGAAGGATCCGTACACGCTATGGAAAAATTGGCAAGGCGAGGAAGTGGCGTTTTTCAACAAAGGGTTAGGCACGGGGGCTCTCTCTTTAGGGGATTCTACCTCGGGTTACAGCCGAAACGACTCAACGCTCGGGAACAACTTTGAATTCGACTATTCGCCGGTTATGACCGTTACCACGACGCATCGCGGCTACTGGCGGGGCGAGACGCGTTCGCTTTACACCGGGAAGGGCTGGGTGAAGAGCGACGCCGAATCGAAAGCCCCCGTGTCCGCAGTGACGCCGGAGACCGGGCTGCAGCAGGACAGCCGCTTGAACGTCGGCAGCCTGAAGACGGTGGATGTGGTGCAGACGGTTACGATGCTGAACAAGGAAGAGAAGTACCCCGTGTTGTTCGGAGCGTTCAGCATCGATCAAGTAACCGCGATCAATAACGGCGCGAGCACGAACTATACGCCGGTACAATGGGCATCCCGCATGGAAGAGCTGCGCTGGGACGAGAAGAACCGGCAGGCGTATCCGGAATCGTATACGATCGTCTCCAAGGTGCCGGTCGTCGACGAGACCGAGCTGCGCAAGGTGCAGCTGGACCCGAACAACCGTGCGCTGGACGAATACTTGGCGTTGCCGGATACGATTCCGCAGCGGGTTCGCGACTTGACCCTCGACGTTACGAAGAACGGGGCCACGCTCTACGACAAGGTCAAGCTGCTCGAGCAGTACTTGTCGACATCGTTCAAGTATACGAACACGCCGGACCTGAGCAAGGGCCGGAGCCGGGATTTCGTCGACCGCTTCCTGTTCGAGATCAAGGAAGGCTATTGCGACTACTATTCGACATCGATGGTCGTCATGACGCGGATCCTCGGCATTCCGGCCCGTTGGGTCAAAGGATACACTTCGGGGGTAAGCGATCAAATCACCGAAGGCATCGGACCCGAGATCATGGAACTCGATCCGAACGGAGCGGGTACGTATACGGTACGCAACTCCGACGCCCACTCCTGGGCGGAGGTATACTTCCCAGGCTACGGCTGGATTCCGTTCGAGCCGACATCCGGCTTCGCGATCCCGGTCGTCGTGCCTCCGACCGATCCGGTCGTGTCGACCGATCCTGTGCTTCCTTCGGACTTCGTCCCAGAAGAGGCGCCGGCCGCCGGCCCGTCGTTCAAGACGATCGGCTGGATCTCCGGAGGCGTGGCGGTCGCCATCGCGGCGGCATTCCTCCTGGTCCTGAAACGGAATGTTTGGCTGCCACTCGTGCGGCGAGGACGCTTCACGCCGAACTTGAACCAGCGCGTCGTCCTGGAGTTCGAACGGCTGCTCCGCTTCGCTCGCAGAAAAGGCTACGCTCGCGTCGAGCATGAGACCGCCCGGGAAATGACGGAGCGCTGGATCCAGAGGGACAAATGGCTGCGAGGCGATCTCGAAGCGCTGCTCGGACTGTTCGAGAAAGCGAAGTACAGCCGGGCCCTCATTACGGAAGAAGAAGCGAATCACATGTCCCGCGTGGTGCAAAAGCTGCGGCAAAGCATGTAAGGACCGCAGGCGAGTTCAGCAAAAGAAACCAACCGTCGCGGATTGGTTTCTTTTGCTTATTTTGCAGGGACTGTGCTATAGTTTGTCCTATACAATTCCGGTTCGAGGTGACGATCGGTTGCTGACCAAGTTAATTCCCCGCCTCAGTGTGCGGTCGATTTACGAGATTGATTTGCAGGCGTTGCGCCAGGCCGGTGTGAGAGGCATCATCACGGATCTGGACAACACGCTCGTGGGGGCCAAGCACCCGTCGGCGACGCCGGAGCTGTCCAACTGGCTTCGCAAGGTCACGGCGATGGGCTTCCAGGTCGTCATCGTGTCCAATAACAACGAGCTGCGGGTGTCGCGGTTCTCGGATCCGCTGTCGATCCCGTACATCTCGGCCGCGCGCAAGCCCGGGAACGCCCCGTTCCGTCGAGCGATCCGGATGATGGGCCTGAACCCGGAGCAGGTGTGCGTCATCGGCGACCAGATGCTGACCGACGTGCTGGGCGGCAATCGGCTCGGCCTGCACACGATTCTGGTCGTGCCGATCTCGCCGAAGGACGAAGGGTTTTTCACCCGGATCAACCGCAGGATCGAGCGGGTCGCGATGGCGTGGATGCGCCGGCGCGGGCTCATGAAGTGGGAGGATTAACGCTCCCGGGTAAGACGTTTTACGGCGCGGAGGGAGGGTGCGAGTGGAAATCCGTACCTGTCCCTCCCTTTGGTTTTTCGGGCAGATATGGTATAGTTTGACGTAGAAACGCATGGATTTGGGAGCTTGAAACGCTTTAGGAGGAGTTCTACTTTGGATGAAGCCTCAAGGATGACATTGGCGCGGGAGATTTGCTCGGGCTGCGGCGTGAAGCTGCAGACGGACAACCCGGAGAAGATCGGGTACATCCCGACCGCCGTGCGCGACCGAGAGCCGCTTATGTGTCAGCGGTGCTACCGAATTAAACATTACAACGAAATGTCCAGCGCAACGGTTAACCCGGCGGATTTTTTGGCGATCTTGAGCCAGCTCGGGAAATCGGATGCGCTCATCGTGCATATTGTGGACTTGTTCGACTTTGAAGGCAGCCTGATCAGCGGGCTTCACCGCTTCGTAGGCAATACCCCGGTGCTGCTCGTGGTGAACAAGATCGATCTGCTCCCGAAGGCGATCAATCCGAATCGGGTGCTGAACTGGGCGCAGAAGCAGGCGAAGCAGAATGGCATCTGGGCGTCGAAGGTCGTGCTGTGCAGCGCGCGCAAAAATATCGGCTTCGACCGCGTCGTAGAGGCGCTGAGCGAGCTTCGCGGCAACCGGGACGTGGCGGTGGTCGGGGCGACGAACGTCGGCAAATCGACGCTTATCAACCGGCTCATCCGCGATTACAGCGACCTGGAGGCCGAGCTGACGACTTCGCCTTACCCGGGCACGACGCTCGGCGTCGTGAACATTCCGCTCGATGACGGCCGATCGATCATCGACACCCCGGGCATCGTCTACGACAGCCGGTTGACGGAGCTGGTGCAGAAGCACGAGCTGCAGGCGGTGCTGCCGGACAAACCGCTCAAGCCTACCGTCTTCCAGCTGAACGAACAGCAGAGTCTGTTCTTCGGGGCGCTCGCCCGGCTCGATTTCGTAAAGGGGGAGCGGCAGTCGTTCACCTGCTACATGTCGAACGCTCTGTCGATTCACCGGACGAAGCTCGAGCGTGCCGACGAGCTGTACCGCGAGCATCGCGGGGAGCTGCTCGCACCGCCGGTGAAGGAGGACCTCGACAAGCTGCCGCCGTTCACGAAGCATGCCATCCGCATTCCGAAGGGTGCTCAGAAGGACGTGCTCATCTCGGGCCTCGGGTGGGTCAAGGTGAACGGAATGACAGGGGCCGAACTGATGGTCCACGCTCCGCGAGGCGTCAAAGTGATCATGCGCGACGCGCTGATTTAAGCAAATATTTCTGCGGGAAACGGGAGAAAATGGGATGGAACAGGGGAGATTGGACAGTCAGACGGTGCTTCACGGCGTATTCGGCGATCCGATCAAGCATTCGAAGTCGCCGATTATGCATAACCGGGCGTTCCGGGAGCTAGGGCTGAACGCGGCCTACGTGGCGTTCCATGTCGGGCCGGGGAAGCTCAAGGCCGCGGTGGAGGGGATACGCGCGCTGCAGTTTCGCGGGGTGAACGTGACGATCCCGCACAAGGTCGAGGTGATGGAGTATCTGGACGAGATCGATGAGCATGCCCGTGTTATCGGGGCGGTGAACACGATCGTGAACGACAATGGTCACCTGAAAGGCTACAACACCGACGGCATCGGCTACGTGCGTTCTCTGCAGGAGGAAGCCGGCTTCCGCGTGAGCGGGAAGCGCGTGCTCATGCTCGGCGCGGGCGGAGCGGCCCGAGGCGTGGCGTACGCTTTGGCCCGCGAGGGGGCGTCCGCGATGTGGATCGCGAACCGGACGGTGGACAAAGCGGAGCAGCTGGCCTCGACAGTGAGCGGCATGACAAGCTCCAGCGGCATCGGCTACGAGCAGATCGCCGACATACGCGGCGAGGTCGATCTGATCGTGCATAATACATCCGTCGGCATGCATCCCAATGTGGACGAGGTGCTGATCGACACGTCGTGGTTCCATGAGGGGCTCACCGTGAGCGACCTCGTGTACAATCCGCTCGAGACGCGGCTGCTGCGGGAAGCGAAGGCCCGGGGGGCCCGGACGCACGGCGGACTCGGGATGTTCATCTACCAAGGCGCCTATGCGTTCGAGTATTGGACGGGTCTTCCGGCGCCGGTCGCCGCGATGCGGGAGACGGTGGAAGCCGCTCTTCATGCTTCATCCTGAATGAGGTTAGAGTCTAGAGAACATAGAATTGAGGGTAAGAATGATGCTGACAGGCAAACAAAAGCGGTATTTGCGCTCGCTCGCGCACCATCTGGATCCGATTTTTCAAGTGGGCAAAGGCGGGGTGAACGATCATCTGATCCGCCATATCGAGGAAGCGATCGAGCTGCGCGAGCTGATGAAGGTGTCCGTGTTGAACAACAACTCGGAAGACAGGCAGCAGATCGCGGCCGAGCTGGCGCTCAAATCGGGGTCGGAGGTCGTGCAGACGATCGGCAGTACGATCGTGCTCTACAAGCCGTCCGTGAACAATAAACAAATCGAGCTGCCCTAAACGGTTTTTGCGCAGCGGGTCCGATCGGAGTGGATGAACATATGTTAGTCGGAATTATGGGCGGCACGTTCGATCCGGTGCATCTCGGTCATTTGCTCGCGGCGGAGCGGGCGCTGGAGGAGGGGGGGCTGGACGAGGTCTGGTTCATGCCGGCCAATGTCCCGCCCCACAAGCCGAATCCGCCCAAGGCCACGACGGAGCAGCGGGTGGACATGCTGAAGCTGTCGATCGCCGGGCATCCACGGTTTCGGCTGGAGCTGATCGAGATCGAGCGCCAAGGCATCTCCTATACCGTAGACACGGTAGACCAATTGCGCCGCCGTTATCCGAACGTGCGGTTTTGTTATATAGTCGGAGCCGACATGGTGCAATATTTGCCGAATTGGGTTCGGATCGAAGAGATTATGCGGAACATCTCGTTCATCGGGCTCCAGCGGCCGGGGTACTCGCTCGATATGAGCGGGTTGCCGCCGTTCATCCGGCAAGGGGTGCGGCTCGCGGTGATGCCACAGATCGAGCTGTCCTCGACCGACATCCGGGAACGGAGCCGGTCGGGCCGATCGGTCCGCTATATGGTGCACGATGCGGTGTATGCCTATATAAAGGAGCGGAGGCTGTATGAAGCTTGATGAGCTGGTGGAGCGAACCCGGTCTCAGATGCCGTCCCGGCGCTGGGAGCATACGCAGGGGGTGCGGCAGAGCGCGGTAGAGCTCGCCCGCCGTTACGGCGGCGACCCGGAGCGGGCCGATCTGGCGGCGCTGCTGCACGATTACTGCAAGTATTGGCCGGTCGAGCAGCAGCTCGAGACGTACCGCCGCCTCTCGCTGCCGGATGAGGTGCTGGATTACGACCCGCAGCTGCTCCACGGACCGCTCGCGGCGGAGATCGCCCGATCGGAGCTGGGCGTTGACGTCCCGGAGGTGCTGGATGCGATCCGCTACCATACTTCCGGCCGGGCGGGCATGACGCTCCTGGACAAGATCGTCTGCCTGGCCGACTATATCGAGCCGGGCCGGGATTTTCCCGAGGTTGCCCGGATGCGGGAGCTCGCGGTTGTGAGCTTGGACGAGTCGCTGCTCGCCGGGTTTGATTCGACGATTCAGTTTTTGCTGAACAAGGGTAAAAAAATTTATCCGCTGACGCTGCAGGCGCGCAATGCGCTCCTCGACGAGCTGAAGCGGAACCGACAAGACAGGAGTTGATTGGATGAGCCAAAGCCCCAAAGCGGTAATGAACATGGTCGTGAAAGCGGCTGAAGATAAAAAAGCGATGAATGTAGTAGTTCTCGATTTGCAAAATATTTCTATGGTGGCCGATTACTACGTGATCTGCCACGGGAATTCGGACGTTCAGGTGCAGGCGATCACGACCGAAATCCGCAAGCAGGCGCAGGAACGGGGCATTCCCGTCCGCGGCATCGAAGGGTTCGACTCGGCCCGTTGGGTGCTGATCGATCTGGGGGACGTCGTTATTCACGTGTTCCATCGCGATGAGCGGGAGTATTACAATATCGAACGGCTATGGTCGGACGCGAAAGTGGTTGAGTTCGCATGAAGCTGGAAACAGGTACGGTTCGGCGGCTGCGGGTAGCCCGAGAAGTGCCCCCGAACGGGTACTTCCTGTCGGACGGCGAACGCGAGGTGCTGCTGCATTATAGCGAGATAGTCGGAGACCGGCCCGAGCCGGGCGATACGGTCTCGGTGTTCCTCTACCACGACACCGAGGACCGGCTGGCGGCTACGATGAAGGAGCCGCATATCCGGCTCGGCGAGATGGCGGAGCTGGAGGTGGCCGACGTACACCCGCGCTTCGGCTGCTTCCTCGAGATGGGGCTCGGCCGCCAGTTGCTGCTGCCGATCGGCGAATTGCCCGAGTGGCAGGAGCTGTTCCCGCAGAAGGGCGACCGCGTGTTCGTCACGCTGGCGCACGACAAGCAGGGGCGCCTGACCGCGAAGCTGGCGGGTGAGCGGGAGCTGGCGCCGCTCGCGTTCCCCGCGCCGTCCGGCTGGCGCAATCAGTGGATCGAGGCGCGGGTATACAAGTCGCTTAAGAACGCGACGTTCGTGCTGTGCGACGGCGGCGTGCTCGGGTTTGGCGCGATCGGGATGATCCATGAGAACGAGCGCACTCGCCCGCTGCGGCTGGGGGAGCAGGTGAAGGCGCGCGTCACATTCGTCCGGGAGGACGGGCGGGTGAACCTGTCCATGCGTCCGGCGAAGCATGTGGGGCAAGTGGAGGACTCCGACCGGATCCTTGCCTTCCTGCAGGACCGGCCGACCGGCTCGATGCCGTATTCGGACGAGACGCCGGCCGATATTATTATGAGCAAGTTCGGTATCAGCAAAGGGGCGTTCAAGCGCGCGCTCGGCAAGCTGATGAAGGACGGGCTGGTGGAACAGCAAGGCAGTTGGACGAAGCTGAAGGCGGATCGGCCGGCGAGTTCAAGTGCCGATACCGATCAAGGCTCCACCGAGTAAGAGGTAAGAAAGGGACTATTCGAGAAATGGCTTACGAGAAATTCGCTTACACCTATGATCTGCTGATGGAAGACATGCCGTATCCCCAGTGGATTCGGTTCGCCCGCCAGATCTGGGACCAGTACGGCAGCCCGAGGACGGTCGTCGATCTGGGCTGCGGCACCGGCAATATCGCGATCCCGCTCGCCCAGACCGGCTTGCACGTGACCGGCATCGACTTGTCCGCCGACATGCTGGCAGTCGCCCGGGACAAGGAGGAGCAGCACCGGAAGCGCTCTTCCTTCGCGCCCGGCGGGGGCCTTCTGTGGCTCGAGCAGGACATCCGCGAGTGGGCGCTGCCGGAGCGCGTCGATTCGGTCATTTCGTTCTGCGACTGCCTGAATTACCTGACCGAGGAAGAGCAGCTTCTGCAGGCGTTCCGACAGACGTACGAAGGACTCGTCGAGGGCGGGACGTTCCTGTTCGACATGCATACGGAGGCACAACTGAAAGCGTATGCAGAGATGCAGCCGTTCTGGCTGAAGGACGAGCTCGTCTCCTACATCTGGACTTGCGAGCTGGACGAGGCACGGTGCGAGATCGAGCACGACCTCACGATTTTCCTTAAGGACGAAGGGGCTCCCGTCTACCGGCGCATCGACGAGGTGCATGTGCAGCGGGCGTACAAGCTCGACTGGCTCGAGCAGGCGCTGCACCGCAGCGGGTTCTCGAGGGTGATGCGGTTCGCCGATTTCAAGCTTCAGCCTTCGGATGAACGGACGGAGCGGGCCTTTTTCGTGGCGATCAAGTAACGATGGCAGGGGGCCAGGTTGCATGACTGACGAATCGAGAAGCGGAGTGCTGGAGTCGGCGCGGGATCGGCAGCAAGCCGAAGTGCTGCAGGCGGCGGAGGGGTTCGCCCGCGGCGTGCACGCGGCGGACCGGAGCGGCCACGACTGGCCGCACATCGAGCGCGTGGCCGAACTGGCGGAGCGGCTCGCCGAGGCGGAAGGCGCGGACCGGTTCATCTGCCGGCTCGCCGCGCTGCTGCACGATGTGAGCGACCCGAAGCTGAACGCATCGAAGGAAGCCGGCGAGCGGCTCCTGCAGGACTGGCTGCACGGCCAGCCGATCTCGGCGGAAGCCCGGGACCACGTGCTGGACATCATCGCCACGATGTCCTACAATGGCGGCCACAACCCGCCGATGCGGACGCTGGAAGGCCAAGTCGTGCAGGATGCAGACCGGGTCGACGCGCTGGGCGCGGTCGGAATCGCGCGCACGTTCGTGTACGCCGGCGCGAAGGGGCATTCGATGCATGATCCGGCCTTGTGCTCCCGGGAAGCTATGAGTGTGGAGGAGTACCGGAGCGAGCGCAACCAGACGGCGGTGAACCACTTTTATGAGAAGCTGCTGCGGCTGAAGGACCGGATGAACACGGCAACCGGGCGACAGCTGGCCGAGGAGCGGCACGCGTTTATGGAACGGTTCCTGGAGCAGTTTTACAGGGAATGGGAAGGGCGATAACCCCCGAAAACGCACTGATATATCGAGACCCTGATTCCGGTATCCCGGAGGCAGGGTTTTTTCTCTGTTGTAGGTATACAGGGAGTTACGCGTGAAATAGCGGAAAAAGGATCATCTAATTCATTTTTCGAGCCTTCATCAAGCAAAATAAAGGAAAAATGATCATCTATTGGCTCCGCTGAGTTCATTTTCACATTGAATCGAAGGAATAGATGCAATATTTTCCTCTATTTCATATGAAAAACCGATTAGTATTGGATTAGAAGAAATTTTTTCATCTAAGGATCGTGGTCGGTGTGTACTGAAAAGCTTCAATAGGATGGTCATTGACTTGACTTAACTATAAAATAGTAATAAACTTATTAAATAGTAGTTAATTACGAATTAAGGAGCGATTCATGATGATACCCGCCATGTTCCTGGCACACGGTTCGCCGATGACCGCCATCGAGAATACCCCCTTTACCCGTTTCCTCGAGGAGCTGGGCCGGAAGGTGAAGCCGAAGGCGATCGTCCTCTTCACCGCGCATTGGGAAAGCGAAGTGCTGACCATCTCGTCACACGACGAAGTGTACGATACGATTTACGATTTCGGCGGCTTCCCGCCGGAGCTGTATGCGATCAAGTATCGCGCACGCGGCTCTTCGATCGTCGCCTCCGAGTTGGCGCGGCGGTTCGGCGCGGCGGGCATCCAGGTGCGCCTCGACGCGACCCGCGGCTTGGACCACGGCGCCTGGACGATGCTGCACCGGATGTACCCGCAGGCGGATATTCCGGTCGTGCAGGTGTCGGTGAATCCGTTCCTGCCGATGCGCGAGCAATATCGGATCGGCGAGGCGCTGCGCGGGCTGGATGAGCAGGATATTCTCGTCATCGGCAGCGGAGTGACCGTGCACAATTTGCGCCGCGTCAATTTCGACGACCGGTTCGGCGAACCGGAGAGCTGGGCGTACGAGTTCGATGAGTGGCTCATCGAGCACATCCGTACCGGAGACTTCGACAGCTTGTTCCGGGTAATGGAGCTGGCCCCCCATGCACGGCTGGCCGTACCGCGACCGGAGCACTTCGTCCCGTTATTCATCGCCATGGGCAGCGGGAATCCCGACCGGAAGCCGGAGATTTTGCACCGTTCGTATGAGTTCGGCACACTCAGTTACTTGAGTCTGCAGTTTTGATGGATGCTTGACAATGATTCCCTTGGTTTGCTATAATACCAAGAAGATTTTCACACTTGGATAAGGCTGTGAAGAGGAGCAGTAAGGAGTCGCAATTCCTTAAGAGAGTCGGCGGTTGGTGCGAGCCGATGGTTGCGTTCGTGAACTCGCCTCGGAGCCAGATGGTGAATCCCCGAGCCTTCGCCGGCTGCTGGATGAACCGGATCGTGTCCCCGCGTTAAGGGGGTTAAGTGGGCTTTAGGGCAAAGAATGCCTCGAGCCAACTAGGGTGGTACCACGGGAACTCGAACCTCTCGTCCCTAGCGTGATGCTAGCGACGCGGGGTTTTTTTAATGAATTCGAATAAGGAGTCGAAGACGTCATGACACAGCTGGATCGCGATCAAACCAATGAAAGAGAACAGGGGTACAATCCCCAGCGCATCGAACCCAAGTGGCAGCAATATTGGGATGCCAGCAAGACGTTCAAGGTAGAGGAGAACTCGTCCAAGCCGAAGTTTTATGCGCTGGATATGTTCCCTTATCCGTCCGGAGCCGGACTTCATGTAGGCCATCCGGAAGGGTACACCGCTACCGACATCGTCTCCCGCTACAAGCGGATGCGCGGCTTCAATGTCCTGCACCCGATGGGCTGGGACGCGTTCGGGCTGCCGGCGGAGCAGCACGCGCTCGATACGGGCAAGCATCCCCGCGACATTACGTTCAAGAATATCGATAATTTCCGGAGACAGATCAAATCGCTCGGATTCTCCTACGACTGGGACCGCGAGCTGAGCACGACCGATCCGGATTACTACAAATGGACGCAATGGATTTTTATCCAGCTGTACAACAAAGGGCTCGCCTACGTCGCGGAAGTGCCTGTGAACTGGTGCCCTGCGCTAGGCACGGTGCTGGCGAACGAGGAAGTGATCGACGGCTTGAGCGAGCGCGGCGGCCATCCCGTCATCCGCAAGCCGATGCGCCAGTGGGTGCTGAAGATTACCGAATACGCCGAGCGTCTCCTGGAAGACTTGGAGGAGCTGGACTGGTCCGAGAGCATCAAGGATATGCAGCGCAACTGGATCGGGAAGTCGAAGGGCGCCGAAGTGCACTTCGCGATCGCCGGCCACGAAGGCCGCGAGCTGACCGTCTTCACGACCCGCCCGGACACGCTGTTCGGTGCGACCTACTGCGTGCTGGCACCGGAGCACGAGATGGTGCAGGCGATTACGACCGGGGAGCAAGCGGCAGCCGTTAAGGAATACCAGGAGAAGGCCGCCCGCAAAAGCGATTTGGAGCGTACCGACCTGGCCAAGGAGAAGACGGGGGTCTTCACCGGCGCCTATGCGATCAATCCGGTGAATGGCGCTCAAGTGCCGATCTGGATCGCGGACTACGTGCTGGCCGGCTACGGGACCGGCGCGATCATGGCCGTACCGGGCCACGACCAGCGCGACTGGGAGTTCGCGAAGCAGTTCGAGCTGCCGATCGTGGAGGTCGTGAGCGGCGGCGACGTGACGAAGGAAGCGTTCGCGGGCGACGGTGTACATGTGAACTCGGGGCTGCTGGACGGCTTGAACAATGAAGCTGCGATCGCCCGAATGATCGAGTGGCTGGAAGCGAACGGCAAGGGGCAAGGCAAGGTCACGTACCGCCTGAGAGACTGGCTGTTCAGCCGCCAGCGCTATTGGGGCGAGCCGATCCCGATTCTCCATCTGGAGGACGGCACGATGAAGCCTGTGCCGGAATATCAACTGCCGCTCCTGCTGCCGGAGGTCGACGAGATTCGTCCGTCCGGTACGGGCGAGTCTCCGCTCGCCAACGTGACGGAGTGGGTCAACACCGTCGATCCGGAGACGGGCAAGCCGGCGCGCCGCGAGACGAACACGATGCCGCAATGGGCGGGCAGCTGCTGGTACTACTTGCGGTTCATCGACCCGCACAACAGTGAGGCTCTGTGCTCGCCGGAGCTGCAGAAGGAATGGCTGCCGGTCGACCTGTACATCGGCGGCGCCGAGCATGCGGTTCTGCACTTGCTGTACGCGCGCTTCTGGCACAAGGTGCTGTACGATATCGGCGTGGTGAATACGAAGGAGCCGTTCTACAAGCTGGTGAACCAGGGGATGATCCTGGGCGAGAACATGGAGAAGATGAGCAAATCCCGCGGCAACGTCGTCAATCCGGACGACATCGTGAACGAATTCGGCGCCGATACGCTGCGCGTCTATGAGATGTTCATGGGGCCGCTGGAAGCGACGAAGCCTTGGAACACGAACGGGGTGGAAGGCTCGTTCCGGTTCTTGAGCCGTATCTGGCGCCTGATCGTAAACGAAGACGGCGGATTGAGCGCCAAGATCGGGGCCGACGACGCCGGGACGTCCGAAGCGTTCATGCGGACATGGCACCGTTCGATCAAGAAAATCACCGAGGATCTGGAGGCGCTGCGCTTCAACACGGCGATCAGCCAGCTGATGATCTTCGTGAACGAAGCGTACAAAACCGAGCAGCTCCCGTTGTCGGCCATGAAGCAGTTCACGCAGATGCTGTCGCCGTTCGCGCCGCACTTGGCGGAAGAGCTGTGGGAGCGTCTGGGCGGCCAAGAGTCGATCACATACGCGCCGTGGCCGACGTACGACGAAGCGCTGACGGTGGACAACGAGGTCGAGATTGTCGTACAGGTGAACGGCAAGATCGCCGACCGTGTCAAGATCGCGAACGACACTGACGAAGCGGCGATGCAGGACATCGCGCTCGGGTTGGAGAAAGTGCAGGAGATGATCGCCGGCCGGTCCGTCCGAAAAGTGATTGCGGTGAAGGGCAAGCTCGTAAACCTGGTCGTGGGTTAAGGTTCACTTTGCGGGAATTGTTTTTTGGGGGCCCCCGCAAAGTAATCGGAATATGCTACAGAGCTTAACTTCACTTTGTGGGGAAAGAGAAAAGCTTACCTGTCTTAAGACGAAGAGACACGCGTCCTCGTCCGGGCAGGTAAGCTTTGTTTTTTCATCGGTTACTCGACGATTTTGCCGTAAAACAAATTCTCGACCTTCTCGATATCCTCGTGGTACTTCGCGTGGGTAATGCCGATCAGCCGATTGAACATCCCGTCGAGCTCCTTCTCCATCAGCTTGATCGCCGAGGCGGTGATGCCGCCGGGGACGGATACGCGCTCGCGCAGCGAGGCGGGCGTGAAGCCGCCTGCAGTCAGCAGTTTGCCGGTGCCGAGCAGCATCTCGGCCGACAGGCGCGTCGCTTCCTCGCGGGGGATGCCGGTTTCGACGATCGCGGCGTCGATCAGCTTCTCGAGGAAGAAGGCGAGAAACGCCGGGCCGCAGCTCGACAAGTCCGAGCAAATCCGCGTATGGTCTTCTTCCACTTCCAGCGGCGTGCTGATAGCACTGAACAACCCCTCCAGCCTTAGCTTGTCGGCCGCGGTTACATGCTTCCCGTACATGATAAGGGAAGCCCCGCTCCGCATATAGTTCGTAATGCTGGGGATCATTTTCACCACTTTGCAGTTCAGCAAATCTTCCAAATGCTTAATGAGCACCGGGCTCGTGATTGAAACGACGATTTGGCCGGGGGAGAGCGCTCCCTTGAGCTCGTCGAGCACTTTTTTATATTCAACCGGCTTCACGCACAGGAACAGCAATTCGCACGTCGCGGCCACTTCCATATTGGACCTAGCCGCCGTTAACCCGGGGTACCGCTCGGACAGAAGCTTCACTTTCCCGAAGGTCCGGTTGCTGGCTACGATTTCTTCTGCCTGTAGAGCTCCCGAGTGAATCCAGGACTCGATTAGCATGCTCCCCATACTGCCCGTCCCAATAAATCCAACCTTCATGAAGAATCCCTCCTAGACGTTTCCACGGCCAAGACACGAACCAAGCCTTTCTAACATGTATATGCGAGATTGTCGAATCTTATGCTACCCAAATGTAAAATAGGAAAATCTCCTAGACAAACTGAGAGAGGAGGAGCCTCATGCGACATACAAGGAATAGGCAGGCGTTATGGTGCGGTGCCGTCGCGGCCCTCGTGCTGATCGTCCTCGTGCTGGGGATGATGCGGCCGTGGAAGCGACCGGTGTCCAGCCGGGGGCTGCAAGACCGGAACGCCGACATGGCCGCTCTGATCGCCACTGACGGGCCTGCGGTCAAGCCAACTCCATCGCCGCTGTCATCCCCTTCCCCATCCCGAACCGCTGCACCGTCTCCAACCGCAGCCCCGCGCTCAACCGCCGTACCACCGGCATCGCCGGCAGCTACAGTGTCAGCTGCACCATCGCCGGGAGGGCCCGTATCCGGCAAGCTCAATCTCAATCAAGCGACGCTGGCGGAGCTGGACCGTCTGCCCGGCATCGGGCCGGCCAAGGCTCAGGCGATCCTAGATTATCGGGCCAAGGCGGGAGCTTTCCGCAAGCCGGAAGAGCTCATGAACGTGAAGGGAATCGGCGCCAAGCTCTACGAATCTATCAAAGACCGTATCGTAGCGGAATAAATGGCACCAGTCTTTTATTTTACGGCGGGATATGAGAAAATAAGGAAGTGTTGATAGATAGATAGAATTAGAGATTAGGGAGGCTATGCATTCATGGCAGAAGAACGCAAATTATCGCTGGACACGTTAGCCGTTCACGCAGGACAAGAGATCGATCCGACTACGATGTCCCGCGCCGTACCGATTTACCAGACCACATCCTACGGGTTCCGGGATGCCGAGCATGCGGCGAATTTGTTCGCGTTGAAGGAATTCGGCAACATCTACACGCGTCTGATGAACCCGACGTCCGACGTGTTCGAGAAGCGGATCGCCGCCCTCGAGGGCGGGGTCGGAGCGCTGTCGACCTCTTCGGGTCAATCCGCGATTACATACGCCCTCCTGAATATCGCCTCCGCGGGCGACGAGATCGTCTCGGCGTCCAGCTTGTACGGCGGCACATACAATTTGTTCGCGAATACGCTGCCGAAGCTCGGCATTCAAGTCCGTTTCGTCGACCCAAGCGACCCGGAGAACTTCCGCAAGGCGATTACTCCAAAGACGAAGGCTTTGTACGCCGAGTCCCTCGGCAATCCTAAGGGCGACGTGCTGGACGTGGAAGCGGTCGCTGCGATCGCGCATGAGAACGGCATTCCGCTCATCGTCGACAATACGCTGCCGAGCCCGTACTTGATGCGACCGATCGAGCACGGCGCGGATATCGTCGTCCATTCGGCGACGAAGTTCATCGGGGGCCACGGCACATCGATCGGCGGCGTCATCGTGGACGGAGGCAAGTTCAATTGGAAGGAAAGCGGCAAGTTCCCCGGGTTCACGGAGCCGGATCCCAGCTACCACGGACTCGTGTACTGGGACGCGCTCGGTCCGATCTCGTATATTATCAAAGCCCGGGTCCAGCTGGCTCGCGATATCGGGGCGGCGATCTCGCCGTTCAACTCGTTCCTGCTGCTGCAAGGTCTGGAGACGCTGCACCTGCGCATGGAGCGCCACAGCTCCAATGCGATCCAGGTCGCGAAGTTCCTGAAGGATCATGAGGCGGTCGAGTGGGTTAACTATGTGGGGCTCGAAGATCACCCTTACTACAAGCTCGGACAGAAGTACATGAGCAAGGGGCAAGGCGCGATCCTGACGTTCGGCATCAAGGGCGGTCTTGCCGCGGGCAAAAAAGTGATCGAGAATGTCAAGCTGTTCTCCCACCTTGCCAATGTCGGCGATTCCAAGTCGCTCATCATACATCCGGCCAGCACGACGCACAGCCAGCTGGAAGGGGCGGAACTCGAATCGACCGGCGTTACGCCGGGTATGATCCGCTTGTCCGTCGGCACGGAATCGATCGACGATATCGTGTACGACCTCGATCAGGCGATCCGGGCGAGCCAGCAAGGGTGAGGCGATGAACGAATCGATGAACGATCTGACCGTCCATCCGCCGCGCAAAGATTGGGATACGTACTTCATGGACATCGCTTATATGGTATCGACCCGTTCCCAGTGCCCGCGCAGACACGTTGGTGCGGTGCTCGTTCAAGGCAAGAAGCTGCTAGGTACCGCCTACAACGGCGCTCCGATGGGGATGCCGGATTGCTCGGAAGAGGGCTGTATGCTCGTGGAGGAGTTCGAGGTGAAGCTGCAGGACGGTCAGGAGACGATGGTGAAAAAAGAGCGCTGCATTCGGACCATTCATGCCGAGCAGAACTTGCTGCTGTTCACGGACCGCGACGACCGGGAAGGCTCCACCGTGTATGTGACCGACCAGCCGTGCTGGACGTGCGCGAACATGCTGGCGAACAGCGGGATCGTCGAGATTGTGTATCATCGCAAATACCCGAAGGACCAGGAGAAAGTCTCGAAGATGATGGAGACGAAGGGCATCGTGTTCCGCGAGTTGGCGGCGTACGAACCGCCTGCCGGGACCATCGCGATTGTAACCAACTGAATCGGCAATCTCGAGGGGAAGAACCTCTCTCGCTTAGGCGGGAGAGGTTTTTTGGCTTTTTGATCGAGCAGCCGAATAAGGTTCGTGGGGAAGGAGGGGCTTAGGGTGAGGAACAGACCGATCGTGCAGGCTGCCGTGCTTTGGACCGCCGGGTACGTATGGGCTGAATATGCCGGTGTGTCATGGCTCGGTTGGAGAACGGGAGGGATCGCCCTCCTGGTTTGGGCGCTCGTCGGGATGTTCAAGCCTCCGGGCAGCCGGTATGTGTCCATGGCGCTTCTCTTCCTTCTCGCTGCTTGCTACTATCAAGGGCATGACGCCCGCAATACGTCCGGCATTGCGTACCGGGAAGCGCATGGCCGGGAGGTGAGCGTCGAAGGGGCCATCGTTTCCTCGGTAGAGGTGGATGGCGATCGGGCGGCGTTCACCGTTCGAGCGGATCATGTCACATTCGGGAGCGGAACAACGGGAGCGTCCGACGCAACGGATGCAACGGATGCAACGGATGCAAGGGACGCAAGGGACGCAAACAAGCTGCTGCGCCGTCCGGAATTGCTGCAAGTGTCCGTTCGGCTGCTGGAGCGCCAGGACCAGGATGTGGCGGAAGGTTGGGGAAGAGGCGACCGGATCCGCTTCGCCGGCACGCTGAAGCTCCCCGAGCCGGCCCGCAACTTCGGCGGGTTCGATTACCGCCGCTATTTGTATTGGCACCATATCCACGCGACCGTGTCCGTTAAGGGGCTTGGTTCCGTTGCTGCGACCCGTTCGTCCGATCACTCTAAATGGTCGCCGCTTACGGTGATGCGATGGAATGACGAAGCCCGCGCATTCCTGGGCGATCGCTTTGACGGGCTGTTCGATTCCGTCCAAGCCGGCTATATGAAGAGCCTTGTGCTGGGCATCACGGAGGATTTCGATCCGGACCGGTACCAGCAGTTTTCCCGGCTCGGTTTGACGCACGTGCTTGCAATCTCGGGGCTGCACGTGGCGGTGTTCGTGGCCGGCTGCATGGGCTTGCTGCGGCTGCTGGGCCTGACGCGGGAGAAGATGCTCGTCGTCACGATGGCGCTCGTCCCTTTGTATGCCGCCTTGGCCGGCGGCTCTCCCTCCGTGGTCCGCGCCGGGCTGATGGCGATGATCGCCTTGTATGCGGCGAGACGGGGGTTGCTGAAGGACGGACTGCACCTTCTAAGTGCGGTGGCGCTGCTCATGCTCGCTTGGGAGCCGTACTACTTATTCAATGTCAGCTTCCAGCTGTCGTTCCTCGTGACAGCCGGGCTTATCGTGGGTGTTCCGCGTTTTTCCCGGCTCCTCCCGATCCGCACTCCATGGCTGAACTCCGCGATCTCGGTGACCACCGTGGCCCAGCTCATTTCGTTTCCGATCTCGATCTATTACTTCAACTCGCTCTCGCTCTTGTCCTGGCTCGCCAATATGCTGCTCGTACCGTTCATCAGCTTCGTTACGCTGCCGCTAGGGTCGGTCGCCTTGCTTGTCTCGCTGATCTGGCTGCCCGCGGGGAGAGGGGCGGCCTGGCTCGCCGAAGCGAGCAACCATGTCACATTCTGGCTCGTGGACCAGGGCGCGGCTTACCGCGTCACGCAAACAATATGGCCGACCCCGCCTCTCTTGTGGATCGGCGCTTATTTTGTCGCACTAGCGCTGATTTACAAGGCGTTCGAGCGTGCGAGAGAGGGAAGGGGGGCGTGGCCGCTCACCGCCGTGCTGTGCGGTACGCTTGCGCTGCTGGCGTACGCTTATGAGCCGGCTGCATTCAAACCCGCGAGCAGCCAACCCGGTTCGGTGAGCTTCCTCGATGTCGGGCAAGGCGACGCGATCCTCATCCGCACCCCGCAAGGGCGCACCATGCTCATCGACGGCGGCGGCACGCTCTCGTTCCGCAAGCCGGGCGAGGAATGGAAGGAGCGGAGCGACCCTTATGAAGTGGGCGCCAAGCTGCTCGTGCCGCTGCTGAAGAAACGTGGCATCCACGAGCTCGACTACGTCGTCGTCAGTCACCAGGACGCCGACCACATCGGCGGGCTGCTGGCGGTGCTGGAGCAAATGCCGGTGAAGCGGCTCCTGTTCAACGATACGTGGAAGGGCAACGAGAGCTCAAGACAGCTGTTCGAGACCGCGCTGGAGCACGGCGTGGAGCTGCTCGGAGCCGGAGCGGGAGACCAGCTCGGGCTGGATGGCGCAACCGGGCTGACGGTGCTGGCCCCGCCCGATGCAGGAGCGGCGGGCCTGAGCCTGGTCCAGGAGCAGAACGGAGCCTCGCTCGTCCTGCTGATGGAGATGTTCGACACCCGGTTTTTGTTCACCGGCGATATCGGGGCGGAGCAGGAGATGGAGCTGATGGTGCTGCGAGAATCCAATGCATCCGCCCATGCCGCCTCCGCTGCACCAGCCGTCGTTCCACCAATCGATGTGCTTAAAATCGCCCACCATGGCTCCAAGACGTCCACTTCGTCGGACTGGTTGTCCTACTGGCGGCCGATCGATGCGGTCATCTCCGTAGGCGCAACGAACAGCTACGGCCACCCGAACCCTCAGGTGCTCAAGCGTATCCAGGCTTCCGGCGCGCGTCTGCACCGGACCGACCGCGAAGGCGAGCTTGTTTACCGCGTGAGCCGGCGAGGGGTGGAATTCACTTCAAAGCTGCAGGAGTAAGCGAGCCTATAGGCAGGATCGCAAGGACTACAACAAGATGCTGCTGCGGGCATCGCTTGACGTTTGGCCGCGGCGATGGGCTTTACGATACTCGATCGGCGTGCAGCCCTTCAACTGCTTGAACCGCCGGGAAAAGCTGCGAAAATGTTCGCAGCCGACCTCTTCGGAAATATCCGAAACCGGCATGTCGGTCGTGGCCAGGAGCGTCGCCGCCCGGTTGATTCGGAGGGCATGCAAATACTCCAGAAAGCTTTTACCGGCATACTGGCGAAACGAGCGGCTTATATAGGATGGGCTCAGCTGAAAATAATTCGACAAGGCCTGAAGGGATAACGGCTGGTTGGAATGAACGTGAACGAAATGGATCAAGTTCCAGATCGAGTTCATCTCCCGCGGGTTCGATTTGGCCGTTAAGGCATCCAGGTCCATAGCGCTTTCCTCGTAATAGCGCAGGAGATGCAAAAGCGCCTCCAAGAGCTTCGACTTCAGCATCGTATCCTTCCCCGAGGCTTTCCCGCGATATTCCTCTATCATTTGTTCAATGAGCGTTCGGATAACGGGGAACTGCTCGTCGCCCAGGTCATAAAAAAACGGGAATCGCGAGCCCATCTCCAGCAGCTTCATGCCGAGCTCACGATCGTATGGCGAGCTTAGCAAAATGGAGTAGTCGAACATACAGCAGTACACGACGATCGGCTTCCCGTTATCGCTGTGGAATTCATGCATGTGGTGCGGCAGCAGAACGGACACGGTACCCGGGCGCATGGAATGGCGCTGTCCGTTGATGATTTCATAGCCGGAGCCTTCCACGACGAGCAGCAATTCCGCGAAATCGTGATAATGCAAAGCGGAATGATAGCGTTTGTTACACAGCACATACATGGGGAGCTGGCCTTCCGAGAAGCTGGCCATATCCATCGGATTGTGGAAGCGGGGATACAAGGTCATGGAGCGTTTCCCTCCTGTCACATCGGGTTCGGCGTCGTAGTCCTTTGCTTCTTCATACTTGGATTGTACCATAGAGAGCTGTTAGCCGATGGAATATTTGGGCAAAAAGTGACTGCGGCCAAACTCATTTTGTGACATTCGGTTCCGTAGAGCCGATTACAATTAGAACTGCCTGTTCAGAAAATTGACCTGAGGGAGGGGATAACCTTTTACCTGCGCAAACGCTTACGGTTGTTACTCTTAATGGAATGTTGAGGATTCCGGGACGGGATCGACAAGAATGGGAGGGAAAAAGAGTGAAGAGAAGATGGAGCACGTGGATGATGAAGATAGCCATGGCGGCAGTCATAACAATGGGGGCGGCAGCCGGACTATCCGCTTCGGCTTCCGCGGCGGACATGCTGATCCCGAATTACAGCTTTGAATCGGGCCTCACCGGTTGGACGCCTGTGCTCGAGCTGAATAAGCCGAAGCATGAACAGAAAGCGGATGAACGCGGCTGCGGGAAGCAGGTCTCCACATCCACAGAAAAAGCGTATAGCGGAACGTCTAGTCTGAAGCTCACAGGCAGTCCGTTCTGCCACTCATTCGGAGCGGAGAGCGAGCAGCTGGACGCCGTGCCGGGGGAAACGTATTTCGCCTACGCAAGAGCCTACTTGGAAGGGCGCAACGCTCAGCTGTATATTCGGTTTTACGATGCGGGCGGGAAGCTTCTGGGCACGGAGTCCGCGAAAGCCGAGCCATCCGAGGAGGAGTGGCAAACTCTCAAGGTCAAAGCGCAGGCTCCACCGCTTACCGCTTATGTCACGACGATGCTGTACACGGACAAAGCCAATATAGGGCAAATCTATTTTGACGACGTTCTGATTACGAAGCAAATGACGAATCTGGGCACGCAAATTACAACCGCGGCTTACCATTCCGCCGTACACGGTAAAGATGCGTCGGGCCGCGATGTGCTCTATACCGTGATCGACGGCTTGGTGGGCGGAGGGAATGCGATTCCGGCGAAGCTGGCTGCAGTTGACGTGAATTCCGGCCAAATTAAGGGTACCTATCCGCTGCCGGGAGCATCCGGAGGTTGGGGAGCCGTAGCGGCATCGGATGGCAGTATATACGTTGGCACATACTCGAACGGACACTTGTACAGGTATATCCCGGGGCAGTCGGCGGCCATCGATCTGGGGCAGCCCATCCAGGGCGAGTCGTACGTCTGGGCCTTAGCGGCAGGGTTGAACGGCAAAGTATACGGGGGCACGTATCCGAACGCGGCGGTGTTCGAGTACGACCCGGCTAGCGGCTATAGACAAATCGGCAGCAAGCCTGTTGCCGCCGGTGAACAGTACGTCCGCAGCATCGAATACGATCCCGTGCACAACACGATTTATGCAGGGATCGGCGCCCACGCCAAGCTGGTCAGCCTGAATGCGGATACCGGAGAAGGAGTCGAGGTGCTGCCGGACACTTACAAGACGGACGCGTTCGTCTATAACATGCGCGTGAGGGGCGACAAGCTTTTTGCAACCGTGGCCCGCACATACCGGACGGCCGTCTTCGACATTGCAGCAGACGGTACGCTGTCGCAGGATACGCAGTTAACGGGCATGCAGTCGGACGGCGTATCTCGGGTGTATGACGGGAAGGTGTATTTTATTAAGAGCGGCGCATTGCATGCGTATGAGCTGGAGTCGAAGACGTCGACGGTCGTAGCTCAAGGGCCATTCTCCGACGCCAAGCCGCTTCAGATTGTTCGCCTTGAGGATCAAGTCCGCTACCCGGGCGATACGCTTGTCGGCATTTATTCCAGTCCGAAGGCGCCTGTCATTCTGAAATATAATTTTACAACCGGGCAAATCACGACTGAGAACGTCGAAGTTCCCGGCGTCCCGACTCAAATTCGCAGCTTGGCCTCCGGTCCGGACGGCAACATTTATACTTCCGGATACTTGGTAGGAGGAGCGGGCATATACACGCCGATGCGAAGCGATCTTCAGCGGGAGTTCAGCGGAGTCGGCCAAGCGGAAGGGATGACCGCCTACGGCAATAAGCTCTATTTCGGGATCTATCCGCGAGCCAAAATTTACGAATTCGATGCAACGTCTCCGATAGGACCGAATAATCCGCCTAAGCAAGTGCTGGACTTGTACCCCTACGGGCAGGATCGTCCGTTCGGCATGTCGGCGGCCGAAGGGAAATTGTTTATAGGCACAGTTCCTGAGTACGGCAAGGTGCAGGGGGCTGTGGCCATCTACGACACGGTGACGGGCGAGTCCAAGGTTTATCCGAACGTCGTGCCGAATCAGGGCATTGTTTCTACCGCATACTTAAACGGATATGTCTATGCCGGCTCCCTCGCAGAGGGCGGGGAAACGAGCGCCAAGATCGCCAAAATCAACTTGGCCACCGGCGAGTCGACCCTAATCGAGCTGCCGGTATCGGGACTGGGTACGGTTCGGGAGCTGATCGCTGCACCGGACGGGAAAATTTGGGGCTTTGCGATGGGATACTTCTTCATCCTGGACCCGCAGACGAATACGTTCGACAAGTTCGAACTGGCGTTTCCGAGCGTAACGGCAACGTCGCAAATTCCGAAAATGCTGATCCGCCAAGACGGAAACGTATATGGCACGCTGATCGGAAATCTGTTCCGGATCGATCCTACAGTCAAAGCGATTGAAGTCATTACGGATCAAGCCGGAGGATACTTGGCTCAGGACGAATTCGGCAATCTTTACTATACGCAGGGAGCTTCGCTCATTCGGTATGCCATGTAGCGTTAGATCAATAAGTGAATAATCTTATTTCAAGCTGAAACATAAGAGTAAGGAGTCCTTGAAAATAAGGACTTCTTTTTTTTGAATCGGAGATTAGTGGCTGTGACTTTACCTCTTAATGCTCAAAAATAGGACGAAATCATCTGTTACATTTGGAAATAATTTGTTCAAATTGGTGTAAGTGACATGGAGGGAGTGGTTTTATGCTTGAGAGAATAGATGGTGTCAGACCCACTGAAAGCGAAATTAAGTCGATGTGGAAAACGATTCAGTTTTCTCCCCGAGAACTACAGGATCCTGAGTTCGCTGAGTTTAAGAACATCTTGAATGTGTATTTTCCTACACATATTTTTAAATGCTTTTTCATTGAGGAAAACCATTGTTTCGATTACTTTGTTTCCAGAAGAGAGTTTCTTGCCCTCGATTTTATACGCATGTTCTTATGCAACCCGCACATCCTTCAGCACATCCCGGAGCTAATGATGGATAAGGTAGATTATAAATTATTTAGTTATTTCAACACAGTCGATACATTTTGTTTGGATGGGGAGATTGCATCTTTATTATTCCACGGGGACGTATACGGGAATTCGCCTTTTCAACATGGGAAAGACGCTAAGAACTTCGGACTAAAGCTTGTTGACCGTATTATGGGCCACAGGTACAGCGAATTTATTGTGTTTCAATCCGAGAAACGATGGTGTCCTTGGCTGAATGGATTGTTTGTTCATACCTTCATCATGATGGATTGTAGAAGCAGGCTAATTTATGTATTCTGCATCAATTGTTGGGACTAGCGCTTGACCCGCTGCTCGTACGGCTCTCGGCAAACACATTGACAGATCCTATTGGTTGCGCTTACTTTAAGAAATAACAAGTCACTATCTAACAAGAGAAGGTGCTGACCGTGCGCATCGTCGTCGTGGAAGACCAGCAGGAGCTGTGCAACGCGCTCGCCAAACGAATCTCCAGGCTGCATGAGGACTATGAAATCGTGGGAAAAGCCTACAACGGACGCGACGGATTGAGCTTGATCCAAACGACCCGGCCCGACGCGGCGTTCATCGACATTCGCATGCCGCATCTGGACGGCCTTCAACTGATGGAGCAACTAAGCAAAGAAGTGAAGCGTCACACCAAGTGCATCATCTTGACCGCTTATTCCGATTTCCCGTATACGCAGCGCTCGATTCGCGGAGGAGCGTTCGATTATTTGCTGAAGCCGATCTCGAACAGCATGCTGGAGGAAGTGATGGAGCGGGTCGCCGCCGAGAAACACGTACCGGCTGAACTCCATGCCCCTTATACCGTTTCGGTCGCCGCAGCGCCATCGTATCCGCTGGACGACTATGCAGAATGTCACTTGAACCTTACGATTCGGGAGAAACAAATTACGGACGAGCTCGTGCTTCAGGTACTCAGCATTATCGGATCGGAGTACCGGAACCCGATCGCCTTGAACAGCCTCGCCGATCGGCTGCATGTTAGCGTTAGCCACCTGTGCCGCCTGTTCGCGAAGAAGGTGGGCACGAATTTGATCGCGTATCTGAACGGCTTCCGCATCGAGCTCGCCAAGACGCTGATGGCGAATACGGAGCTTCGAATCGGCGATATCGCCAAGCTGACCGGCTTCGGCAACATGACTTACTTCGGCCGGTTGTTCCGCAAGCATACGAGCCTGTCCCCCACGGAATTCAAACAATACGCTGCAGCCGCCCGAGAGCTTCCATTATGAGAAACACGATCTACCACCCCATCAAATCATCGCTGCGCAAAAAAATGGTGATCGGCTTCATCGTTTTTATCAGCATCCCCATTCTGTTCTTCGAAATGGTCCTGTTCCAATCGTGGTTGGGCACAACCCGGAATATTGTCGTCAACCAGTACGAGACAATCCTAAACGACTCGATCGCCTCGCTTATGCAGAATATCGTCACGATCGAGCGGATGAACGACTATTTGTACCGGGACTACCAAACCGAACCCGTGCTCTTCGAGAAGCTGACTTCGGGCTCGGACGGGCCCACCCTCCGCAGCGACCCCTATCTGAATGCCGTCTTCACCCAATTGAGCCGCCAGTTCTTCAGCCAAGCGGAAGACGAGATCACGTTCAGCTTCTTCTCGATGGACGGCGATTTGATCTATCAACGGTCCAATAGTCCGGGACGAGCCCAATTTTTGAGCCTGGTGTCCAATTACAAGGAAGAAGCATGGTTCCAGCAAGTGGCCGACAACGGGCCGATCAATACGGTGCTGCCGGCTCACCGCTCTTTTTTCCAGC
This sequence comes from Paenibacillus sp. HJGM_3, assembly GCF_045062745.1. Lineage (NCBI taxonomy): Bacteria > Bacillati > Bacillota > Bacilli > Caryophanales > Paenibacillaceae > Paenibacillus > Paenibacillus sp. HJGM_3. Next base: position 153,916 of record NZ_JBJGED010000018.1, read on the forward strand.
TCGAGGATACGTCGATCTACTTCTCCTTCGGCCAAGTGATCCGAAGCCCGTTCGATCTGTTGCCCGCGGGGATTAGCATGCTGACCGTAGACGCGTCCCTTTTCGCCAAGGTGCTGAAATCCCCCTCCGACAATGAGCTGATCAAGACGGTTGTGACGTCCCTGGACGGACGCCGCGTGTATACGAACGACCCGGAAGACCATATTCCGGTGCATTCTTCGCATATTTTCCATCAACAGCTCGATCCGTACGCTTGGGAGGTCAGCGCCTACTTGTCCAGCGAGCGGCTGTCGCAAAGCTATATCGTAGGTATGATTCGGAACAACGGCCTGTTCGTCGTGGCCAACTTCGTCATGCTGGCGGCGATCATCGGCTTCCTGACGCGCCAGCTGAAGCCCTTGTACGTGCTCGCCGACAAGATGAGGAAAGCGAAGGAAGGCCATTTCCACGTGAAGATCGTTCAGTCGTCCACGGACGAGCTGGGGATGCTCTCCGAGATTTTCAATGAAATGACGACGGAGATTAAGCGCCTGTTCGAGAATCAGCAGAAGGATTACCAAGAAAAGCTGGCGTTTCAAATGAAATCGCTGGAAAGCCAAATCAATCCCCATTTCATCTACAACATGCTCGACCTGATTCAGAGCCGCGTTTATGAAGACAATCCGGACAAGGCGTCGGACTTGATCGTCGCGCTGTCCGTCATTATGCGATATACGACGACCCGGCCCGGGGAGAAGGTGACGTGCGCGGAGGAGATCAAGTGGCTGAGGGACTATTTGTTCCTGCAGCAGCAGTTGTTCGGGGAGCGGGTGGACGTTCGGCTGGATTTCGACGACCGGATCATGTCGTGCAAAGTGCACAAGCTTATCCTGCAGCCGATTATCGAAAATGCGTTCATTCATGGGTTCGAACCGGGCCGAAGCGGCAACCGGCTGCTGATCCGAGGCTATCGGGAAGACGGCTTCCTGGTGTTCGAAGTTCGCGACGACGGGCGGGGCTTCGCGGAACCGGTCGATCTGCATCTGACTCGTGACAATGTGGACGGGCTGAAGGAGTGGGGAACCGGACTCTACGTGACCGCGCAGCGGTTTTTGCTTCAATCCGACCAAGCGAGTATACATTTGCAGAGCGCACCAGGAGGGGGCACGAGTGTCGTGATGAAGCAATTTTGTATGAGTGAGACGCAAATTCCGTAGGATAGAATGACTTTTGAAACCGCTTTATAATGAGGGCAATCTATCCAAATTGGGGGTTTCGCCATGTTCCGTAAATCGATCGCATGGGGTGTCATCTGTACGCTGCTGCTCGTTCTGATTGTAGGGTGCTCCAGCGGAGAGCCCGCCACGGGCGGTAATAGCACGCCGTCCGGCAGCTCGCCGCCCGAGAAGAAGAGCGTTACGCTCAAAATGCAAATCGCTGAAGGGCTCATCGTCAACCGGGACACGGTGCTCGGCATGATCGGCGAGTTCAACAAGGTGCATCCGGAAATCAAAGTGGAGCTGGAAACGCTGCCGGCGGATCAACGGAACGCCAAGCTGCAGACGATGATCACGACGGCGGAAATGCCGGACATTTATCAGCTGAACGCTCTGCACGAGCTCACGACGTTGTCCAACAAGGCGGGCTATCTGTATGATCTAAGTCAGCTGGAAGCGGCCAAGTCGTTCTCGGACGATATTCGCAAAGGCGTTACCGTGGACGGGAAGATGGCGGTATTCCCGACCGGCCTCGGGTTCGTAGGGCTCGCATACAACATTCCGCTGCTGGAATCGGTCGGGTATTCGAAGCCGCCGCAGACATGGGAAGAGTTCCTGGATGCGGGCGAGAAGCTCAAAGCGAAAGGTGTCCCGCTCCTGGTCTACGCCGGCAAATGGGCGACCGCGATCGGCAACGTGTTCCATTGGACGTTCGCGAACAAGGGTGTCAAGGACAAAGAGTTCCAGGCTGCGTATTTGGGTCAGAAGGTCGATTGGACGAAGTACAAGGACGTGCTGCTGGAAGGGTATGACCGCTTCAACAAGCTGAATAAGTACGTGTTGACCGGCAG